>CAYLSM010000172.1:0-10111 GCA_964386505.1 uncultured Gemmatimonadales bacterium
GGGCGCCCGGATGCACGCGGTGGACCTGGAGCTGCTGCTGAGCGAGCTGAACACAGCCGCCTCCTGATTCCGCATTCGAACAAGGGAGCCGCGACCTGATACGCCTGTCCACGCACGGCCGGGGAATCCCCCGGCCGTGCGTGTCTGGGCGGAGCTGCGGCCCGGGTGTGTGACAATGGCAGATGAGACAAAGGATATACCGGCCCCGCGCCCGTCGGCCGACCGCAAGCTGGGAAACGAGTGGTCGGACTGGGACGGCGCGGTGGAGAGCCAGTGGGAGCTGAACGAGGACCAGCGGGTTTTCATCGGCTTCGCTTTCCTGGCCCTGTTGTTCGTGCTGCTATGCGGTGGGCTGATCTACTACATGATCGCTCCGCGCCTGGAGGGCTGGCACCACCTTCTGGCCACGGTCGTGCTGGTGTCTGTTCTGGCCGCGGGCGTGGCGGTGTTGCTCTGGTTCTGCGCTCTGGCTCTGCCGCTCCTTACCGGCCGCCGTCTGCCCTGGCGTATGGAGCCGGTCCAGCGCAGTTTCCACCTTCTGCTGCCGCTGGTGTTCCGCATGGGACGGAGTTTCGGGATCAGCCGAGACCGGATGGGCAACTCGTTCGTGAACCTTAGCAACGCCCTGGTGCGCGGCGCGCGGATCAACACCGGCTCGGGGCCGCTGCTGGTGCTTCTGCCCCATTGCCTGACTCCGGAGAGCCGCCGCGGCATCCAGGTCCTGGCCGAGCGTTTCGGCGCGCTGGTGCACACCGTCCCGGGGGGGGAGAAAGCGCGCAAGCTGATCCAGGACCACCGCCCGAGCCGAATCATCGCCGTGGCCTGCGAGCGCGACCTGGTGGCCGGGCTGCAGGATGTGGCCCCGGTGATCCCCACTTTCGCCGTGCCCAACTGCCGTCCCGAAGGACCCTGCAAGAACACCACCGTGGACCTGCGGCGGATCGAGGAGGCCATGATTCTGCTCAGCCCGTCATCCCGTTGAGCCTTGTCTGCGGGCTGCCTTCCACCGCAATCCGAACCAGCACGAACGGACAACTTGGACCGCATCACAGTCACAGGCGCACGCCAGAACAACCTGAAGAATATCGACCTGGAACTGCCGCGCGGCAGCCTGGTCGTGGTGACCGGGGTCTCGGGCTCGGGCAAGAGCTCGCTCGTGTTCGACACCCTGTACCAGGAGAGCCGCCGCCGTTTCCTCGAAACCCTGCCCACCTATGTCCTGCAATTCATGGAACGCATTCCGCGGCCTGATTTCGACCGCATTGAGGGCCTCAGTCCCGCCGTGGCCGTGGAGCAGCGCAACCCGGTCAACACCTCCCGCTCCACGGTCGGCACGATCACCGAAATTCTGGACTACCTGCGCCTGCTGTTTTCGCGCGCCGGGACCACGTACTGCCCGGACTGCGGGAACGCTGTGGTTCCGGACACTCCGGATGCGGTCTCGGACCGCGTTCTGGCCGGGCATTCAGGACATGCCGCCAGCGTGGCATTCGCGCCGCCGCGCTCAGCGCTGGTGAACCCCGGGGCTCTGCGCGAGAGCCTTCTGGCCCTGGGTTTCATCCACGCCTGGCGCGGGGCGGACCTGGCCTCTCTGCGCCTGGATGAGCCGTCGGCCCTGGAGGGCCTCACGCCAGAGGAGCCGCTGCTCGTGGCGGTGGACCGTCTGCGCCTGGACAGCGCCTCCCGCGGCCGCCTGGATGAGGCCCTGCGCCAGGGGTACCATCACGGCGAGGGACGGGCCGCGGTGATTGTGGAGGGGCAGGATGCGCCGCTGCGGTTCAGCGCGCACTACCACTGCGCTGTCTGCGACCGCAGCTTCCCCGAGCCGACCCACAACCTGTTCTCGTTCAACAACCCCTATGGCGCCTGCCCGCTCTGCCGGGGTTTCGGCAACCTGCTGGACTATGACCTCGGCCTTATCGTGCCCGACCGCGCGCGCACCCTGGCCGAGGGCGCGCTCGACCCCTGGACCAAGCCGCGCTACGAGGGCCGCCGCGAGGCCCTGCGCACATTCTGCCTGGAGAGCGGGATCGACATGCACGTGCGCTGGGACAGCCTGTCCGAGACGCAGAGAAGGATGCTGCTGGAGGGCGAGGGCTGGTTCGAGGGCCTGCTGCCGTTCCTGCGCAAGCTGGAGGCCAAGAAATACAAGCAGTACATCCGCTTTTTCCTGCGCTCCTACCAGAGCGAGCGTGTCTGCCCATCCTGCAACGGCTCCCGTCTGCGGCCCGAGGCGGCGTTCGTGCGCGTGGAGGGCCGCACTTTCGGCGAATTGCTGGCCGAGGATGTGGACTGCCTGGGTCGATTTATCGCAAGCCTGCCCGCCCGGCTGCCGTCCAGCAGACTGGCCGCCGCGGGCGAGCTGGTGCGCGAGATCGGTTTTCGGCTGGATTTCATGCGGCGGGTCGGGCTGGGCTATCTGAGCCTGGGCCGCATGACCAAGACCCTCTCCGGGGGCGAGTACCAGCGGATCATGCTCACCCGCCTGCTGGGCAGCGGCCTGACCGACACCCTTTACGTGCTGGATGAGCCGACTATCGGGCTGCACCCGCGCGACACCGACCGTCTGATCAGCGTGTTGCTTGAGCTGGTGGCCGCGGGCAACAGCCTTCTGGTAGTGGAGCACGACCGCAGCGTGATCAAGGCAGCCGCACACCTGATCGAGCTGGGGCCGGGCGCGGGCGAGCAGGGCGGGCAGGTGCTGTTCAACGGCCCGGCCCAGGGGCTGGCCGGAATGGATACCCCGACCGGGCGCTGGCTGTCCGGGCCGGCAGCCTCCGGCGCGCGGCGGACCCGTCCGGCGAAACGCTTTGTCGGCCTGCGCGGAGCGCGGCTCAACAACCTGCGCGGCATCGATGTCTCGTTCCCGGTGGGTTGTTTCACCTGCGTGACCGGGGTGAGTGGCAGCGGCAAGAGTTCGCTCGTGACCGGGCTGCTCCACCCGGCCCTGGAGGCCGCCCTGGACCGCAGCGCGCAGCCAGCCGCGTCCCTGCCCCTGGACAGCCTGGAGCAGCCGCATTATCTGTCCGGCGTGACCTTGGTGGATCAGAGTCCCATCGGACGGACCCCGCGCTCCAACCCGGTGACCTATGTGAAGGCCTATGACGAGATCCGCAAGCTGTTCGCCGGCACCAAGCAGGCGCAAAGCCTGGGACTGAGCGCCGGGGACTTTTCGTTCAACACCGCGGGCGGGCGCTGCGAAACCTGCAGCGGCGCCGGTTTCGAGCGGATCGAGATGCAGTTCATGGCCGACATTTTCGTGCCCTGCGAGACCTGCGGCGGCAAGCGGTTCAGCCCGCGGGTGCTGCGCGTGAAGTACAACGGGGCCACGCTGGACCGGGTGCTCGAGATGACAGTCAACGAGGCGATCGAGTTTTTCGGGGCGGAGACCGGGATCGGCAAGCCGCTCTGGGTGCTGCAGTCGGTGGGGCTGGGCTATCTGCGCCTGGGTCAGAGCGCGACAACTCTCTCGGGCGGGGAGAGCCAGAGGCTCAAGATCGCCCGCCAGCTCTGCGAACCGGCCTCGGCCGCACGGGGCCGCGGACGGATGTACATCCTGGATGAGCCCACCACCGGGCTGCACCACCAGGACACCCAGCGCCTTCTGCGCGTACTCGACCGTCTGGTCGACGCGGGCCACAGCCTGGTTGTGATCGAGCACAATCCCGAGGTCATCGCCCGGGCCGACTGGATTGTCGATCTGGGACCGGAGGGCGGCAGTGATGGCGGAGAGCTGCTGGTCCAGGGCACCCCGCGCCAGGTGGCCGCCTGTGAAAGAAGCCGCACCGGAGCGGTGTTGAGGGGTATACTCGGAAGCCGGATTGAATCGGAGTTCGAGCCAGGAGATTAACCTTGACAGAAACAAACTTCCAGTGAACAATATCGAGTGCTTGCTTGGTGAATATCGGCCAGCTTCCCGCCGTCAGAGTTTATAGAAACAAGACGAACTTAACAGTCCACGCCGGTCCGCAGCGAGGAGCCGCCATGAAACCCGGTAAACTGAGCACCAGCCTGATTGTCATGTGTCTGTCACTCGTTCTGAGCCTGTTCGCCCAGGGCTGGGAGGATGTGCCGGAGGATTATGACGGGGTATTGATCAAAACCGACATCACCACCACAACCCGCACGGATGACCTCGAGATTTCGGTCACTGCGATGGATGAGAGCATCATCACCTACGCCACGCTCGAGCTGAAAGAGTATTTCCGCAACCTGATCAAGGAAAACCCCGGCAACGGGCCGTCCATGGACCCGACCGACCCCAAGGGGCCGGTTCCGTTCCTGGTGAATTTCCGCGCGATGGGCCAGGAGGTGCGTTACGAGCCGCATGAGCTGGTGATCTACTGCCACGGCATGGAATACAAACCCTTGCAGATCATCCCGATCTCTCCCAAGTTCATGGACAAGGTCGCCTACATCCGTCAGCCGCCCGTGGCCGCGATCTACCTGTTCGACCGCAGCATCGACCTGCAGAGCCAGGACCTGATCTTCTCCTATTTCGACAGCCTGCGTTTCGGCAACTGGCTCAAGGTGATCGAGCGTCTGAACGCCGCCAAGACGCAGTACCAGTTGGATAGCGGCCGGAAATAGGCCGGGAAGGCGTTTTAAGATAATTCGACGGCCCGCCGGTGCCAGCGCATCGGGGGGCCGTTGCTTTTACGGCTGTCTTGCGCGGTAGAGCCGCTGGGGTTAGTTTCAAGCGTCCGATAAACTTGCACCTTTCAATCCCGGATACCATGAGCGAGAGCCCTGCGCGTTTCGAGCGCGCTTTTATTCTGGAAAACCTGACCGAGACAGTCGGGCTGGGGAGCGTGCTGGCAGCGGCAATGGATTCTCCCGGCACCCTGGCGCTGTTCGGCGGGCTGGGCTGCGGCAAGACCACGCTGATCCAGGCCATCGGCCGGTCCCTGGGCGTTAGCGAGCCGATCACCAGCCCCACCTACACGCTGATCAACCGCTACGAGGACGGACGCTGTCCGCTGGTCCACGTGGACTGCTACCGACTGGACAATGTCGAGGAACTGGAGGGTATCGGCCTGCCGGAGGTGCTCTCCGGAGGTGAGATAGTCTGCATGGAGTGGTCCGAACGGGCGCGCGGCCTTCTGCCCCCGCGCCGTCTGGAGATGGAACTCGGCTGGCTGGACCCCGGCCGGCGCAGCGTGCGCCTGCGTGCTTTCGACCGGCTCTGGCCCGGCCTGGAGCGCGGCCTGGATGCCTGGCTGGCCGGGAAGGACAAACGATGAGTGAAACGCCGTTGATGCTCTGCCTCGACACTTCCACGCCGGTGGGCTCGTTGGCCCTGGTGGGACCGCAGGGGCTTGTCGCCGGCCGCACCAGCGCCAGCCCGGCCTCCCATACCGAAAAGCTGTTTTCCCTGATCCAGAACCTTCTGGAGGGGGTCGGCCTGACATTGCAACAGGTGGAGGGGCTGGCCCTGGCCGCAGGGCCCGGCTCGTTCACGGGCCTCAGGATAGCGGCCGCTACGGCCAAGACCCTGGCCTGGTCGCTGGGACTTCCCCTTTACGCCGCGGGGACCCTGGAGTGCCTGGCCTGGGGCGCCCATGTAAGCGGCTTGCCCGCTCTGGCTCTGCTGGATGCGGGCCAGGGTGAGTTCTACGCCGCAGTCTATCTCTGGACAGGCGGTGCGGAGGACGGGCAGGAACTGCTCGCCCCCTGCGCCCTGAGCGGCGAGGCGCTGGCCGTGGCCCTGAAAGGCCTGAGCTTTCCCGGCGGGCGCCTGGTCTGCGCCGGGGCCGGAGTGACAGCGGCCTGGGAGAGCCTGACCCGGATTGCAGGCCTCAGCCTGTCCCGTCCCGCCGCCCGACTTGACCAGCCCGAGGCCGCGTTCCTGGGCGAGCTGGTCCTGGCCGCTCTCCAGAGGCGGCAGGTTAAGGACATCTTCGCTTTCGAACCGACTTATCTGCGCAGCGGACAGGTTCAGCTTCGGCTTGGAAAATGAACGACATTCCCCCGCAGCCCCAAGATCAGTCAGCGCTCTCCTCTCTGCGCCTGGTCAAGATGACCCGCCGTCACCTGAGCCAGATCCTGGAGATCGAGCAGCTCTGTTTCAGCGAGACCTGGCACGAGGTGGATTTCCTGCGCCTGATCGACTTGCCTGACGCCCTCTGTCTGGTGGCCCTCAAGGCCGGGCGGGTGATCGGATACAGTTGCCTCTGGGTGGTGATCGAGTCCTCCGAGCTGGGCAACCTGGCTGTGCACCCACAGTTCCAGGGGCAGGGCGTGGGGGCGCGCCTTCTTGAGCGCAACCTGGCAATCTGCCGCAAGCGCGGCGTGATTACGGTGTTCCTGGAGGTGCGCGCCTCCAACATCCGTGCGATCACCTTGTACGAGCACCACGGTTTCTCGCGGGTCGGCCTGCGCCGGCGCTACTATTCCAAACCCACCGAGGACGCCGTGATCATGCGGCGTGACCTCTGAGCCTCACCTGTCTTTCCCGTTCAGCCCCTTCCGGCATGGCACTTGACTAATCCTCTTATCCGGACTTAAATTATCCTTTCATACCTGCACGTGCGTGCGGATAACTCATCGCTCCGTCCGCGGACAGGGTTGCTCCGACAATATACCGGAGGTGAGACTGTGGCCTGGTTCAGGAAGGAAAAAAGCGGTCCCAAAGCCCAGCCGAAAAAAGTCATACCCGATGACCTCTGGATCAAATGTGAAAGCTGCGGGGAGATTCTTTACAAGCAGGAACTGGACAAGAACCTGAATGTCTGCCCGCGCTGCGATTTCCATTACGGCCTGGCTCCCGAGGCCTACGTGAACCTGCTGCTCGATCCGGGCACGTTCCACGAGTACGAGTCCGGGATTAAAAGCCAGGACCCGCTGGGGTTCGTCGACCGTTCCAAGTACAGCGACCGTCTGGTCAAGGCTGTCGCAGCCACGGGCCGCAACGAGGCCGTGCTGACCGGCGAGGGTGAGCTGGAAGGCCGCAAACTCCAACTGGCGGTGATGGATTTCAGTTTTATCGGCGGGAGCATGGGCTCGGTGGTGGGGGAGAAAATCGCCCGCGCCACCCGCAACGCGCTCGAGCACCACAGCCCGTTGATCGTGGTCTCGCGCAGCGGCGGCGCCCGCATGATGGAGGGTATTTTTTCGCTCATGCAGATGGCTAAGACCAGCGCCTGGCTCGGCCGCCTTCACGAGGAGGGCCTGCCGTTCGTCTCGATCCTGGCCAACCCGACCACGGGTGGAGTGACCGCCAGTTTTTCGATGCTCGGAGATGTCAACATCGGCGAGCCGGGTGCGCTTATCGGGTTCGCCGGGCCGCGGGTGATCAAGCAGACCATCCGCCAGGACCTGCCCGAGGGGTTCCAGCGCGCCGAGTTCCTTCTGGATCACGGCATGCTGGACATGGTGGTGCACCGGCGTGAGATGCGCTCCCGGGTGGCTGCCCTTCTGCGCCTGATGCAGAGCTGAGATGTCCGGGTCCTTCTTTTCTGAGGCCCGGCTTAACTCACGTGTGGTTCGACTCTGTCCGGCCCTTTGCAGGCCGGACATGTTTTTAGACAGAAGAGGGGGGAGGCCCCGCGGTGCTGATCGGTCTGACCTCGCGCAACGCGGCGGGCAAGGATGAACTGGCCCGCTACCTGGTCGAGCGCAAGGGGTTTGTCTATTTCAGCCTCTCCGATCTGTTGCGCGCCGAGCTGAAGAAGCGCGGCCTGGAGCTGACCCGTGAGAACCTGACCGAGGTTGGCAACGAGCTGCGTCTGGAACGCGGCCCGGGCGTGCTGGGCGAGTGGGCCCTGGGCGAACTGGAATCTGTGCGCGACGCGGTGGTGGTCTCGCTGCGCAACCCGGCCGAGATCGAGGCCCTGCGCAAGCGGCCCGATTTCTTGCTCGTGGGGGTGGACGCCCCGGTGGAGACCCGCTGGCAGCGCGTGGAAAGCCGGGCCCGGCCGGATGACGCCAGAACCTACGAGCAGTTCCTGCGCCAGGAGCAGGCCGAGTTGAGCGGCGACCCGCACCAGCAGCAATTGGAGGCCTGTTTCAGGCTGGCCGACCGGGTGGTGGTGAACGACGGCACACTGGAAGATCTGCACCGCAAGATCGAGGAGCTGCTGGGGTGAACGAGCGTCCGAGCTGGGATGACTATTTCCTGAAGATGGCGATGCTGGTGAGCGAACGCTCCACCTGCCTGCGCCGTCACGTGGGCGCGGTCCTGGTGCGCGAGCGCCGGGTGCTCTCCACCGGCTACAACGGGGCGGCGCGCGGCCTGCGTGACTGCCGCGAGCTGGGATGCCTGCGCGATGAGCAGCAGATCGAGTCCGGCACGCGCCACGAGGTCTGCCGGGCGATCCACGCCGAGCAGAACGCGATCATCCAGGCCGGGCTGCACGGGGTCTCGATCGGGGATTCAACCATGTACTGCACACACTCACCGTGCTTCATCTGCGCCAAGATGATAATCAACGCCGGTATCCGGCGGGTCGTCTCCTCCACCCAGTATTCGGACAGGAATTTCCCCGGGCTGTTCGAGGAGGCCGGGGTGGATTTCGAGGTGTTGCCGCTGCCTGACCCGCAGATAAATTTTAAGCCCTGACCTGCGGCGCGAGGGTCGCCGAGAGCGCCGCACTCCTGGTCGGAAAAGCCCGGTCCGCGCAGAACTGCGGAGGGGGCATTTTTATTGTTTGAGAGGATTGTCGAGAGCCAATGGTTAAGCGCATAATTTCGACTGTGTTCGCCGGGTTCCGGGATGAGGAGGACGACCCGACCGCCGCGCCCTGGCGCAGGCTGATACGGATCAGCCTGCCGCTGATTTTCAACCAGGGCTCGGTGCTGGTGATGATGTTCTTCGACCGTATTTTCCTGTCCTGGTACGGGATCAACGAGATCGCGGCGGTCTGGCCGGCGGCCATCCTCTGCTGGACCACGACCACGTTTTTCTATTCCATCTCAACTTTCATAAACCTGTTCGTGGCGCATTACCATGGCGCTGGCAACAAGCGCATGTGCGCCAGCACGGTCTGGCAGGGTATCTACTACGCCGTCGGGGCCTATGTAATCCTTATCTGCTGCCTGGCCCCGCTTGGCCGTCACGCCTTCGAGTGGTTCGGCCACGCCCCCGAGGTGGCGGCCCTGGAGCGCACTTACTACACGGTCCTGATCTGCGCCTCTTTGTTCACGATCCTGAACAACGTGACCGCCTCGTTTTTCACCGGCCGGGGCATGAGCCGGATCACCATGACCGCCAACATAATCGGCAACATTGTCAATATCGTGCTGGACTGGGTGCTGATCTTCGGACATTTCGGCTTCCCGCGCCTGGGCATCCTGGGGGCGGCGCTGGCCACGGCCATTGCCTCGGTGATTCCGCCGGCGATCATGTTCGTTCTGTTCCTGGGCCAGCGCTATCAGGAGGGATACGAGACGCGCCGCACCTGGAGATTCAGGCCCGGTTTCGTGCTGCACCTGGTCCGCACCGGCGCGCCCTGCGGGCTGCAAGACCTGGGTTTCCTGCTCTCGGTAAGCCTGTTTTTCATGCTGATGGGCCGCACGCCCACCGAGTCCCTGGCCGCCAACAACATCGCCTGGTCGGTCAACGATCTGCTGAACCTCTATGTGCAGGGCCTGGCCGGGGGGGCGGTGGTGCTGTTTGCTCAGGAGATCGGGCGGGGACGGTTCAAGGAGGCGGAGCATTTCATCCACCTGGGCCTGAAAATCCTACTCAGCATGGCACTGGTCAGCGCGGCGCTATATCTGCTGATCCCGGACCAGATGCTGACCGCGTTCCGCCCGCGCCTGGGCCAGGGGCCCAGCGTGCCGTTCGAGACGATCCTGGTGCACGGGCGGGTGGTGCTGCGCTACCTGGCGGTCTGGAATATCTGTATATCGATGTATTTCCTGTTCCGTCAGGCCCTGCGCGGGGCGGGCGACACGCGCTTCTTCTATTTCACCGCCGTGCTGATCGACGCCGGGGTGTACATGGGTGGAGTGTTCCTGATCCTGAAAGCATTCGGGACCAACGTGACAGCGCTCTGGACCTACCTGCTGTTCTACATGCTTCTGGCCTGCACGGTCTACGTGACCCGTTTCCGCCTGGGCTACTGGCGCACCGCCGACCGCGCCCACCTGGACGAGGCGCACCTGTGGT
>CAYLSM010000173.1:0-10103 GCA_964386505.1 uncultured Gemmatimonadales bacterium
AGGATACGCAGTTTCTCACGCTGGATGTCCAGCTCGATTTCGCGCAGACGGTTGTTGGAGTAGACCACCTGCTCCGGCTCGATGAACAGCGTGGCCCCGCTGCCGCTCTCGCCCTGAATAATCCCCGGACAGGAGTGCATCTCATCACGTCGGACAGCCAGGACATAGCGCTCCTGGCGCAGGGTGACGAAATTGTCGCCCGTGGAACCGGCCTCGGTCAAACGTCCCGCGATCTGCTCGAGCTGTTTTTCGATCCGCTCGCGCACGTGACGGGCATCCTGGCGCAGCTTGCTCAAAAGGGGCGAGGCATTGCTCACCACCTCGGCGTTCTCGTCGAACGTGCGCTCTATCTCGCGCCGGATATCCTCCTGACCGTCCAGGGCCCCAGCCAGCGCACTCAGACGGGGAATGGAGTCCTCGCGCCGCAGGATATAGCCGCGCTCGTCTCCGGCCGCCTCCAGCATCCTCCCCACCGCCACGATCTCGGCTCCCTCCAGGATCACTCCGGCCTTGGTCAGGCGGGCCAGCGGCCCGGCCAGAACCGGAACTGCGGAGGGACGGAAATTGTGTCCCTCGCCCGTGATCGAGCGCATCTCGTCCAGACAGTCATATTGCAGCCCGATTGCCTCACGGTCGTTAAGCGGAGCGAGGGCGCGCACGTGGGCGGCCCCGTCCTCACTCACCGCATAGCCCGCCACCAGGGCCAGTAGACGGTCGTATTCAAGGATGTCGCGTGTCTGTTGACTCAGCATGTGATTTCCGGTCTGTTCATATTTGTTAAATTATGCTTTTCAGTCAAAACAACCCAGTCTGCCGTAATAATAAAAAAAGCGCCACCCTGCGCGCCACTAAAATGAAAGAGCCTTCGACCATGCCAGGCGTCGAAGGCTCATTAATTCAGGCGAACCCTGTTCAGTATTTTTTCGCAGGCCATTTGACCGACTCCCGCGCTGAAGGGGACTAACGGTGACGCGCCTCCTTCTTGAGCTTCCTCTTGGCGGCGTTCATTTTGCGCTTGCGCTTCTCGCTGGGCTTTTCAAAATGGCGATGCTTGCGCAGATCGGAAAGAATTCCGGCCTTTTCGCATTTCTTCTTGAACTTTTTTAAGGCCTTCTCAAAGGACTCGCCTTCATCGATATATACTTCCGGCACGCAGCTACCTCCCTGGAAGAGTTTGCGGTTAGTGGACCCCGGTGAAAATAAAAAATAACTGGCGTTGCAGATAATGTCAAGAGCAGAAATATCAGATTTCTGCACCGGGTCCACTACGAGAACAGCTTGTCGATCTCTTCCTGGGAGATTTTTATGCTGGCCGCACTGTTGTCCTTCTCCTTGGCCGGCTTTTCCTCTTTCTCCTGTGCCTTTTTCCCCTTGGCCGCCTTCGGCTCTTCCTCGACCGCTTCCTCAAGCTTGCCGTTGCCGGCATCGGAGGGAATTATCTCATCCGGAAGGGGTTCCTCGACCGGCGCAGGCGTGTCGGCGACCAGATCCGCCTCAGCCAGAAGGTCCTCGGCGGACATCTCGTCGGCGGCCTGCTCATCCAGCACGACAGTATCCTCACCGGGCAGCGCGGCGCCCGCGGCGTCATCACCCCAGCTCAGCAGCTCATCGATCTCCGCCTGGTTCGGCTCCTCGCCTGCGACCTCCTCAGCGACCTCGCTCTCCTCGGGCAGGCTTTCGTCGAAAGCGCTGGAGGTGGGCAGCTCGTTTTCCTCGACGGCCTCCTCGGTCGGAGCGGACTCACTCGCGGCCAACAGTTCTTCCGGGCTCTGGTTCAGCATATCGTCCACGGCTTTCTGCCGGTCATCATCCATATCGAAAGTGGCGTTGATGTCATGCGCCTTGATCTCGCGGAAAACCGCCGGCGGCGAGGCCTCTGAATACTTGGTTATGAGCATGTTCAGCCGTTCTTGGACCGAGCGCAGAAGGCCGTGGGCGCCCTCGATCTGCTGGGCGGTGATATCCTGGACCTGCAAGGCGTTCATGATATCGTAGGCGTCGGTCTGAGTGTCCTGCAACAGAGCTTCGACAGTCTGGGGGACATCCTCGCCGATCTTGCCAGCCAGGAACTCATCGACAATCTTCTTGATCTCCACGCCCTTCTGTCGCGCTTTCTCGTCCTCGAACACCCGGTTGAGGGATTCGCGCACACCGGGCAGCTCCAGGAGTTCCTCGATCGCCCCGGCGATCCCGCTCAACGCGGTCTGCTCGGCGGACAGGCGCTCACGCACGGTGTTGAAATTGGCGCTCACCTGGTCCAGGCGGCCGAGCATGGAGTCGACTTTGTCCAGAATCTCGTTCGTGGCCAGCTCGGTGGCGCTGGTCACCTTGTCGAGTTGCTGAACAGCCTTGGGCATCTTGCTGGAGCTGTCTTGGATGGACTGGTTCATCTCGTTCAGCATGGGGGCCATTTCCTGGACAAATACCAGCAGGTCCTCCAGGAACGGCAGGAACTTAACGCCGAACGAGAAAACGGATTTCAGTTCCTCGACTTTACTCAGAATGCCGTTGATGTCCTTCTCCTGCATGGTCGAACTCCTCAACCGGCTTCAGCCGCCCCGGCGGCGGCCCGGTGAAATCCCGGACCGATCTGGTTCAGGGTTTAACTGTTATATGGCCTGACGTTCAATTCAAACATATAGCGGTGCGGCTTTCAGTACAACCCCTGATCGCCACGCAACATCTGCCGCAGCAGAACGAACCCGGCCACCGCCGCGGTCTCGAAACGCAGCGTGGCTGGGCCCAGATCCAGGCAGGGCGCGCCGCTGTGCAGTATAGCCTGGCTTTCGGCGCAGTCGAAGCCACCCTCCGGACCCACCACCAGAACCAACTCACGCGCTCCCCCTAATCTATTTCGGTCAATCGGGGCGCGGCTTTGAGTTTTTTTATGACAGAAAACCGCTTGCGTCTCTACGGCAGTGCAGGTTTTCATAAAATCATCGAACCCAACGGCCGGCTCGACACGGGTCAGGAACGGCTGCCGCGACTGCTTTAGCGCGGCCACGCACACCGGCTGAAGGCGCTCGGCCAGACGGTCCGGGTCGCCGGGGAACGAGACGTGCGTGCTCAGGAGCGGGATAATCCGCGCCGCCCCAAGCTCGGCCAGCTTCTCCACGGCCCAGCGCATACGTTCCTTGCGCCCGGGGGCCAGGGCCACGCTTATCGGCGGCGAAACCGGAGCCGTCTGTTCCTGCTCCAGCACCCGCCCGGCCAGCCCAACCCCACGGCGTTCCACGAGCACCGAGAATATCCCGCCGCTGCCATCCAGCACCTGGACCCGGCTGCCCTCCTTCTGCCGAAGCACATGGGTCAGGTGGTGTAACTCCTCGTCCGGGAACTCCAGCCAGCCGTCCAGGAAATTGCCGGGCGGCACATACAGGGCCGTGGTCTTCAGCTCCTCGGCCAGCTCATCCTCATCAAATTTCCGGGCGCGCACCGCCTCTGCCTGCCTTTCCCGGGGCCTGCTCAGCCGCCGAACGCCTCTTTCATGCGGTTCCAGAACCCGCGTCCGGCCGAGGGCGGGCTCTGGCTCTCGATCCGGCTCAGTTCCTGGAAAAGCTCGCGCTCCTTGGCCGAGAGGCTGCCCGGTGTCCAGACCGTGATCCGCACCAGCTGGTCGCCGCGGCCCGAGCCGTTCAGGTGCGGAAGGCCTTTGCCGCGCATGCGCAGGATCTTGCCGGTCTGGGTCCCGTGCGGGATACTGATCCGGGCCTTGCCCTCCAGGGTGGGAATCTCGACCTCCGCTCCCAGGGCGGCCTGGCTGAACGAGATGGGCAGGTCGAACAGGACATCGTCCCCGTGCCGCTCGAAACTCTCGTGCTCCTCCACCTCGATCAGCACGATCAGGTCGCCCGGAGGCCCGCCGCGCAGCCCGGCATTGCCCTGGCCGCGCAGGGTGAGGTAGTTGCCGCTGTTCACCCCGGCCGGGATTTTCACCTTGATCTTGCGCTCACGGGTCACCCGGCCCTCGCCGTGGCAGGTGTCGCACTGGTCCTGGACCACCTGGCCCGTGCCGCCGCAACGCTGGCAGGGGGCGACACTGACAAACTGCCCGAAAATGGAACGCTGGACATTGCGTACCTGGCCGCTGCCCTGACAGCTGGGACAGACAGAGGTGCGTCCGCTCTTGGAGCCGCTGCCGCCGCAGTCGGTGCAGGCCTGCTGGAGGTTGATCTTGAGGGTCTTCTCCACCCCGTGGGCCACCTCCTCCAG
The DNA here is from genome assembly GCA_964386505.1 of uncultured Gemmatimonadales bacterium. Classification (GTDB taxonomy): domain Bacteria; phylum Gemmatimonadota; class Glassbacteria; order GWA2-58-10; family GWA2-58-10; genus JAJFUG01. The sequence goes on from CAYLSM010000173.1 coordinate 4,213, forward strand.
GTCGAGGCGCAGGCGCACCTGAAGGTCGCCGCCGCGGTTGGCCCCACGGCCGCCACGCCCCTGGGCCTGCCCTCCGCCGAACAGGTCGCCGAACCCGAACCCGCCGAAATCGCGCATGAATGCGTTCAGGGCGTCACTCAGATCGAAATCCTGGTATCCGGCATAGCCGCCACCGCCGCCACCCGCCCGGGCGAACGACCCGTCGTGCCCGAACTGGTCGTACTGAGCGCGTTTTCCCTGGTCGCGCAGCACCTCATAGGCCTCGGTCGCTTCCTTGAATTTCTCCTCGGCCGCCTTGTCGCCGGGGTTCTTGTCCGGGTGGAACTGCACCGCCAGCTTGCGGTAGGCTTTCTTTATCTCCTCGGCCGTGGCTTCCTTGCCCACGCCGAGCACCTCGTAGTAGTCACGCTTGGTCATCGGAAATCTCTTTCGCCTCCACTCTTATCTCCAGACTGCATTCGATTTTCAACTCTCCAGCACCTTGGACAGCAGGCGGCTGGTGTACTCGACCACCGAGATCACCCGGCTGTAGCTCATCCGGGTCGGTCCGATCACCCCGATAATGCCTTTCATCCGGCCGATACGGTAGGTGTCGGTGATCAGGGTGAAATTCGACAGCTCCGACAGCTCGTTCTCCGAGCCGATGGTTATGCGCAGGCCCTCGGCCCCGGCCCGCTTTTTCATGGTTTCAAGCAGAAGGTCGCGCCTCTCGGTCAGGCCGATCAGCGAGCGCAGGTTCATCTGGTCGCTGAACTCGGGCTGGCTGGCCAGCTTGGCCGCTCCGCCCAGGACCAGTTCGCCGCCGCCCTCGCCCAGCTCGAAAATGCTGTCCGCGCTCTGGACAAACACGTTGAGCGGGTCGGAGTCATCCTCCACCGCACCCTTGAGCCGCTCGCGGGCCGTTCGCCGTATCTCGCCCAGGGGCAGACCGGCCAGGCGCTCGCGCAACCGTCCGGCCAGACCGCTCAGGCGCTGGTCGCTCACCCGGCTGTCGATCTCCACGAAAATGGTCTTGACCAGTCCGTGCTGTATGGTCAGGATCAGCATCAGGCGCTCCGCCCCCACCCGGATCAGGTCCACCCCTTCCAGCACGCCCTCATCCACCAAAGGGGCGATCCCAACGCCCAGCTCACTGGTCAACACGCTGAGCGCCTGGGCCGCGCGCTGGAGCACGCGCTCCAGGGCCGGGTCGCCCGAGAGCGGCTGCAGCATCCGTTCCCAGCCCTTTGGCAGACTGGAGTGACCTCGGGCCAGGCTGTCCACGAAAAAGCGGTAGGCCTTGTCCGTGGGGACCCGTCCCGCGCTCGGGTGCGGCTGCCAGAGGAAACCTTTCTCCTCCAGGTCGCTCATCGTATTGCGGATCGTGGCCGCGCTCAGTCCGCTGTCGCCGTTGCGCGACAGGTGGCGCGAGCCCACCGGGGACGCGGTGGCGATGTAATCGCCGATCACCTGTTCGAGGATCGCCGCCTCACGCTCGGAGAGGTCATCGCGCTGCGGCTTTTGGTTCTCGTAAGCCATAACGGCCTTTTTTTATTTAAGTTAAAGCTCTCTGACCTGCCACAATTTTTGCAGTCCGGCCCCTATTTGTCAAGCGGAAACTCCCCGCGGGCCAGAATCCGCTCCACCAGCGAGTCCAGCACCAGCCAGCCCTCGGTGGTGGCCCGCAGACGGCTGTCACGCAGGTGGACCAGCCCGGCGCTGTCCAGTTCGCGCAGCACCTCGGCCGTGGCGCGCCCCAGTATCTGCCCCACAAGCGCCACCGAGGCCCCGGCCTTCAGGCGCAAGCCCAGCATCAGGTGCTCGGACAGGCGCTGGCGCGGACTGAGGAACTCGCCCTCGCGCAGAGGGTTGGGCGCGCCCGGGCTCCAGGAGTGATTAAGGTACTCCTCCAGGCTGCGCCTGTTCCAGAACCGGCGGTCGGGAGGCTGGAACGAGTGCGCCGAGGGACCCAGCCCCAGGTAAGGCCGGCCGGTCCAGTAGGCCAGGTTGTGGCTGCAGACCGAGGTCGCCTCCCGCGCCCAGTTGGACATCTCGTAGTGCTGCCAGCCGGCGCGCTCAAGATTATCGCAGGCGAGAAGATATTGCGCGCGGTAGACTGCCTCGTCGCACTCGGCGAATTCCGGTATGGCGTGGGCCGGGCAGGTCTCCTCCAGGTGGTAGCCGTAGATCGAAAGATGGTCCACCCCGAGCGCGAGGGCCGTGTCAATCGATCCGGTCACCATGCTTTCAGTGCAGCCCGGCCCGCCCAGGATCAGGTCGGCGGAGAGGCGCTCGAACCCCGCCTGTCGCGCGCTCTCCAGTGCCATTCGGTTGGCGGCGGAATCATGACGGCGCCCCAGGCCGGCCAGGGCGCGGTCATCAAAGCTCTGGCAGCCCACGGAAAGACGGTTCGCCCCGGCCGCACGCCAGCCGGCCGCGGCCTCCAGGCTCACATCCTCGGGGTTCGCCTCCAGGCTTATCTCGGCATCTGGGTCGATACTCCAGGCTGCGGCGGCTTTCTCCAGCACGGCCGCCACCTGCGCTCCACCGAGGAGCGAGGGCGTGCCCCCGCCGAAAAAAACTGTCCGCACCCGGCTGCCCCGCGGCGGCCAGAGAAGCGCCGAGGCCTCGATCTCGCGGCCCAGGGCGGACAGATAGTCATCCAGCGACTCGACCCGGTCCGGCACGGAGTAGAAATCACAGTACAGGCACTTGCCGTCCCGGCAGAACGGGATATGCACATACAGAGAAAAGCTTTCCTCCACCCGCATCCCCTCGCCTCGCCCGGTCAACCCAGGCTGTAGAGCTTGCCCGGATGCTCGCGCACCAGGCGTTTCATCTGGAGCTGCAGGAGCAGCCCCAGCAGTTGCGAAACCTCCACCCCGCTGCGCTCGGCCAGCTCATCCACGTGTTGCGGCTGACGGTCCAGGCAGTCGAACACGCGGCGCTCCTCGCGGCTGAGGCAGGGCCCCAGGCCAGGCAGCTCCGGCTGGCCGTCACCATGACGGCCCGGCAGGGGCGCGCCGCCCAGTTCCTCCAGAATGTCATCCACACTCTGCACGAGCGTGGCCCCCTGCTTGATCAGACGGTTGGTGCCGTGGCTCAGCCCGCGGGCCACATCCCCCGGCACGGCGAACACCTCGCGGCCCTGGTCCAGGGCGTACTCGGCGGTGATCAGCGCGCCGCTGCGCTCGCCCGCCTCCACCACCAGCACCCCACGCGACAGGCCGCTGATTATGCGGTTGCGGCGCGGGAAATTGCGGCCATCCGGCGGAGTGCCCAGGGGGTACTCGCTCAGCACAACCGAGCCGTGCTCCAGCATGCGCTCCACCAGCGGTTCGTTCTCGGGCGGGTAGAGGTTATCGACCCCGCTGCCCAGCACAGCCGCCGTGAGGCCGCCGTTGTCCAGGGCGGCGGCGTGGGCCAGGCTGTCGATCCCGCGGGCCAGACCGCTCACCACGGTGAATCCGGCCCGGGCCAGCGCCCCGGACAGATCGCGTGCAGTGTCGCTGCCGTAGAGGCTGGGCGAGCGGGTGCCCACCACGGCCACGCAGGGACGGTTGAGGCAGTCCAGCACACCCCGCGCGAACAGCAGCACAGGAGGATCGTAAATCTGGGCCAGGTAGGCCGGGTAGTTCTCCTGCCAGTAGAAAATCACCTGCGCGCCCGATTTGTCCAGCCGCTCGAGCTGAGTCTCCACTTCCTGCTCGTTCCAATTCTTGGACGCCAGGAACTCCAGCTCCGGCCCGGTGGCCAGGCCGGGCACCCGGCGCAGGGCCTCGAAATCGGCCGCCACGGCCGCCGCAGGTCCGCCGAAGGCTTCAAGCAGACGGCGCAGGCGCACCGCGCCCAGGCCCGGCACGAACAGCAGGCGCAGCATGTCGCGCAGAATGTTCTCGGGGGAAAGGCTCATCCCGGCTCCGGACTGGGAGGGACCGCTTTCCGGCACGCGCTCAGACATCTTCGCGGATGGAGGCGGCGGCCTGACGGCGCACCTCCAGCACCTTGCGCATCAGGTCGCGGGTGAAATCGGCCATGCCGCGCCCGCTGACCGCGCTGATCCCGGTCTGCAGGAACAGCGCCGGGTCATCGATTCTGGGCGGCGGCTGGTCCGCGGGCAAAAGGTCAAGCTTGGTGAACACCAGGCAGCGCGGCTTGCGGGTCATCTCGGAGGAGTACCCCTCCAGCTCGCGCTCCAGAATCGCATACTGCTTCTCCGGGTCCTCGACCGAGACATCGATCAGGAACACCAGCACCAGAGTGCGCTCAACATGGCGCAGAAACTCCAGGCCCAGGCCGCGTCCCTCGTGGGCGCCCTCGATCAGGCCGGGAATGTCGGCCATGACGAATGAATCGGTGTCCGTGCGCACCACACCCAGGTTGGGGGTCAGGGTCGTGAACGGGTAGTCGGCGATCTTGGGGTGCGCCTCGGAGACCCGGCTCAGAAGGGTGCTTTTGCCCGCGTTGGGGAAACCGACCAGCCCAACATCCGCGATCAGCTTCAACTCCAGTTGAAGGGTCCGCTCCTGGCCCGGACGGCCGTCCTCGGCAAAATCCGGGGCCTGGCGCGTGGGGTTGGCGAAAGCGGCGTTGCCACGCCCGCCCCGTCCACCCTCGGCCACCAGGACTTTCTGGCCCTTTTCGGTCAGGTCGGCCACCAGACGGCCGGTTTCGGCATCGCGCAGCACAGTGCCCACCGGAACCCGCACCACCACGTCCTCGCCGTTTCGGCCCGTGCAGTCGTTGGGGCCGCCGTGCTCGCCGCGCGGGGCGTGGTACTCGCGCTTGTAACGGAAATCCATCAGGGTGGACATGCCCTCATCCGCCAGAAACCAGATATTGCCGCCCCGGCCGCCCATGCCGCCGGAGGGTCCGCCCCAGGGGTTGTATTTCTCCTTGCGGAACGCGATCAGCCCCTTGCCGCCCTCGCCCGCGTGCACCGATATTTCTGCCCGGTCTACGAACATCCGCCCACCTTAGCCTTCTCAGTTTTTTACATTCCAGTGAAAGAACCAGGTCCCATGCGCTCAGGGGCAATTCATGAATTGCCCCTGAGCTTTAATCCGACCTGCCTGCAAGTAGAGCCGGTTATCTCCTTCGGCTCCCTCAACCCATGTTCTTGATCAGCGCATCGCCGAACTGGCTGCAACTGAGAAGGGTCGCGCCCTCCATCTGGCGCTCCAGATCGTAGGTCACTGTGCGGGCATCGATGGTGCGGTCGATGGCCTCGACGATCTTACGCCCGGCCTCCTGCCAGCCCAGGTAGTCGAACATCAGCACGCCGCTCAGGATCACCGAGCCGGGGTTGACCTTATCCTGGCCCGCATACTTGGGCGCGGTGCCGTGAGTGGCTTCGAAAAAGGCCATCGTGTCGCCGATATTCGCCCCCGGGCCCATGCCCAGTCCGCCCACCTGCGCCACCAGGGCATCGCTGATGTAGTCGCCGTTGAGGTTGGGCAGGGCCAGAATGTCGTACTCATCCGGACGGGTGAGGATCTGCTGCAGCATGGCGTCCGCGATGCGGTCCTTGATCACGACCTTGCCCGCCGGGGCCTTGCCGCCGAACTTGTCCCACAGCTCGGCCTCCGTGATTGTCTGAGCGCCGAACTCCTCGCGCGCCACCTGATAACCCCAGTCGCGGAACGAGCCCTCGGTGTATTTCATGATATTGCCCTTGTGTACCAGGGTCACGCTGCGGCGCCTGTTGTCGATCGCGTAGCGGATCGCCTTGCGCACCAGGCGTTTGGTGCCTGTGATACTGATCGGCTTGACCCCTATCCCGCTGTCAGTGCGGATCGAGCAGCCCATCTGGGTGTTGAGAAAATCGATCACCTTTTTAGCCTCGGGGCTGCCCTCTGCCCACTCGATCCCGGCGTAAACATCCTCGGTGTTCTCGCGGAATATGACCATGT
>CAYLSM010000174.1:0-10002 GCA_964386505.1 uncultured Gemmatimonadales bacterium
TGGTGCCGGTGATGTCGATCGAGGACATGCTCGAACTCATGGCCGTGATCCACCAGGGGATGCGGCGGTTGCCCAGGAAATAGCTGTGTACGTCCCCAGAGGCTTCTTTCAGATGCAGCAGTCCCACAATCAGCATTGTCGCCAGATACCCGGCCACTATCAGAATATCCACGAGGCTCACTAAGCTGCTCCGGTCGAAAAATGAAAAGTCTTGAACAAACCATTTCCCACCAAAATAAGGAAAGCGGACTGTGCGGAAAAGAATTTTCACCGCGCCGGGCCGCGCTGCGGTTCTTTCTGAGTGAAAAGCCGCCCCGGCTGTTGAATAATGGCTGCCGGGTTGCCGTCTCAGGTGGAGGGAATTATACTTGATTCGTGATGCAAAGCAGTATCCCCTGCCGGATCAAAGCGCAAGGAGTGAAGCGATGGGCAAGTGCGGAAGGATGTTGCTGGCGGTTGCGTTGCTGTGCGTTTTCCCGTTCACCGCGTCACGGGCGCAGGAGGTGCTCCTGGGGATCGGCGGGCGGGTGGGTGCGACCCTCGACCCGGACCAGGTGCATTTCGGCGTGCACGCCGACCTGGGCGAGATCGTGGAGAACCTGGTGTTCCGGCCGAATATCGAGGTCGGAGTGGGCAACGACCTGACCATGGTCTGCCTGAACCCGGAAGTGGTCTACATGCTGACCGACCACAAAACCAAGAACTACGTGCCCTACGCCGGTGGCGGGCTGGGGTTCAATCTGCTCAGCCACCGCAATTCCAACCCGCGGGCGGATGACGATGAGTTCCAGGTGGGTCTGAACCTGCTGGGCGGCCTGGAGTTCGAGACCTCCCAGACATCGAGCCTTTTCGTGGAGGCTAAGTTCGGGGTGGGTGACAGCCCGGACGTGAAACTCACTTTCGGATTCACCGTGCGGCCCTGATCGCTTTTGGTGAGGGAACCGGTGCGGGAACTCGAATCGCGGATTACGCAAAAAAAGCAGGGGCACGGCGCGCCGTGCCCCTGCAGTGCTTTTGTATGCTTAAACCCCTACAGCCAGCGCCTCAGCCCCGTTCGTAGAGGAAATGACGGGCCAGGTGGTAGGCCGGGAATATGTCCAGCAGGACGAGCAGGCCCAGGATAATCACTCCGGAGGTGCTGGTCAGAGCCTGGACCGTGTTGTTGGCCAGGATGAAAGTGATGGCGATGCTGAGGACCAGGAAATAGAAAAAGTTGCCCCAGAAATCCCCCTGCGAATCTCTCTCGGCTGCTATCAAAGCGTTCTCGGCCTGCGTGTCCCTGCTCCTGGCCGGGCTTTTCTTTCCGCTCACTTGGATTTATCCTCCATCATCTTCTGCATGATTCTCTGCTGCGTGGTCCCGCCGGCGAGCATCTCACGCGCCTTGTCCAGTTGACGGTCCTGCCCGGAGATCAGACGGTAAGCCGTGTTCTCGTCCCAGGTCACCTGGGCGATCTGGAATGTCAGCAGGTTGGGGGTGATGTAGTCCTTTAGCTCGGTCAGGCGCTCCTGATCCACGTTGACCTGCTTGCTCTTGAGGTAGCTGACAAAGGCCTTGAACACTGTGTCATCCGCCTGGAAACTCTTGTCCAGGTTGGGATGCAGGCTCTTGTAGGCTACGGCGAAATCGAACGAGTGCGAGAAGATGCGACCGATCAGCGGGTCGTAGGCCGCCGCGGGGGGTTCGACACGCACATCCGGCACTATCCCGCCGCCGCCGGTGACCTCGCGGCCCATGTCGGTGTGGTAGGATTCCTTTTTCGGCTCGGGCTTGGAGGAATCACCCGGCTCCTCCTCGTCCTCCTCGCCCAGTGCATCCCACTGCTGGCGCGGGGTGTAGTTGGCGCGCTGGATGTTCCGTCCGCTGGGGGTGTAGTAGCGCGCGGTGGTGATTTTCAGCACATCGCCCGAACTGAGCGGGAACGTGGTCTGCACCAGGCCCTTGCCGAACGAGTTCTGGCCCAGGATGACCGCACGGTCATGGTCCTGCAGGGCGCCGGCCAGGATTTCGCTTGAGCTGGCGGTGAACTCGTTGATCAGCACGGCCAGCGGAAAACTTTCGGGCAGAATGGGCTTGCCGGTGGAGAAAAAGCTCTTGCTGTCCTGGGTGTTGCGCCCGCGCATGGAGACTATCACCCCGCGCTTGGGAAGGAACAGGTCGGCGATTCCCACGGCCGGGTCGGTCAGGCCGCCCGAGTTGTCGCGCAGGTCGAGGACCATGGCTTTCATCCCGGCCGCCTTGAGCTGCTGCATCTGCTGGCGCACTTCCTCCAGACTCCGCTCGGTGAAACTGCTCAGGCGGATGTAGCCCACGCTGTCGGGCAGCATGAAATGACGGGTCACGGTGGGCACCACAACCGGCTGACGGGTGAGGATCAGCGTGGCCGGCTCATCCAGCCCGGCGCGGGCCAGGGTGATCTCCACGTTGGAGCCCTCTGGGCCCAGAAGGTTGTTGGAGGCCTGCTCCGTGGTCCAGCCCCAGGCGGACTTGCCGTTGACCTTGACCACGCGGTCGCCAGGCTGCACACCTTGGCGCCAGGCCGAGGAGCCGCTGTAGATCGACATCACCACGATCTCGTTTTCCACCTTGCTGATCGAGATGCCGATACCCACGTACTCGCTGTGGACCTGGATTTCCTGGAAGCGCTTGAAATCCTCGGCCGGGATCAGCTCGGTGTAGGGGTCGAGGTTCTTTAGCAGCCCGTCCGTGGCGCGGCGGTAAAGGTTTTCGGGCGGGATGTAATCCACGTAGCGCATGCTCACCTGGCTGACCACGTCCTGCAGCAGCAGGATGCGCATGTAGGTGTTGTCCGAGGTGGCCATCACCCGGCCGACCAGCCAGCCCACGAGCAGCAAAGCCATCACCGTGAGCGAGCCGTACAGGTAGGGGCTTCTTTTACGGAAGAATCTCATGGCGGTTCCTTCATTTCCGGCCGCTGCGGCCGGCCTGCGCGGGACGGTTACGAATGATATTTACAATAGATTGTTGAATATGAACACAATACGCTTATAAGTCAATATTCATGCCCGCGGCTTCCCGTGAACATTTTCCCTGCCGCGGGAAGAGAAAATTCTATATATGTATCATCAGACTTGAATTTTACCCCGGAGGCGTTTAAATTGTTCAGTTCGCAGTACTGCAGTCCTTTCCATATTTCCCAACAACTTACGCCCTATTCCCGCTCAGAGCGGGGATCGCAAGACCGAAGGGAGAAGGTCCATGAACAACAGGTACGAGCTTGTCCTGATCCTCGATCCTACGATTGAGGAGAACCAGGTCGCGGATAAATTCGCGCGCCTGGAAGAACTCCTCAAGTCGCAGGAAGCCGAAATAGTCGGCATGCTTGACTGGGGCAAGCGCAAGCTGGCCTACCAGATCAAGAAGAAAGACAACGGCATCTACCGGGTCTACCGTTTTGACGCCAAGCCGGAAGTGATCGCCGAGATCGAGCGCCGCCTGAAGATCGACGAGCAGGTGATGCGCTATCTGGTCGTGCTGTACGATCCGGACACCGAGAAGAAGATCGAGAAGCCGGCCTCTTCCGAGGACGATGACGCCTGAGCCGGTCGAAATACTTTTCGCCGGAACGACCCGACTACAATATACCGAATAACAGTATTGAAAGGATAAATGGATGAGACCGAGACCGATGATGGAAAGCCGCAGACGGGTCTGCTACCTCTGCGAGAACAGCATAGAGAAGATCGATTTCAAGGATGAGCGCACCCTGGGACGTTTCCTGACCGAGCGCGGCAAGATCGTGCCCCGCCGCACCAGCGGCACCTGCGCCAAGCACCAGCGCCAGTTGGCCACCGCGATCAAGCGGGCGCGCTACCTGGCCCTGCTGCCCTATGTCGGGGAGACGCACTCGCGGTCGTGAGGCGAGCGGGCGGCGCGCAGCCGTCCACCCGGAGCCTCGTGGCGGATGCCGTAATCACCGGCGGGCGGATCGGCCCCGATGTGGCCGTCATACTGCTGCAACCCGAAAGGCCGTAACCTGCCGGGACAGGTTTCAATGGGCAAAAGCCGAAGAAATGATAGCTGGCTCCTGCCGGCCGTACTGGCCGGCCTGACCCTGACCAACTGGTTCATGCTGGTGGCCGTGGGTTTTATCCTGGGGCTGATGTTTCTCTGCTGTGACCGCCGTCCGCGGATGCGCTTTGCCGGAGCGGCGGCGCTGGCGGTCCCGGCGGCCGTGGGGTGGCTGACCATGGAGCCGATCAGCCTGACTTTCGCTGTGGCGGCCTCACTGGCCGGAATGTTCATTCTCAGAAGCAACCTGTTCAGCAGTGTCACCTCGGGAGCGCTTCTGGCCAGTCTGTCCGGTGTGCTGGCCGTGCTGGCGCTGTTCGCCTCAGGCGGGGTGGGACTGGAAAGCTGGTCCAACCTGGAGACCCAGGCGGCCACGATCCAGAAACAGTGGGGCCTGGTGGCCGGCGACGATGTCCAGAGCCGGCTGGCGGTGGAGCGCACGGTCAGGATGGTGGTGACGCTGCTGCCCAGCCAGTACGTGCTGATGATGCTGGCTTCGTTCTTCATCTCGGCACTGGCTTTCCGCCGCTGGGGCGAGGCTGCGATTCCGCTGTCGCTGGGCTGCACGCGCTTCGACCAGTACCGCTTCGAGGACCACTGGGTCTGGGCCGTTATCGCGGGCCTGGTGCTGGTGCTGCTGGCCGGCAAAGGCTGGCCCGCCCGTCTGGCGCTGAACCTGCTTTTTGTCATGGGAGTGCTGTACGTGATCCGCGGCCTCGCGGTGATGTTCTTCTTCATCGCCGCGCGAGGCGGCGGCCTTATCATCCGGCTGCTGGCGGTCACGCTGTGCCTGACCCCGGTCTGTCTGTTCCACCTGACTTTCGGGCTCCTGGACACCTGGATGGATTTCAGGCGGACCGTGCCGGAGCAACATTGAACCGGAACTGAAAAGAAAATTCATCGCTGTGGCTGTTCCTGACTTTCGGCAGTTTTGCCGGGGAGGATAAATTGAAGATCAGACGCAAAAGCGAAGTGATCCTGCGCACCGACATCGAGGGCCTGGGCAAGATCGGCGCCGTGGTGAGCGTGGCCCCGGGGTTTGCCCGCAACTACCTGATCCCCAAAAACATGGCCTACAAAGCCAGTGCGGGTAACCTGAAGCGGATCGAGTTCGAGAAGAAGCAGGCCCTGGTCCTGGCCGAGAAGGAGAAGGCCGAGGCCCAGGCCCTGGCCGCCAAGATCGGCGAGCTGTCGCTGACTTTCCAGGTCAAGGTGGGCGAGGAAGACCGTCTGTACGGCTCGGTCACAACCCAGGATATCGCCGATGAGGCCGCCAAGCAGGGGTTCGAGCTGGATCGCCGCAAGTTCCTGCTCGAAGAGCCGATCAAGCAGCTCGGTGTCTACAGCGTGGGCATCCGTCTGCACCCCGAGGTGACTGCGGAGATCAAGGTCTGGGTGGTCAAGGAGTAGGTTTTCAGCGACTTGGACTGATAGTCGAAGGGGCGGGTTCTTACCCGCCCCTTTTTGTTTTCCGGCAATGAGAAAGGGTGCAGCAGGCCGCCCCCTTTTTTTTTGAGTCCTATTTCCCTTTGGCCGGCCCCGGTCGGACAGGTCCGGGAGTCTCCGGCTCCTGGCGCATCAGGCTGTTGAAAGCCCGCAGCACTTTCTCCGAGGGGTTGTCCTTGCGCTCGAGAGCCTCTTTCAGGCGGGCCAGTTTGTCGGCGGGGGGGCTGGGCTGCGGCGGCTTGCGTGGTTTCATCCAGGGTTTCCTGTCGGTTTGTCAGGTCAGCTTAAAGACGAATCTTGTTTTCTCTGTGCCGGTGAATCAGTTTGAGAATCAGCACGCCGATCCAGCCGCCCAGGGCGGAACTGGCGAGCATGACCGCCACACCGGCCGGAAGAGAGCCCCACCCCAGCCTCGCCAGAGCCTCCGGGCCGGAATGAAAATAGATGAAAAAAGCCGCGCACGCCGCTCCGATGGCGGCATTGATCATCATTGCCAACGTCGAGGGCCGGGCTTTGGCTTCACCCATCTGTCAGTCCTCCGGGACAGCGGCAGGGGCTTGGGAAGATTGTACTAATAGATATCCCGAATCCGGGACCATGATTTAATCGTGTAGTTCAGGTCGGGAGTAATCCCATCTGTGCCGGTCGCTGTCAATGTCCGTGTCCGTAGGGAGAGGAGGCGGGGTCGGCGGCGTGACCGGCGCTTTCGGCCGGTTCGTTGTCCTCGTCCGGGCGGCGGCTGAGCTTGATCATCTGCTCGGCGATCACCTCGGTGCGGTGATGGTGTTCGCCCTTCTCGTCCGTCCATGAGCGTGTGCGCAGGCGTCCCTCGATGTAAATCTGGTCGCCCTTGCGGATAATCTGGTTGCAGATTTCGGCCAGTCGGTTCCAGGCGACTATATTGTGCCATTCCGTGCGCTCGGCGCGCACGCCCTCGCGGTCGACCCAGGTGGTGTTGGTCGCCAGGGAGAACGTGGAGATTGCGCTGCCTTTTTCTGTCTGCCTCAGGTCCGGGTCCCGGCCGATATTACCGATCAGGATCACTTTGTTCAAATCCCGCTGAGCCATAAACCACCCCGAATTGAATCGTTATCACTATTGGGATTCTATCCCGGCGCCACCCTGTCCTTGACCGGCCGGAAGGGCCTGTACGACAGAAAGTTCTAAGTTTTTTTGTATATGTTTCTCCATTGGAGGTTTAGGAGCTTATTTCGTGAATAATTCCTTTTTACTATATCAGAGAAAACTTGGCCCTGTCAAGTGTTCTTATTTTCACAGGTGCCGTTAGGCGTTCTGAAATGGCTTTTGGAATAATTTTGCTTGATAATGAGTGCGCCGCCGCTATATTTCAACCAAAATTCTCTCGATTTTTAACTTGCCGCTTTATCCCCAAAACCAGTCGACCGGGTCAATTATGCGGGACATGGAATTGATCGGAAGGGACAAGGAGCTAAAGGCTCTCTACGATCTTCTGTCCGAATTCCTCTCACGCGGCCCCCAGGGCCAGGCTCTCTGGCTGAACGTGCACGGCGAGGAGGGAGTGGGCCGCAGCGCCCTGCTGGACGAATTGGTGATTGAGTCCCACGCCCTGGGCGAGGTGTACGTGCTGCGGGCGGATGTGTTCCCGGTGGCGGACTACCCGTTCGGAGCGGTAAGCTCGGCGCTGGCGCTCGACCTGGACATCCCGTTCTGGGAGAGCGAGTACGCCAAGAAAGAGAAGATAGAGTCGCGGCTGGCCGCGTTCGCCCGGCTCAAGCTGCCCCAGGAGGTGTTCGACTCGGCGGTTATCCTGCCGGTGTTCGGCCGCCTTCTGGGGGTGGACTATCCGCTGGAGCTCCACACTCCGGCCAACCGCAGGGGCAAGGGCAAGCTGGTGGTGTTCAACGCCGTGCGGCGCTACCTTCAGGCCCTGCGGGCCAGCCTGACCAGGAGTGAGAACCCGCCGCTGCTGGTGCTCTGGTTCGATGACCTGGAGCGTATGGACAGCCTGTCGCTGGAGCTGCTGGTCCACCTTGTGCAGAAAAAGGATTGCCTCTGGCCGCTGGTGATACTCAGCTCCAGCCGCGCGCCGTTCAGCTCGCGCCTGGATTACCTGGAGGAGTTCCGCGAGTTCTCGCTGGGGCCGCTGTCCAAGCTTTCGCGGCGGCGCCTGGTGCAGCGTCTGGAGGAGCAGGGGGCCGGAGGCGGGTCGGGCCAGTCGGTGTCGGCCCAGTTGCGCGACCTTCTGATCGAAGGCGCGCCGGGCAACCCTCTGCTGATCTCCGAGACCTGGCGCCTGCTGCGTGAGAAAGTCACCAGCCCCGAAAGCCGCGAGCGCCGTCGCCGCCTGGTGGCGGCCCTGGACAACCGCTCGCGGGCCCTGGCCGCCCTGGAGCTGCCCGGAATCCTGCGCGAGCGGCACCGCCGTCTGAACAACCACGCGCGCAATATCCTGCAGGCGGTGGCGATCCTGGGGACAGCCTGCTCCCAGGACATCCTCTCCCGCCTGCTGGCCCGGCTCAACATACAGGTGCGCGACCTGGAGGCCGACCTGGCCGCCCTGGCCGGGCAGGGTTTCCTGCTGGAGGGGGGCGCAGGCGGAGGCGGCACGGTGCGCCTGGCCTGCCCGCTCTACTACGAGATCCTGGTCGAGAGTCTCACTCCCGAGCGCAGCGCCGAGCTTCGCCAGCAGTGCGCCGACCTTCTGTACCAGATGATGGAGGAGGAGAACCACGATTTCGTGTTCCTGGTGGGAGCGTTCCTGCGCCAGAGCTATTTCCTGAAAGAGGACTGGGCCGTTAGCACCCTGTCGCTCTGCGGCGACCGCCTTCTGCTGCTGGAGGACTACCGCGCCGCCGAGGCCTCGTTCCAGGAGGCGATGGCCCGCCTGGGCCTGGAGGGCACTCTGGAGGGTTCCGAAATGGCCGGCGACAGCCTCGAACAGTTTGACTGGCTGCTGGTGCGCAGCGGACGGGCGCGGCTGGGTGACGGGAGGATCAAGGAGGCGTTCGCCACGCTGAGCGCGGCCCTGATGCTTTCGCGCGGACATGCGTTCATGCGGCCGCGGGTGGAGGCCTGCCTCGACCTGGCCGAGATCATGGTCCTGCGCGGCGACTGGGCCGGGGCGGAGCGTTTCCACGCCGAGGCTCTCGAGGTGGCCCGGGCCTATGGCGAACAGGCCCTGACCGCGCGCTGCCTGACCGCGGCGGCCCAGCTCAAGCTGAAACGGGAGGAAATCCAGGCGGCCGGAACGCTTCTCGGCGAGGCCCTGGCCCTGGATGAGGACAGCACCCCCGGCGAGCGCCGTCTGGACATACTGCTCAACCTGGCCGTGGTGCGCCAGCAGAGCGGCGAGATCGAGGCGGCCCAGAAACTTTACCGCGACTGCCTGGAGCTGGCCGACAAGCTGCGCGATGACACGGCCGCGGTGACCGCGCTCAGCAACCTGGGCCGAATGCGCTACGAGGCCGGACGGGTGGATGAGGCCCTGGAGCAGTTCCACCGCGCCCTGAGCCGTCTGCGCGCCTCGGGCGACCTGGTCCAGACCGGCAACTGGCTGGGCTACATCGGCTCGGTCTACTACGCGGTCGAGGAGTACGAGACCGCCATCGAATACTACAGCCAGGCGCTCAGCATCGCCCAGCGCACCGGCAACCTTCGCAACCAGGGCATCTGGCTGGCCAACCTGGGCAACGCCAGCTACGAGATGAAAGAGGTCAGCCGCGCCCTGGACTACTACCTGCGCGCCCTGGAGCTGGCCCGCGACGAGCAGGACTACAGCTATGTCTGCACCCTGATGAGCACGATCGGGGTCTACTACTACAACCTCCGCCAGTACGAGCCGGCGCGCAGCTATTTCAGCGAAAGCCTGGCCGTGGCCCTGGAGGCTGGCAACCTGCCCGTGGCCGTGCAGAACATTCTATACCGCGGCGCGATTCTGGCTCATCAGGGCGACCCGGCGGCAGGACTGAGGGCGCTGGATGAGGGCGAGGCCATCGCCAGGGAGCACGGAATGGCCGAGCACCTTGCCGTGGCCGAGTTGTTCCGCGGGCACATCGCCCTTCTTGGCGGCGAGCGCACCGAGGCCCGCCGTCACTGCCGCAAGGCCGCCGAGCTGGCGGTCTCCACCGGCAACCGCAAGCTGAGCGCCGAGATCGACCGCGCCCTGGCCGCCTGCCGAAGCGAGGAAGAAGAAAAGTGAATGCCGAGGCTGCCACGGATTGGAAGTCTCTAAATGTAGGGGAGGGCTTCATACCCTCCCCTACGTTGATTTAACCGGTCACCGCCCAAAATTGGGACTTAGAGACGGGACGGGCGGGAAATGAAAGAGAAAGGTGCATGAAAAAGGAACTGGAAGAGCGACTGGAGCAGCGCGCCGCGCTGATCGGGCAGAAACTGGCCGAGATACTGGCCCCGCTGCGGGTGGAGGCTGGCAAGCCCGGTGAGGGGCTGAAACGGGCCGAGCGGTTCAGGGATTTCAGCGTGGAGTATACTGCTCGCACCGTGGAGATACTGGACCTGAAGCGTGACCTGAAAGAATCGCGG
>CAYLSM010000175.1:0-10000 GCA_964386505.1 uncultured Gemmatimonadales bacterium
CCTCGCTCCTGGCCGCCTGCCTGGCCTGGCTGCTGATCCACCAGCGCGACAGCGTGGGCCTGGCCCTCTACGCCGACAGCCTGAGAAGTTTCATCCCGCCCCGGGCGCGGCTCAGCCAGCTGAACATTCTGTTGGCCGAGCTGCAGGGCCTCACCTGCGCCGGGCTTACCGCCCCACTGCCCATTTTCCGCGAGCTGGCCCAGCGCATGCACCGTCGCGGCCTGATCATCGTGCTCTCCGACCTTCTGACCGCTCCGGAGGAGACACTGCGGGCGCTCAAGTATTTCGCGCACCACAAGCACGAGGTGATCGTGTTCCACCTTCTGGACCCGTCCGAAATAAGCCTGGAGGGCGCGGGCGAGGTGATCTACCGCGACATGGAGAGCGGCCGCTGGCTTCAGGCCAACGCCTGGGAGGTCAAATCGGCCTATGACAGCCGGATGGAGGAGATGATCGGCTCCCTCAGGCGCAGTTGCCGCGAGGCCCGTATCGACTATCAAATGGTGAGCACGGACACGCCGTTCGACCGGGCGCTGTACGCGTTTCTGGAGAAACGGATGCGGCTGGGGTGAGGGCCGGAAGATGCTATCATTATTCAAGAACCGATACATATTCCGACAATTACGCCGAAAGCCACCCACCCATACAATCCGACCGCCAGAAATATCATTGGATTTGTCTTGCCTGTCCGCTTGATGGATTCAATTTCGGATATCTTCAGCGATCTGGCTCCTTGCATTTCCCCTGCCAAACTCACCTCCAGAGAATCACCATACACACGAAGCAATTTCCCTTTCAATCGAGACGCATCGACCAGACGGATTTCTACTTTCCTCCCTGTCATGTCATCGAGAATGGAAGCAGCACCCTTTCCTTTCGCAAGCCTGATAGACTGGATATGATCGATCAAGACAGCATTTTCGCGATAGCGGGGGCCAGGAGAACTGGTCACAAGGTTCAGCACCACAAGAGTATCCCCGCGCCGTTCCAACCTGCCTTGTATTTTCCGGATTAGAGTTTTTCCATCCTTGACATTGCGGTACCGGACAACAAATTTCTCCTCCCCGAACAGCTTCAACTCATTCAGTGACAAAGTATCCGGCTGCTCCGTGCCTTTATACGCAGGGGATGGCTGTCCGCCTATCACAGATTCAGGGAGGATAGCTCCGGCTATCATTATGACTGTTAACCAGAAAACACGACCTGCGGCGATCATCATGTAATGGCCTTGAGGAGAGGTTACGACACTAAGAAAAAGAAAATAGCTTAATTAGCCCCTTTGTCCCCCTATTTCACCCGCGCCGAGGGCAGCTCCATCCCGGCCTGGAGCAGCACCAGCCCTGTCACTTTCCCCTGTTCATCATTCTTGAACACGAACTTCGCCCCGGCATCCAGGTTCACGAACCCAGGCAAAGCTACGGCAATTCTTTTGTCGTTTGAGCTATATCGATGAATAAGAGTCGATTGAATACGAGGGGGGTTTACGACCAGATAACAATACAGCAGGGGAAGTGGAAAACGCAAAGGCCTTCGTCGCTCCTACGGCGTCTTGTAGTACTGCTCCGGTCCGATCAGGTCCACCAGCACGCTGTCCGTGCGTGGCACCGACATATCCCGTCCGTAGACATCGTGGAAACGGTAATTGTCCCCGTCGAACCAGACATTGCGCGTGTAGTAGGTGGCATTTTTGCGCTGATCCTGGACCAGGTAGACCAGACGGTCCCGTCCCACCAGAGGCTGCGGATGGAGCAGGCTCCCCCCGGCGCAGCCGGAAAGGCCGAGAAGGAGCAGCAACAGCGCTCCCAGCAATTTGATCAGCCGCGCGGTATCCATCGACTCTTAACCAGAATTGAAAGTTATCCGCCAGAAAACCCTTTTATAATATCGGCAGATACGGCGATTACTTTCAACTTGAAAGTCTCAGCGGCGCAACATTTTGATATATAAAGAGATTTCAACTAATTTCGAGTTGAGTTTGATTTTTATTATAAAGCTGCATATAATGAGATAGATGGATTCTTACACAGCCATCATCCTCTACCAGCCACTCAACTCCGCAAAGGAGGTTCAGGATATGCAGGATAAGAACAACGATGCGATCAACCGGAGGCAGTTCCTCGCGCGCGGTGCGGCCGCGGCTGCGGCGGCCGCCTCATTGAGCGGCGCCGGACTTTTCGCCGGCGAAAGCGGGAAATTCCACCCCATTCCAGGTTCATCCCTGCCCACGCGGGCCTATGGGCGCACCGGGGCGAGAATCCCGCTGCTCAGTTTCGGCAGCGGCAGCCGCTGGATGATGTACGAGGAGCAGGAGGGCCTGCGGGTGATGAGCGAGGCCATCGACAGCGGGGTGATATTCCTGGACACGGCCCACAACTATGGCAACGGCGAGAGCGAGAGACGGATCGGGCTTCTGATGCCCGAGCGGCGAAAGCAGGTGCTGGTCCAGACCAAAATAGCCGAGCGTGATCCGTCCAGGTTCCGGGCCAGTCTCGAGACCTCGCTCCAGCGCCTGCGCTGTGACTATGTGGACATGTGTCTGATCCACAGCCTGGAGCAGGCGGATGACCTGGAACGGGTGGAGCGCGGGGTGGTGGATGAGCTTTTCAAGGCCAAAGCAGAGGGCCTGACCCGCTGGGTGGGCGTTTCCAGCCATACCTCGGGGCCGGTGCTGGCGCAGTTTCTCACCCGTCACCCGGTGGATGCAATCCAGTGCGGCCTGAACGTGGCCACCAACGGCCCCTACGACATGGGTTTCGAGGAGCAGGTGCTGCCCCTGGCCGTGGAAAAGGGTCTCGGGGTCACGGCCATGAAAGTGATGGGACAGGATAACATCGTGGGTAAGTACCCGGAGTTCGACGCCGCCACCTGCCTGCGCTACAGCCTGAGCCTGCCCGTGACCGCGGCCACAGTCGGGATGCCCAAACCCGAACACCTGCGGCAGAACCTGGAGCTGGTGCGCTCGTTCAAGCCGTTCAGCCCGGAGCAGATGCAGGCGCTCAAGGAAAAGGCGCAGGGTGAAATCCAGACCTCTTTCCACGAGTTCATGCGCGGCCACCACGACTGGGCCTGAGACGTCGACATTGCGCACCAGGCCGTCCGCAGGGCCGGGAACGGTGAGCGATGCTCAGGACGGTCGGCGTCTGCGCCTCGGTTTAAGCTTTTTGACTGTTCATCCGGTCAAGAGCTTCAAGCGTGAAACAAGCTATACGGCAATGAATTTACAAGCAGCAGGAGAATCTCATTTTGACTGATAAGGTTAAGTACGGCGTTGGCGCATCGGGGCGCCCCGACTATGGGCAGCTTTCGGGGTTCCAGCAGCCGAGTCTTCGTAAAGCCATGTGGCAGATGTCGAATACATGCATTCCATACGTGGCGCTGTGGAGCCTGATGGTGCTGATGTTGAAGCGGGGATATCCGTATTGGATCACGCTGGCTCTGGCAATTGTTGCGGCCGCATTCCTGGTCCGCATTTTCATCTTCTTCCACGATTGCACGCACGGCTCGTTTTTCGCTTCGCAGCGCGCGAACAGAATTCTGGGCCGCATTCTGGGTCTGCTGACTTTCACCCCGTTCCAGGAATGGCGATATCTGCACCTTTCGCACCATGCCACGGCCGGGGATCTTGACCGTCGCGGCAAAGGCGATGTCTGGACCATGACTGTAAACGAGTACCGGGCGGCCCCGCTTTACAAACGGATGGGTTATCGCATCTTCCGCAACCCGCTTGTCATATTTGGCCTGGGGCCGGCGCTGATATTCATCTTTTCAATGCGTT
Organism: uncultured Gemmatimonadales bacterium; assembly: GCA_964386505.1. Taxonomy (GTDB): domain Bacteria; phylum Gemmatimonadota; class Glassbacteria; order GWA2-58-10; family GWA2-58-10; genus JAJFUG01. Next base: position 3,776 of record CAYLSM010000175.1, read on the forward strand.
TCTCTCACCGCGGGGCGCGTAAAAAAGAGCGTCTCGATGTTCTGTTCACCAACCTCATCCTTGCGGCTGTCATAGCACTGGCCAGTCTGCTCATAGGTCTGCGGCCGTACCTGATGATCCAGTTGCCTGTAATTTTCGTGGCCGGAACCATAGGAATTTGGCTTTTTTATGTCCAGCACCAGTTCGAGGGGGTTTACTGGGCCAGTCACGATTCATGGGACCCGAAAAGGGCGGCCATGGAGGGCAGTTCATATTACAAGCTGCCCAGGATCATGCAGTGGTTCACCGGCAACATCGGCCTGCACCATATCCACCACGATCAGCCACGTATCCCGAATTACAACCTGCAACGGTGTTATGATGAGATTCCGGCGCTTCAGGAGGTCAAACCTCTCACCATCCTCAGAAGCCTGGAGTCGCCGAAGCTGAAGCTTTGGGATGAAAAACTGAATAAAATGGTGGGATTCCGGGCGCTTAAGGCTCTCCCGCAGGAAAGCGGCTCGCTGTCTGCACCAGACCGGGTTTAGTGGATGCGGCAATGCCTGCCCGCAGGCGCATGGATAAAAAAGGGGTGGCCGAATCATTCGGTCACCCCTTCACAATTGATGCGTGAACACCGCTCATTTCTCCCGCAGCAGCACCCAGAGAGCCGCAGGCGGAAGCATCCGGTCCAGGTTGGGCTTGTCCAACCGTTCGCGCTTGAATCCGCCGGTGACATCCACCAGTGTAATGTCCCCCCGTCCGGGCAGGGCGAAATCGAGTACGTTGGCCACCACGCGCTGGGGCTCGGACGGGTCGCGATTCACCAGCAGAATCGCGCTGGGGCCGCTCTGATCGACCAGCTTGATCAGCGCGGCTACATCCCCGCTGTCCGGGTTGAGGTCGAAACGGTAGGTCAGGTGCTCGTAGCGCAGCACCTCGTGGCCCAGCTTGAACCCCAGCAGTTCCTTGATGAACAGACGCAGGTCCACTCCGGTCTTTTCCCAGTCCGTTGGCCGGGTCTTGACCACGTGCAGACGTTTGCGGAAACCGTACTCAAAGCCGACCGGGATCATGAAACCGGTGGAGAAAAACGCCTCGAAAGCAGTGCGCTGGAGAATCTGCGCCAGGTCACCCTTGAGTTCCTGGCTCAGGCGCTGGGTATCGTGGGTCTCGGGGAAACTGATCGAGGGGGCCAGCTCGCGGGTGGCCTGGTACTGCTCCAGGGCCCAGTCGGCGCGCCAGTCCCACCATTTGCTGCTGTTGAAAATGTAGTCGAACCCGGCCCCGGCCAGTTCCACGATCTGCGCCTCGCGGCAGCCCAGGCTTGCGGCGAAGAACACCGCGTCCTGGAACCGTGCACGGCTCTCTGAAATCAGTTCCTCCCACAACTCCACGGTCACCTTGTAGGCGGCGTCACAGCGGAACCCGTCGAACCCAAGATCCAGATAGTGCCGGGTCAGCTTGCGCCACCAGGCCCAGAGGGCTTTCCGGTCGCTGCTGGCGGCGTTGTCGATCTCGGCCAGGTCGCGCCAGACCACCTTTTTCTGCCCGTCCTGCACCGAGGGGTGGCGGACCCGGCCCTTGTCATCGTGCGCGTACCAGGACGGGTGCTGTGTGACCAGGGGACTGTCGATTGCCGTGTGGTTCACCAGCAGGTCGAGCATCACCTTGAGGCCCAGGGAATGGGCCTCATCCAGTATCCAGCGCACAATCTTGTCCGGCGGGCGCTTCTCGCCCGGGTCGAGTAGAAGCGGGTTGAGGGCGAAATGATCCCGAACGGAATAAAGGCTGCCCGAGGCCCCCGGCTCCTGCATCGGGTTGAGAAATACCCAGTTGAACCCCATCGAGGCGGCCCGCTCCAAGTGGCTGCGCCAGCCTCGAATCGGCCCGGCCAGAAGCGGAAACAGGTTGTAGATAAGGGCAGGTTGAAATTTGCGCATTTGAGTTCTCCCCGACGGTGACACCTCACCGTGTGAAAACCGCCTCGCACAGGCGCAGTGTCAGTCCAGCGGCGGAAGGTTCACGCGGCCGTGGCGGATAAGCCAGGCCAGGGCCTCGCGCACAGCCTGGAGCGAGCTGTAGCGCGGGCTGAAGCCGAGCAGGCGGCGGGCTTTCTCGATGCTGCCCACCGGGCAGTGGCGGATGTGTTCCCAGGTCTCCTCGGCCGCGTTGTCCTCAACTGTGGCTTTCCATTCCGGCCAGCTCAGGCAGCGGATGTCCGCCTCGTGTCCGAACCAGCCCGCCACGGCCCGGCAGTAACCGCGCAGCGTGAGTGCCGCGGGCGAGACCACGTTGAAGCTCTGGCTGATCGAGGCCGCCGGGTTGGCCAGGGCCAGCTCGAAAGCCTGGGCCACGTCATCCGCGTGCACGTGGTGCAGGGTGGCCAGCCCGGTGTCGGGCAGGTTGACAGGCTCGCCGCGGCCCAGGCGCTCGAACACGCCCAGGTCGAGGTTACCGGCCGGATTTATCGGCGCCCATCCCGGGCCCACGATATGCCCGGGGTGCAGGACCGTGGACGCAAGCCGTCCGCCGAGCGAGGCCTCGATCAGCATTTCCTCGATCCGGGCCTTGTTCTGTCCGTACTCCTGGTCCGCCCGTCGCGGCTCGTTTTCAGTGGTCGGGGCCATCTCAGTGGGGCCGTAGACCCACATGGTCCCGCAATACAGGTAATGACGGGTCCGGCCCTCCAGGGCCTCCAAGAGCTGGGGCAGGCTGTCCGGGTGGAACAGGATCAGGTCGATCACCGCATCTGCCTCCAGGGCGGCGATCTCACGGCCGAAAGCGTGCCTGCCCTCGGCCTCCTCCCGGTCGATCTTGACCCGCTGCACGGTATCCCAGACCGGCGGTCTATGGTACGGCTCGCGCCCGCCGCGGCTGACCGCAATCACCTCGTGGCCCGCCGCCGCCAGACGAGGCACGAGATATGTCCCGATATGCCCCATCGCCCCGATCACCGCTACTCGCATCGCTCTGTCTCCGGCTCGATTCAGGTTTATCAGTGCAAACAGCACACAATCCAGAAGCAATCCTAATGCTTTTACCGTTTAGGATACAGTTTTTCTGATTTCCGGTCAACCGGGGCGCTCATTCCCAGTGGTAATCCGGGGTGTAACTACGGTGTTTCTGGAACCAGCGGATAAGCAGCAGCCCGGTGACAAACCCGCCGATATGGGCATGCCAGGCCACCCCGGCCTGGGCGGGCGCACCCAGGCCGTTCAGTATCTGCAGCAGGAACCACACCCCCAGCACGAAGATCGCGGGCAGGGGGACCACACGGATGAAAATGATGATTATGATCAGGGTGTAGACCCGCGCGAACGGGTGCAGCACTATATAAGCCCCCAGCACCCCGGCCACCGCGCCGCTCGCCCCGATCATCGGCACGCTGGAGTGCGGGTCGGTGAACACCTGGGTCGCGGCCGCGATCAACCCGCTCAGCAGGTAGAACAGCACGAAGCGGAAATGCCCCATGCTGTCCTCGACGTTGTTGCCGAAAATCCAGAGGTAGAGCATGTTCCCGCCCAGGTGCATCCAGCCGCCGTGCATGAACATGGAACTGAGCACAGTCCCCAGCGGGTAGAAACCCAGGTGGCCCGCTCCCCCGGCCAGCACCGCGGTCAGGCGCGCGGGCACAACACCCCAGACATGCACGAACTGGTCCGCCGCTCCGACAGGCAGGCTGAGCTGAAAGATGAACGCCAGCACATTGAGCACGATCAGCAGCACCGTGACAATCGGCTTGGTCCGGGTGGGGACATCATCCTTGAACGGTATCATCCGGCGTTCCCCGCGGGTAAGTCCGGTTAACCCTCAGCAGCCGCCGCGGAGGGCAGGGTCAGGCGGAAAGTGCTGCCGCGTCCGGGTGCGCTTTCCACCTGGATCGAACCGCCGTTTTCCTCCAGCGTTTTTTTCACGATTGCCAACCCCAGGCCAAGGCCGGTGTCGCGCGTGGTGAAAAACGGCTGGAACACTTTCTCCAGAGTGGCGCTGTCCATGCCGCTGCCGTTGTCGCACACCTCGACCACGGTCTCGCCGGGCAGGCCGGGCCGTGAGGCCACCCGCACCAAGCCTCCGGCACTTTCGGGCAGGGCTTGCAGGGCATTGGTAAGAAGGTTGAGCAGCACGCGTGCCAGTTGGCCGCGGTCGGCGAACACCGTGCGCGCCTGCGGGTCCAGTCCCAGTTCCAGAGCCGCCCCGCGCTCGACGGCCAGGGGACGCACCAGGTCCAGCGCCCCACCCGCCACGCTCTCCAGGTCGAGACTCTCTCGCTCGGGATGGGCCGGGCGGGCGTACTCCAGGAAATTGTTCAGGATCAGCTTGAGGCTTGCCACCTCGGCCATCACGCGCTCGATATAGCCGCGGGCCTCGCTGCCGGGCGCAGCCTCATCCTGGGCCAAGGCGGCGAACATCTCGATACCGCTCATGGGATTGCGTATCTCGTGCGCCACCGAGGCCACCATCAGGCGCTGGCTTTCCTCGCGCTCGTTGAGGCCCTGGCGCATCCGGTTGAACGCTGCGGCCAAAGCGCCGATCTCGCTCGGGGCGCGGCTCTCGACCTCCACGGCGCGGTCCAGACGGCCCTGGCCGATCCGCTCGGCCGCCTCCACCAGGCGCTGCACCGGACGGTTTACGCTGCGCGCAAGCAGGAACCCGGCCACAACTGTCAAGGCCGCTCCCAGAAGCACGAACAGCACCACAAACCGTCCCAGCCCGGCCACCAGCTCAAGGTAATCCGCCCCGGCATCCGCCGCCACCACCGCCACGGCCGCGCTGTCACGACCGGTCACCACGGCGAACCCGCTCTTGTACCACTGGCCGTCATCCCCCCGGAACAGCACGCTGGCGCTGGGATGGCCGGCCAGGGTGGCCTCCACCTCGGGCCGCTGGTACTGAAGGCGGGCCAGCGGCGTGCCGATGGGCATGCCGGGCTCGGTGTCGAGCAGGCTGCGGAACTGGAGGTCGAACACCAGCAGACGCCTCAGGCCGGCCGCCTGGCGCATCCGCTCCAGTTGCGCCCGGTAGCTCTGCCAGGAGCGGAACTCCTCATCCCCGGGTCGGAAACTGGCCAGCAGTTCGGGTTCGAAACGCGTGGCCACAGCCCCGGCCACCGCGACAAGGCCCTTGCCCAGCTCTCGGTCCAGGCTGCGGCGGGCAGTCTCATAGTAAAAAAGCCCGCTCAACGCCAGCACGGGCACCACGAAAGCCACGTATGCGGCGATCAGCCGGGTGCGAAGACGGGGGCCGCGCGACAACTGGTCCACCTCCCGGATTCTGGGGACAGTCTTGGGTAAAAGAACATGCTCCGCAGAGCGGAATATTACACGCCCGGCCCTGCTGCGGCAAGGAATCAGCCCTCGCCTCAGATCGGGCGGTCATCCGGTTCGTAGTCGGCCGGTTCGAGCTGGAGCGTGGTGTGGACTATTCCGAAGCGGGTGTGCAGCATGTCCTGGGCCTCGCGCAGGCAATGCTGCCAGTGGGTCGTGTCGCTGCAGCCGGGGGCCAGGCGGATATGCACGCTCAGCACCGGAAGGCCGCTGGACACGGTCCAGATATGCAGGTCGTGGATGTCGCTGAAATGCTCGATCCCGCGCAGGGCGGCATCCACCTGATGGTAGTCGATGTTCTCCGGGGTGGCGTTCAGGATGATGTCTATCGAGCGGCGCAGAAGGCCCAGGCTGCCCCAGAGGATGATCAGCCCGATCAGAACGCTCACCAGGGGATCGACCGGGGTCCAGCCGGTGGTGAGGATCACCGCCCCGGCGATTATGGCCCCCACCGAACCCAGGGCATCCCCGGCCATGTGCAGGAACGCGCCCTCGATGTTGAGGTTGCCGTGACGGCTTCCCAGAAGGACCCAGGCGCTGGCCAGGTTTGCGGCCAGACCCACCGCGGCCACCCAGAGCATCAGGGGCCCATCCACCACCTGCGGCTGGGAAAGCCGGCTCCAGGCGCTCCAGAAAATCACCCCCACGATCACCACCAGCGTGGCCCCGTTCACGAAGGCCCCGATCACCTCGGCCCGCAGCATCCCGAACGTGCGCTCGGGCGTGGGCGGACGCCGGGCCAGGTGCGCGGCCACAATCGCCAGGGCCAGCGCGGCCACGTCGGTCAGCATGTGCCCGGCATCGGCCAACAGGGCCAGGCTGCCGGAGAGCAGCCCGCCCGCCACCTCCACGGCCAAGAACACCGCGTTGATCGCCAGGGCCCACCACAGGCGCCGCAACGAGGCGTTGTCCCTATCGG
>CAYLSM010000176.1:0-9977 GCA_964386505.1 uncultured Gemmatimonadales bacterium
TGTACTTGAGCACGTCGCCGTTGGACACCTCAAGGTTATCCGGGGCGGAGACCCGCGTGATATATACCGGGGGCGGCACCCGGTTGGAGCGGCTGGAGCCGGGGCTGAACCGGGCCACACCGGCCGAGGTGCCGAACCAGATGTAGCCGTGGCTGTCGCGGATCGTGGAGTACTTGCGCAGCACGTTGTCCGGCAGGCCGTCGCGGGTGGTGAGGGTCTGGAACGTGCGCCCGTCGAAACGGCTCGCCCCGCCGTCCGTGGCGATGTACAGGAACTGACCGTCGCGCAGGATGCAATTGGTGCGGTCGTTGGGCAGGCCGTTGGAGGAGTTGAAATTGACGCTCGACTCGCCGTCGAAACGGCTCAGCCCGTCCTCGGTGCCGATCCAGGCCACCGAGTGCTCCAGGTAGATTTCGAGGATGAAGTCGCTGACCAGGCCGTCGCGTGTGCTGAGAGAGTCCCAGCGGGTTCCGTTGCGCAGGATGTAGACCCCGCGGCCGTAGGTTCCGAACCAGATATCGCTGGAGTCGGCGCGCACGGCGTAGACCCCCATATCGGCCAATCCGGTGCCCTGGCCCAGCCTCTCCCAGTTGTGCCCGTCGTAGCGCACTGCACCGTCCGTGGTGCCCACCAGTATCCGGCCCCGACTGTCCTTGTCCATCGAGACAATCTTGTTGCTGGGAAGGCCGTCCGTGGTGTAATAGCAGCGCCAGCGGCTGCCGTCGAACCGGCCGATCCCGCTGTCGTATGTGCCGAGCCAGAGGTCTCCGTGGTCGTCCTCGATGATCACCTTGATATAGTCGCTGGGCAGGCCGTCCTTCACTGTGAACGTGGTGTAGCGCTTGCCGTCGTAACGGGTCAGGCCGTGGCCGTAGGTGCCGAACCAGTAATTGCCGCGGCTGTCCTCGAACACCGGGACCACCATGTCGTCGGCCAGGCCGTCCTTTTTGGTGTAGGTGATACACTCGGCCGTGGGGAACTTGCACACCCCGCCTCCGATCGTACCGAACCAGATGTTGCCCTCGTTGTCCTGCGCGGCGCAGAACACGTTGTTGCTGGTCAGGCCGTTGTCGGCGGTCACCTCCAGCCAGTCTTTCCCGTCGAAACGCAACGCACCCGAGAAGCAGGGGATCCAGATTTCGGGATGGTCCTCGCGCTGGATAAACAGGCACTTGCGGTAGCCCTTGTCGCGGATCGCCTCGCGCAGGGGGAAAGAGGTCCACTTTTCCCCATCGAAACGGCTGATTCCCTCGGCGGCGGTGTACCAGATATTCCCGTCCGAGTCCTGGCCGGCCAGCCAGCCGGTGTTGCTTATCAGACCGTCCTCTGTGGTGAAAGTGCGCCACTGGCCGCCTTCCAGCAGACTCACCCCGCTGCCGATGACCGAGAACCACATGCGGCCCTGGCGGTCCTGCAGGATCGCGTCCACCGAGTCCCCGGCCAGGCCGTCCTGACGGTGCAGGGTGCGCCAGAGGCCGTTCTCGTATAGGCTGACACCGCAAATAGTACTGCACCAGAGGCGGCTCTGACTGTCCTCGTACAGGTTGTTGACCGTGTTGGAGCCGAGCCCGTCCTCCACCTTGTAGTTGCGCCAGCGGTCGCCATCCAGACGGCTCACGCCCTCGCTGCGGCCGTAGCACCAGAGCTTGCCGTCCGCGGTGAACAGCATGTCCATCACGAAATCGTGGACCAAGCCCTCGGCGTGAGACCAGGTGCGCCAGGAGCGCCCGTCATAACGGCTCATCCCGCCGCCTCCGGTGCCGAACCAGAGGTTGTGGTCGCGGTCCTCGCGGATGCAGTTGATCCCGTTGTGTGCCAGGCCGTCTTTTTTGGAGAAATTCTGGAACGTCAGGCCATCGAACCGCGAGGCCCCGCCCCAGGTGCCGAACCAGAGGTAGCCGCGGCTGTCCTGCATGATCGTGATGATTTCCGAGTGCGCCAGCCCGTCACTGGGCGAATAGTTGCGGATCATGTATTTCTGGGCCGCGGCCGTACCGGCCCAGAGACAAAGAAGGGCCAGCACGCACCCGATCAGACATGGGGGGGCGCTAATGAACCTGTGGCGATGGAGGTCGAGCGGACGCATCCGTACCGTCTCCAGAGCGGGTAGCGGCGGTCACTTGGCATCAGGAGCCGCCTTGAACCGTGTACACTGCACCGGATGGCAGGTATAACCGGGGGGCCGCGCCGAGGATGGCGCCTGGACATTGTCCGGCGCTGCGCGCTGCCGCAGACCGGGGGGAGAGTGAGGCCGGTCTGTTCCCGCAGCTTAATATAAAAGATCAGACCGCGAACCGGAAGGGAATAAATGCATTTAATTAAAGCGGGTTTCGCACAAAAAGTCCGCCGCGGACCGTCCCGCGGTCCGGAACAGTGGTGAATCACATCCGGCTTGTAACAAAAAAAGCGGGACCGTCTCCGGCCCCGCCTTTAACCGCTTTACCGCGAATCCACGCTCAGGCGCTTCTCAACTCGTACTCGCCGTCCTCCATACGGAAATGGCCGCCCACGGTGCCCAGCAACTCGGCCTCCTGCAGCACGTCGAGCATATCCGCACCCACGTGTGCCGCCCAGGTGCGTCCGCCGCAAACCTCCACCATCTCGCAGAGGTCTTTTAGCAGCACCAGGCCGTGCAGGTCGATGTAGTCCACCCCGTCGAAATCGATAACCACGCCCTCCTGATCTGCGGCGAAAGCCTCCTGCACCTCGCAGCTCAGGCGGTACACGTTCGGGCCGCTCATCTGCTGCGGCGCTTTGACTGTCACTCGTTCCCTGAGCGGTGTCACCAGCTCGAGCATCTTTTCCTCCCTGAAAAGATTAAGCCTGACTGTATCGCTGAAAAATATGGTGTGGCCGCTGTCAATGCGCCGCCGGTGGAGCAGCGCATATTCAAAGATATCGGCAGGCCGGTGCGGTTTCTTTAGGCTCTGTTCTGAGATGAGCCGTCGGTGCGTCTTTGCGGTGAGGCCGCCGCCGCAAACAAAAAGCCGCCCCCCCCAAGGGGAGGACGGCCGAACGCACCTGCCCGAAACCGGGCCCTATTCCGCGACAATCCCGAAATGTTTCATGAAATGGTCACCATAGATCGCCATGGTGATGGCGTACGGGATCAGCCGCGGCCGCCGGAACAGGGTCCAGAGGAACAGGCGCCAGTAGTGACGGCGCACGCCCTTACGGATGCCCAACCGCCAGACCGCCATCAGGAACCCGCGGGCGTGGGACAGCGACAGGCGACCGCCGTTGAAACGGTTGCGTGGGTTGTAGTGGCGCAGGAAATCCCGCACCCGGCTGTAGTAGGCCTCGGGACGGTAGATGTCGTGGATGATCTTGCGGTAGCCTTCCACCAGGGCGCTTTTGTCCATACGGGGCAGAAAATTGATCGAAAAATCGGTGTTGCTGCCGCTGATCCCCTTGAGGATACGGTTCTCGCTCAACAGACGCTTGTACAGGCGGGTGTTGGGCGGAGCGTTCAGCAACCCCACCATCGAGGCCACGATCCCGCTCTCGTTGATGAAACGCGAGATGCGGCCGAAAATATCAAGCTTGTCGCTGTCGAAACCCACGATAAACCCGGCCTGGACCTGGAGCCCGGCGCCGTGCAGCTTACGCACGTCGGACAGCATGTCGGAGCGTGTGTTCTGCAGCTTGCCGCACTCGATCAGACTTTGCTCATCCGGGGTCTCGATGCCCACGAACACCATGTCGAACCCGGCGTCCACCATCAGCTCGATCAACTCGTCATCCCCGGCCAGGTTGATCGAGACCTGGGTCAGGAAATTGAACGGGTGACGGTGGGCCTGCATCCAGTCGATCAGCGCGGGCAGCAGCTCCGTCTTGAGCGTGCGCTTGTTGCCGATGAAATTGTCATCCACGAAAAACACGGCACCGCGCCAGCCCCGCTCGTACAGGGCATCCAGCTCGGCCAGCACCCGGGCCGTGGGCTTTGTGCGCGGGGCGCGCCCGTAGAGCACAGTGATATCGCAGAACTCGCAGTCGAACGGGCAGCCGCGGGAATACTGCACGCTCATTGTGGCGTATTTTTTCAGGTCGATCAGGTCCCAGGCCGGGATGGGCGTGCTGGAAAGGTCAGCCCAGCCCTGGCTGCGGTAGACACGCTGTAGGGCGCCGGCTTCCAGATCGGCCAGGAACGGCGGCAGGCTCAGCTCGGCCTCATCCAGCACCAAGTGGTCCACCTCGGGGAACTCGGTGGACAGGGCGGTGAACAGCGGTCCGCCGGCCACCACGGTCACATCCAGGCTCTTGCAGCGGCCGATTATCTCGTGCGCCGATTCTTTCTGCACGGTCATCGCACTGATGAAAACGTAATCGGCCCACCTCAGATCATCGTCTCGCAAGGTGGCGTAATTGGTATCAACGAAACGCAGCTCCCAGGACTTTGGCAGAAGGGCGGCCACGGTCAGCAGACCCATCGGGGGCAGCGAGGCCTTGCGTCCGATGAACCGGAGCGCTCGACGGTAACTCCAGAAAGTATCCGGGTATTGGGGGTAAACCAGAAGAATCTTGCGTGGGGTATCTGCGGTGGGCAACGTTTCACTCCGTCCAGCCCGGCCGCTCGGTCCGGGCTCAATCGAATGAACTTGACTCTTTAACGTCGCCAACTGCTTTATTTATCAATCGTCTATACTATGCATGCCGCAACCGGCGACGCCATATCCGGGCAAACAAAAAGGGGAGGCAAGCCTCCCCTGCCGCTTCATTAATATAGCATCGCGGACAGACTAAAGCAACCACTCCAGCCCGGCCGGCCCGCTTTCAACCGACATTGAAAAATCGGCTCTTCGATCCGGTTGGACTGATATTCAATTGTATGCGGCGGGCGCACTTGGGACACCAGCCGACATAGGCCGTACCTTTGCTGTTCAGGTGCACCCGGCTGTAGACCTTGCAGCACTCCCAGAATATTCCCACGAATTCACGACGGCTGCCATCCGGCTTCCTCCCATCCGAATCGAGCCGGAAATCCTCTTCCTTCCATTCCATGCCACCACCCCCTGGATACCCCGTGTCTCAGTACTGCAGGCGTTCCTGAGCCTTGCGCTGCTCCTCGAGCTGGATGATCGTGAGCTGCCGGTCGAGAAAGAGGCTATAGCGGCCGTTGGGATAGGCCACCAGCTCGACCAGGGTCTGCTCGGTGTCCCATTTGGCGTGCAGGATCACATTACCCATCTCGTCCACAGTGGCGTACTGCTCGTAGGGACGTCCGTACTCGCGCATGCGGTCGAGCAGAAAAGCGTTGAACGACGTAGTCCGGTAATAGGAGGAGTAGAATATCTCGACGTGGAACAGCTCGTTGTTGTAGAAACGGTACTCCACCTTGAAACGCAGGTTGTCCGGGTTGAGCGCCACGATGGAAGTGATATTCCTCCCCTCGGGACTGAACGACTGGATGTCCTGGACACCCTCCTGCTTGAGCCCGGCCATAACCTGTTCGGTGTTCATGCCCCAGGTGGCCCAGTGGTAGCCATCGACCTGGGGTTCGAGCGGGATGTCGGCCCCCAGGACATCGGCGTAGGCCATCACCTCACCGCCCGGCACGGTGGTGTCGCGGCGGGCCTGCACGCGCGCCACCTCGCCGGCCTGGTCCTGGGCTTCACCCTCGGCCGGAGCGGCCTGGCTGGCGTCGGGGGCGCGCATCGAGAATATCAGCCAGAATATCACCACGAAAATGGCGAACGAGCCGACCAGCCCGGCCACGCCGAACACGATGAGTTTGATCTTGTCGTTCATCTGGGGACCGGGCTAACGTGCATGGTTGCCGGAGCCTGATCCGCGCCAGGCAGACGGGCGCGGGGGGACATATAACACAGGCCGGACCCGAAGCCGCTTCAAGCGCGAATTTCCTCACGGTCCGGCCTAAGAGATAATATCGACAACCCGACCCAATACTTGAGCCGCCGTCCACGGCGGCATCAGAACAGGCCGAGGAATTTCTTACGCTTGGGCTCGCCCAGCAGTTTCAGGATCAGTTGCGGTTCCACGTTCATCTGCTGAAGTTTCTCGCGGATCTGCTCCGTGTCAAGCCCCTGAGCGGTCAGGGTCTGGATCGCCTGCAGCACCTTGGGCTCCTGCTTTTTCATCTTGAGCTGGATGATCCGCTGGCGCATGTCGCCGGCCTTTTCCATCAGAGCGTTGACCCGGTTGGTCTGGGCATCGATCTGTGCCTTGCGTGTCACGCTGAGCTTGCCTTCCTCTTTCTCCCGGCGGAGCATCTCGGTCTGCTTGACCCTGAATTTCTGGCCGGTCTGCATGATCACGTTCAGGCATTGCATGGTCTTGGCCATGTCGCCAGCGCGCATGTATAGGTCGGAGATCAGGATCATCAGGTCGGTGGCCATCACGATATCGGCGTAGCGCGGGTGCCGCTGGTAGGCCAGCTCGTAGTAGGCAGCGGCCTTGTTCAGGCAGTCGGCCTCGCTGCGCGGCACCTCGGGCCAGACCTTGGCCAGCTTGTCGAACTGGGCGGTGTACTGGGCCAGCTCCTCGGCGGAATTCTCCTTGGCTTTCTGGTCGCGGTAGAGCCAGGCGCCGCGAAGGTAATAGCTGCCCAGCTTCGAGGTGTCCCGCACGTCATCCGGCACCAGTTCCTGGATGTAGATGGCCAGGAGGTGCAGGTTCATCGCCATCGGGAAATCCATCCGGTCGTAATCTATCCCCGTGCCCAGGAGCTGGACTATCTGTTTCTGCACGGGCTGCATCCGCTGGAAATACTTTTTCAGCGTGCTATAGTTGCTGTCCGCGTCCTCGCCCGGCTTGAGGAAATCTTTCTGCGTGGCCGTGTACTTGCATGTCGGGCAGTGCCAGAAATGGTAGAACGGCGGGTTGATGTCCTGGAAAGACTCATCCAGCCACTTGTAACCGGTGGGGTGACGGTCGCTGTCGAGGCCCTTCTCCAGGTAGCTCTTGGGCATGATGAAACGGTTGGGAGCCTCCTGGCTGCATATCGGGCAGGGGAATTTCTTCTTTATGAACGGGCTTTTCTGAGGGGTTTCCACTAAAGCCATCCTCCGCTGAATGAAATAAAAAACCGCGCCGTTTTCAGCCCCGGCGCGTCTCACGGGTCAAGCGGCCCGGAGCGCGGAGCGCCGCGCATCAGTTAACTCTATCACAGAATGCGCGAAAATACAAGATTGGTCTTATTTCTCAGCCGGACCCTGACACGCACATATAATCATTTGAGCAATATCATCTTACGGGTGAATGTCGCCTGGCTTGAGACCAGACGGCAGAAATACACCCCGCTGGGAAGGTTGCGGCCGCGGTTGTCATGCCCGTCCCAGACCACACTGTGGAAACCCGGCTCCAGTTCGCGGTCGAGAAGGGTGCGCACCAGGGCGCCGCGAAGGTCGTAGACCGCCAGGCGCACCCGCAGCGCACCTGAGCCGCCCGATTCCGGCTGAGGCACGCCGAAACTGATCGTGGTGCTGGGGTTGAACGGGTTCGGATAGTTCTGCTCCAGGCTGAACGCTTTCGGCAGGGCGACTGTCAGCGCGGTCGAGGCGCCGGACTGCCCGGCGGACTGCTCATCCAGGTCGAACGTGCCCAGGACTGCACGCCGCAACTTGAGGCTCACCTCACTCGTGGTCCCGGAGCCGTCCAGCAGAAGGCTGCACAGCTCACCGTCCCCGGCGGCAAGGAACTCCTCCCGTCCGGAGGCGAGCTTGAGAAGAAGGATTATCGTATTGTCATCCGCGGCCCCGCCGGCGAAATCGCCGAGCGCGGCGCGCACTCCCGGCCGCACGGTCAGCTTGCGGGCCACAGCCGGGGTGACCCCGATTTCGAGCATGACAAAGGGAAGCGGATGGGAGTTGCGCAGGCTCACGCTCACACCGCCGCGCGCAGGTGCCAGCGAAACTGCGGGCTGTGGCCCGCTCGCGCCGGAGGCGGCCAGCAGAGTACCAGTGGCGGCGCCGCTGCGCCAGGCGGCCAGGGCGCGCTGAATGTCGTTCTGGGTGAACCAGCCGTTGCGGTCGAGGTCCAGGCCCAGGCTGTCGATCAGACTGGGACGGGTGACATAGCCCAGGACAATGTAGACCAGGCGCATCAGGTCGGCCGTGTTGACCGGGGCGTTCTGAAGGCTGCTCTTGCCCAGGCGCGGCGAGATGCGGACATTCTGCGTGTCACAGGTGTCGGCCATCCCCGAGACATCCGAGGCGACAACGTACCACGAGAAACGGCTGCCCAGGGCCCAGGAGCCGGCGCTGATATTCCAATCCACGCTATGCGGTGTTCCGCTCAGTGTCGTGTCCCGCGCCAGGCTGATTTCCGGGCCGGAGGGATAGACCGTGCCGCTCAGGCGGAACGCGGCGCGGCGGACTCCGGCGGCGTCAGTCAAATGGAGCTTGAACGCCAGCGGACCCTGCACATCCGGGGTCAGGCTGTCCGGGACCGAGACAAACGAAATGGCCGGACCGGCGGAATCGGTGCGGGTGACAAAGCTCAGGGTGGACGTGCTGTCGGAGGCCCCGCGTGGACTGTACGCCACAATCCGCCAGTAGACTGTCGTGCCCACGCTCTGCTCGGCGATGCTTCCGCGCCAGTAGCTGAGAACGACATCCCCGGCCGTGCGCAGGGAATCGCGGCTCAGACTCGCGCTGGTATAGGCGGTCTGGCTGCCGGTGCGCCAGCGCAGGCTGACCGTGGTCTGGTCGTCACGGTCCTGGACCTTGCATGCAACAACGGGTTGCGTCCCGCGCACGTACTGGTCCGGGATCGTGTCCAGGCGGACAATGCCAGGGAACAGGGAATCGCGCTCGGTCACGGTGAGGGTCTGGCCCGCAGACAGGTTGTACAGGCGCTGCACCAGCCCGGCCGGCCAGCGGATGACCAGCGAGTCGACGCTCAGGGAGGAACCCAGGCCGAACTGAAGCACCGGCTCGCTCTGGCCGCTGTAGCTGTCGCCGCCGCCCAGTTCGCGCCAGCGGCGCTGCCCACCGAAGAACGCGCTCACCTGCGCGCCGAGCGCCAGGCTCGCGCTGCGCGTGCCCACCAGCTTAATCCGCAGCCAGTGGTTACCGTCCTGGTTGATATTCCGGTAGAGCAGCACCCGTCCGGCGCGATCGTTGACCAGAAGGTCGGGCCGCCCGTCACGGTTGAAATCGAGCCAGGCCGCGCCGCGGTGCTCTCCGTAATCCAGGAATCCGGCCTGACCGGAGTAGCTCTCAAACGTACCGTCCGACTTGCCGCGCATGAACAGGTTTACATCCGGGCCGCCGGTCTCGCCGCGGGTCTTGAACAGGTCGGCCCGGGAATCGTTGTCGAAATCGCCCCACAGGGCGCAGAACCCGTCCGGCGTGGGCCCGAAGCCCAGGGAGGTCAGGTCCTTGCGGCTGAAAGTGCCATCGCCGTTGTTACGGTACAGGTAGTCCTCGGCCTGCTCCACCACGTAGAGGTCGGGCCGGGAGTCATTGTCATAATCGAACCAGGCGGCGCTCACACTGGCCGGGCCGCCAGCCACACCGGCAGTGGAGGTCACCTCGTTGAAAGTCCCGTCGCCGTTATTACGGTACAGACGGTTGGCGGCGCTATAATAGACCACATAGACATCGCGGTCCCCGTCCCCGTCCCAGTCGCTCCAGGCACAGCCCACCGCTCCGGATGAGCCGGCCAGGCCGGCCGCCGTGGCCTTGTCGGTGAATGTCGAATCGCCGTTGTTGCGGTACAGGCGCGCCGGGGTGTCATCGTTGGTCACGAACAGGTCGAGCCGGCCGTCGCGGTCATAGTCCACCCAGACAGCAGCCCAGGAGCGGCCCGCATCCCCCACTCCGGCCCGGCTGGTGACATCGCTGAACGTGCCGTTGCGGTTGTTGGCGAACAGCACGTTAGCCCCCAGGACCGTGAGGTAGAGGTCCGGATACCCGTCGTTGTTGAAATCCCCCCACCAGCCGCCGGTGGTGGCGCGGCTGACCGCGTTGACCCCCGAGCCGCTGACCGTGAGCATCGAGCTGTCGGCCGTACCG
>CAYLSM010000177.1:0-9951 GCA_964386505.1 uncultured Gemmatimonadales bacterium
AACGATCCGCAAGGCGCTCGACAAAGCCAGATTGAAAGGACAAGAATCTCCAAAATGGGATAAGCTGTATCGTCGTCTGGTGGAAAACGGCTGGGACATTATGTACTCGCTCGACGCCTCGGGGCGTTTCAAGTATCTGGGCCCGCAGATAAAGCGATATGGATACGAAAGGGATAAACTGCTGGGACAGCCTTTCAAGCCGCTCATATTTTCAGAGGATTTGCTGAAAGTCAAGGCGGCGTTCAAGGCTTGCCTGGAAGAAGGCAAGGAGGGGTCGATTCAGTTCCGGCTGCTGGACGCGAATGGGGAGATGCACTGGTTCGAGGTGGTGCACCGGCCCGTGCGCGACAGCGGCGGAACGGTGGTCGGTGTGGACGGGGTGGCCAGAGATATCAACGAACTGCGCGAGAGCAGCCAGGAGCTGGAGGTCAGCCGCATGATGTACCGCGAACTGGCCAGCAGCATCCACGACGTCATCCTGGTCACGGACCTGGAAGGTTATTTCATCTATGTCAGCCCGGTGATCTACAGCATCACCGGACTGCGTCCCTCCGATTACATCGGACGGAGTTTCGACATGTTTCTGACCGAGGAGCAGGACCGCGAAAAAACCCGGAAACTGTTCCAGAGCGTTATCCAGGGCAACCGCGAGCGGGCGGTGGTCCGCACGGTGGACAGCCAGGGAAAACCCCGCTGGCTCTACAACTCGGGGCGGCCTCTCTATTCAGGCCAGGATATGATGGGCATTCAGATCGTGGCCAGCGACGTGACCGAGCTGATGGAAGCCGAGATCGCCCTGCACAAGCGGGTTGAGGCGGAAAAGCTGATCGGCGAAATTTCGACCGCTTTCCTCGACTGGGGAGAGGAAGACCCGGACAATCTGATCGAGGAGGCCCTGGGACGGGCGGCACGCTTCGCCGGGGTCGAGGTCGGCTACCTTGTCCTGTACCGGCTGCAGGATTATCAACTGGAGAATTTTTACAGGTGGAATGCTCCGGGTATCAAGTCCCCCTGGGACGGGAAATCCCCGGAGGACCTGAAGCGGTTCGGCTGGTGGCTGGAGCGCATGCGAGCCGGGGACAACATGGTGATCCGGGACCTGGACGAATTGCCCGCGGAGGCCGAGGTCGAGCGGAAGCACCTGGAAAGCATCGGCGCGCGGGCCACCCTGGCAGTGCCGCTGACCTTCACCAAGAGGACCGCTGGATTCATCGGGCTGCACTCGAACTCGGCGGACCGGGATTGGGACGAGAGCGACCTCCGGGTTTTGAAACTCCTCGGCGAACTGACGGTCAGTCTGCTGCGGCGCCGGCGCACCGAGCGCAGGTTGCGCCGCGAGCGCGATCTGAACAAGAGCCTGATCGAGTCCTCTCCGGCCTTTTTCGTAGCCACGGACCCGGACATGCGCATCATCCGGGTCAACCCGGCTTTGCTGGCGGCCACGGGCTATACGGAGCAGGAGGTGCTGGGGCGGGATTTCATAGACACGTTCATCTCCCCTGCCACTCTGAACGGTGCGCGCGAAAATCTGCGCCAGATCGATACCGATAAGGTGGACGGCGGTATCAGCCAGGTGCTGTGCCGCGACGGTCACGAGATAGCGGTGGAGTGGCGCAGCCGGATGCTTATGAATGCGGACAACAAGCTCGAAATGCTGTTCGCGGTCGGGCTGGACATCACAGAACGCAGCCGGATGGAGGCCGCGCTGATTGAAAGCGAGGCCCGTTACCGCACGGTCTTCGAACATTCAGGCACGGCGATGGCGATCGTTGAGGAAGACTACCGGATATCGCTGGTCAACTCATTGTTCGAACAGTTGAGCGGATACGAGCGTTCGGAAATTGAAAACCGCATGAACTGGTCGGCTTTCGTGGCCCAAGATCAGGAGAAGCGCCGGATCCAGCGCTACCATGCCGAACGCCGCAAGCCCGACGGCTGGGCGCCCCGTCAGTATGAATTCAGTTTCCGCACTCGCGAGGAGGGCGAGCGGGATGTGGTAATAAATGTTGAGCTGATGCCTGGAACCCGCAGCTCCATCTGCTCCCTTCTCGACATCACCGACCGCAAGCGGATCGAACGGGCGCTGATCGAGAGCGAGAACCGCTACCGGCGGATGTTCCGTTCCTCGCCCATGCCGCTGTGGGAGGAGGATATCTCCGAACTCCGCCGGGAGCTGGACCGTCTGCGCCAGGAGGGAATCGGCGACGTACGGGCCTACATCCGCGAGCACCCCGAGTTCATCCGTCACTGCGCCGGTATGATCCGGGTCGCGGATGTGAACGAGGCGGCGTTGAACCTGTACGGGGCCGGCTCGCGGGAGGAACTGCTCGGTTCGTTGGGGAAGTATGTTTACCCGGAGGCAGCAAGCAGCCTGGCACAGAGTATCGTCGCCATATTCGAGGGCCAGACCCTTCTGCAGGGTGAAACATCGATCCACACCCTGGACGGCCGGAAACGGACGGCCTATTTCAGGGTGGCCATCCCGCCGCAGCGTTCACCCAACATGAACACCCTGACCAGCATCATGGACATCACCGCGCTCAAGCAGGCGGAGAAAGCGCTGCTGGAGGAGCGGGCCCTGCTGGAGAGCAAGCTGCGGGACGAGGCGTTGATCGCCTCGGTGGCCTCACGCCTGGGCGGAAGCGGTTCTTTCATTTCGCGTCTGGATGAAGTGCTGGGGCAGGTGGGACATCGTTTCGGCGCTGACCGGGCCGCCCTGTTCCGCAGCAGCCCTGAGGAAGGTGTGGAAATAGTCCACTGCTGGTATGGAAAAGGGGCGGCGCCGATGCCGCGGCTGGAGCAGGAGGACCAGGGCTATAGATTCATCGGGCGGCTGCTGAACAACGAGATTTTCTCTTTCCAGGCCCTGGATGAACTGGAGGAGCCTGATCGCAGCTTTTTCGCCGGACGGGGCTGCGAGTCTCTGCTGTCCTGTCCTCTGTTTTCCGGGGCGAGCTTCAACGGTTTCCTCAGCCTTTGCTCCTCGGTCGAAAAACGCTGGGAGGACCAGGACAAAGGCCTGATCCGCACGGTGGGTGACATGCTGGCCAACGCCTGGGAGAGGGAGGAGCTGTTCAGGGCGCGACTGGAGGCGGAACACCGTCAGGTCGAGGCGGTGCGGATGGCCGAGAAAGCCTCACGCCTGGCCGCGCTGGGGAACCTGTCCGCCGGAGTGGCGCACGAGATCAACCAGCCGCTGACCGCCCTCAAGGTCAAGGTGGACAGCTCGCTCTACTGGATGGAGCTGGACAAGGAACTGTCACGGGATAAATATGTCGAGACCCTGCGTTTCGTTTCCGAGCAGGCCCAGCGAATCGATGAGATAATCCGCCACATGCGCTCCCTGATCCGCCAGGACAGCCGTCGCGAGCCAGTCGCCGTGGAGGTGAACGAGGTGGTCAGAAGCGCTCTGTCCCTGCTGGACGAGCAGTTGATGGCACACAGTATCACGTTGCAGAAGGATCTGGGGGAGGGCCTGCCGCAGGTTTACTCGCAGCCCGCGCTGCTCGAGCAGGCGGTTATCAACCTGGTGATAAACGCCATGAGCACTTTGGACCTGTCGGGTGGGGATTCGCGCCGGATCACAGTTTCCACGCGGACTGACGGGCAGGAGGGCTGTATTATCGAGGTGCGGAACAACGGGCCCAGCCTGCCGGTCGAGATGCTCGAACATGTGTTCGACCCGTTTTTCGCCTCCCGCATGAATATGGACAATTTGGGTTTTGAGCTGTCGATCACGGAAAACATCGTGACCGGCCTGGGCGGGTCGATTACGGCCCACAACCACGAGGACGGCGGCTGCCTGGTCAAGATCGTTCTGCCGAAGGCGCCTTGAGAGAGAGGACGCATGCACATCCTGCTTGCCGACGATGAAAAGGATATCCGCTCTACGCTCTCCGAATTCATCGAGGGGCTTGGACACCGGGTGAGCCTGGCGGCCAATGGACGGGAAGCCCTGGATCTGCTGGAGAAGGACCGGGCGCAGTTGCTGCTGTCGGATATCCGTATGCCGGAGATGGATGGGCTGGAGCTGCTCAAAAGGGTCAAACTGAGCGGCGAGCTGCGCGAAATCGAGGTGATCCTTTTCACCGGGCACGGCACTATCCCGCAGGCGGTGGAGGCCATGCACGAGGGGGCCTACGACTACCTGATGAAGCCGATCAATGTCCGAGAGCTGGCCATGATCCTGAAGCGTATCACCGAATTCATCTCCCTGCGCGAGGAGAACCGCCGTCTGTCCGAAAACTTCGAGCACAGCCTGCGCGAGGCCACCGGCGAGATGCGACGCGAACTGGAGGAACTGCGCCGCGCGTTCGCCCGCGAAGTGGGAGTGGCCGGCATGGGGGTGTTTTCACATGCCTTGCGCGAGGTGCTGAAAACCTGCCAGCGCCTGCACCGCAATCCCGATGTCCCGGTGCTTATCGAGGGTGAGACCGGCACGGGCAAGGAGCTGATTGCCCGCTACATCCATTTCGGCGATGGTGACACCGCCAGCCCGTTCGTGGCGGTAAACTGCGCTTCGATCAGCCCCAACCTGTTCGAGAGTGAGCTGTTCGGCTACGAGGGAGGCTCTTTCACCGGGGCCAACCCCAAGGGCCAGAAAGGCAAGCTCGAACTGGCCGGTGAAGGGACAATATTCCTGGACGAGATCGGCGAGATGCCGCAGGATCAACAGGCCAAGCTGCTGCGGGTGATCCAGGAACGGGAGTTCTACCGCGTTGGCGGGCTGAAAAAACTCACCACCGGGGCGCGGGTGGTCTGCGCTACCAACCGAGACATCCGCAAGTGTGTGGCGGACGGTACGTTCCGTCAGGACCTTTACTATCGCCTCAACGTGGCCCATATTCCCATCCCGCCGCTGCGCCAGCGTCGCGAGGAGATTATTCCACTGGCCCGGCTGTTCATGCAGGAGCTGTTCCAGAAAAAGCGGACTCGTTTTGACGGGATAAGCCCCGCGGCAGCCCGTCTGCTCGAAACCTACGACTGGCCGGGTAACGTGCGCGAACTCAAGAGCGCAATCGACCGCGTGGCGCTGCTCTACGACGACGCTGAGATCCGCCCGGCGCACCTGGAGTTCCTGGTCCCGGGAGCCAGCGACACCGCCGATCTTCCGGCCCAGGGCCAGACGCAGTTCTCGGGCGAGGAAATCCTTCTGCCGGATGACGCGTTCGACCTGGACGGCTGGACACTGAACATCGTCAAGAAAGCCCTGGCCAAGAATTTCTGGAACAAGACCGAGACCGCCCGCTATCTCGGGATAAGCCGGGGTGCACTCTACACCTACCTCAAGCACCTCGACCTGGAATAACCCCTCCCACGGCCGGCCGGATGACAACTTTCCGGTCGGCCTCTGCAAGCGGTGTTTGTTTTTACACATTCTGCCACCCAGCTTTTACCCGGTTGAGCGAAACCACGCGCACCACCTGCCGAGAGATTGACATAGCCTTCAATGTCAAGTGGTTATGGTTTTGGCACACTTTATGTATCGGTTTACCCCGCGCGGATTATCGAATGGGTTTCATAAAAAACGGCGAGGGGAAAGTGCGAATACAGATCGTAGACGACGACCGGGCGATCGCGGCGACGCTGAAAGAGTTTCTCGATTCGATCGGGCACGAGTGCGAAGTCTACACCGACCCGGTCCTTGCTCTCAGCTGTCATGCGACCGGCCATTTTCATGTGGTGCTGACCGACCTGCGCATGCCGCACTTGGATGGACTGAAGCTGATGGACTATCTGTCCGCCATCGATTCCAGCGCGCTCCTGATAGTGATGACCGGCCAGGCCGATATCGGCTGCGCCTCGGCTTGCAAGAAGCGCGGGGTGTACGCCTATTTCACCAAGCCCATCGATCTGCGGCGCCTGGTGAACGTGCTCGAACAGGCCGAGCGCGACCTTACGGTCCGGTCGGGCCATTGATCCGGAGACGATGGGCCGGTGTGCAGACATTCTGCAGCAAATTAATAACCGTTCGGCTCCACCCGGGTTCACCTTGAGCCGTGTTGACTCCGGGGGTGCTGATTGTGGCTTTGGCAGGCCGCTGGCAGGTGAGCGGGCGGCCGGCCGGTCCTTGGTCGGGGCCGGTCAGGTTGTTAAAAAGGGGGTGGTTATGCGAATGACCGTGGGCAGAAAGCTGGGGCTCGGATTCGGAGTCTGTATCTTGATTCTGGCTGCCATGACAGGCAGCACCGTAATCCGGTTGAGCACCGTCGGGAAGTTGCAGCGGGAAAGCGCCCAGAGTTCCGCCGAGGCCTCAGTGGCCCTGGATGCCTCCAGCACGGCCGAGAAGATGTACCGGGTGATTGCGGATGCCGAGATCAACCAGGATATGGATGAAACCGCAATCAGTTGGGACAAGGTCAAAAAAGAGGCGCTTGAGGGCCAGTCCAAAATCGAACAACTGGCCCGCACGGATGAGGAAAAAACCCTGGTTTCCAATGCCGGCGCCGAACTCGAGGTGATAATCGACCTGTTCGAGCACGATATGCTTCCGCATATCAGAGATGCGCTGGCCAACGGGCAGGTCCCGGACACCAAGGACATGGACGCTGATGTCGACGGTTATGTCAGTTTGTACAGCGAGCCGCTGGTGGAGTTCTCCGATTCCCTCCAGGCCAGATCGGACCGGGCGCAGAGTGCCTGCGATCTGATCATGTCGCGCGTGCGGACCGAAAGTATCATCCTTTCTCTGCTCGGTATTTTGGCCAGCCTCCTGGGGGCGGTGCTGGTCACCCGTTCCGTGGTCCGTCCGGTGCGCCGGATGCAGGAGGTGGCCGAGTCAATCGCCCAGGGGGACCTTGGACACGACGTACATCTTGCCGGTACGGATGAGGTGGCGCAACTCGCCGGTTCGTTCCGCCAGATGACAGCCTCGCTGCGCCAGAAAACCGAGGTCGCCCACCGGATCAGCGAGGGTGACCTTTCGGTGGAGATTACGGCCGCCTCGGCTGCGGATGAGCTGGCCACGGCCATGCAGACTATGGTTCAGCGGCTGCGCGCGATGAACAGCGACGTGGCCGGGCTGATTACCTCCGCCCGGGAGGGACAGCTCGAAACCCGCGCCGACAGCCGTCGCCACGGCGGCGATTTTGGCCGTCTGATCGAGGGGGTCAATCAGTTGCTCGACGCGGTCACCGCGCCGATAAACGAGGCGGCGCAGGTGCTCAAGAAAGCCGCGGCCAAGGACCTCAGCCAGCGGGTGCGGGGCGACTACAAGGGACGGTTGGCCGAGTTCAAGCAGGACATCAACTCCACCCTCGAATCGCTGAGCACGGCCCTTATCCGGGTTTCGGAGGGGGTGGAGCAGGTGAGTTCGGCCAGTGGACAGATCGCCAGCGGAAGCCAGAGCCTGGCCACCGGGGCCAACCAGCAGGCCTCCAGCCTGGAGGAGGTCTCGGCCAGCCTGGAGCAGATTTCCTCGATGACCCGCCAGAACGCGGACAATGCCGATCAGGCCCGTGGAATGGCCACCGGGGCGCGTGAGGCGGTGGAGCGGGGGCGCGTCTCGATGGAGAACATGACCACGTCGATCTCCAGGATCAAGGAGAGTTCGGACAAGACCGCCAAGATACTAAAAGTGATAGATGAGATAGCATTCCAGACCAACCTTCTGGCCCTGAACGCGGCGGTGGAGGCGGCCCGGGCCGGTGAGGCGGGCAAGGGCTTCGCCGTTGTGGCCGAGGAGGTCCGTTCGCTGGCGCAGCGCAGCGCCCAGGCGGCCAAGGACACGGCCGCGATGATCGAGGAGGCGGTGAAAAACGCCGATGGCGGGGTCGCCATCACGAACGAGGTGGAGCAGGCACTTGCCTCGATCGCCGACACCGTGGTGAAAGTGGATGACCTGGTGGCCGAGATCGCGGCCGCGGTCAAGGAGCAGACCCAGGGCATTGAACAGGTCAACACCGCCATGTCCGACATGGACAAGGTGACTCAGCAGAACGCCTCCAACTCGGAGGAATCAGCCAGCGCAGCCGAGCAGTTGAGCAGCCAGGCCGGCGAGCTGCGCAGCATGGTGGCCGAGTTCAGGCTCAGGGCTGACACGAAGGCGGAGGCGGGCCCTCGGGCAGCAGCCAGGAAATCGCCTCCGTCGGCCGCACAATCGGTGCGTTCCGCCGAAGCCAGAGCCGGGGAGGCCTCCGGCAGCGCATCCGGGGCCGCGGCACCTGAACCTGGCAAGACATCACAGAAACAGCCGCGCACTATGCCCAGCCGGATCAGCAAGATCATGCCTCTGGAGGAGGATGATTTCAAGGGTCTCTGAGCTGTTGCGTTCAACGGGGGCCGCTGACCGGGCTGTCTTTCGACGGGGGACGTCTGCAGGATTACATGCAGTTTGTTCGTTTGCAGGCAGCGCCAGGACAGCCGGTACTTGCGGCCGGATGGATGATCATGAATTATTTAATCAGATATTCCGCTGCATGTTTGTGGCGTGCGATGTGAGATTCACCCGAATGGAATTGCCTGTGCCCCGGAAGGCCGGGTCATTGCAGTGTGGCGGGAGTGTCCCGGGGCACTGGCGCCGGGCGGACTGGCCGCCGGCATGCTGAACGAACAGTTTCGAAAGGTACGAACCATGAAAAACAAAGTGTCTGGTTTCATCCTGCTGGCAGTCGCCTGTCTCGCCGGGAATCTGTTCGCCATCGATAAAACCGACTGGGGACAGTGGGGCGAGTACGGGATCAAGACTAAACTGGGCCCCAGGCTGTCTTTCAGCTCGCATGTCCAGTACCGTCTGCAGGACAACATGAGCGACCTGTATTTCATCCGCTGGGAGAGTGGAGTCGTGCTCAAGACCGCCAAGTATCTCGACCTGGCGGCTTTCTACCGTCTGAACCCCCAGGAGAAGAACGGCGAGTGGGACAACCAGCACTACCTTCTGCTCGACCAGATTCTCAAATCGCCGGCCCTGGGGCCCTGGTCCCTGGATTTCCGCAGCCGCGTGCATATACGGCTGGGAGACCTGGGCCGCGGTTTCTGGCGCCCGCGTTTCCAGGCGACCCGCAAGGTCGGCAAGAGCGCCGGCTGGTTTATCTACAACGAGTTCTGGATCCAGACCACCGCGCTCCAGGGACTGGACCGCTACAACACGAACTGGCTGTCCACGGGGCTCAAGTTCAAGCTCCCGGCCGGCTTTGAATTCAGCCCCTACTACCTTTTGCGCAACGACAAGGTCCTCAACAAGACCACGGGCAGACCTTACTGGAAAACCCAGCATATTCTGGGGACTTCCCTGTACTACAGTTTCTGACATTCCGCCTGTCTGAAAGGATGATTGTCAGCACAACCCGCGTATGCGCATCGAGTAATCCGGCACCGGTGAGGTCCGCAGCGAGGCGGACTGTCCCGGCGGAAAGAAGTCTGGCAAGATAATACTCAAGGAGGAAAGGGATTTCCTCGACATCTGATCATCGGGCCGGAAAAGGGCCGCCTATATGGGCGGTCCTTTTTTAATCGGCCCAGCGCCTGCTTCCGGGGTGCGCCGTTTTTACTGCGATAAATCAGCCCTCCGGTTGACCGCCGGACCCCGGAAAAGTACAATATAAGTACCTTCGGCAAAATGGTGAAAATCCCGCTGTGTTCGATTTCAAGCACAGTGTTCGTAATCGGGCAAATGGCGAGTACCCCGGTTCCAGGGGAGCCCACCGCATAACTCGCTGATTATCATTGTGCTGCGTTTGAAGCCATCGCCGGTTGAGAAGTGGCACGGTTAATGATATACGATTTACGGGAAGAAAGCGCTTGAGTGTTGTGGCTGGTCCGGGAGGTCAGGCAGACTCCGGCCGGACCCTCTGGAAATAGGATGCAACGCCCCGGCATGGAGAAGCAGAATGGATAATATGGGAAACCTCGCCGAACAGATAAGCCAGACGGGCGAGGGCGGCAACATGGACCACAAGACTTTCGAAGCCTTTCGCACCCTGGTCTACAACAAGAGCGGCATCAACCTCGGAG
>CAYLSM010000178.1:0-9926 GCA_964386505.1 uncultured Gemmatimonadales bacterium
CGCACGGCCTCGAAACCATCACCCTCGGGAGTGCCGCCATCCAGAAGGGTCTGGGCCTGCTCGTAGTTCATGCGCTTGGCGCTGCGGATAACGCTCAGGCAGGGACGGCTCTCCCGGACCACCCCGTCCGCGCCGATCCGCATCAGGACCGAGAAAGTCAGACGGTCCTTGGCCTCGACCAGTGAGCAGATGCCCGAGGAAAGGCGGGTGGGCAGCATCGGGATATAGGCCGCGTTGAGGTAGACACTCATCGCACGTTGGGCGGCCTCGCGGTCCAGGCGCGAGCCGTGGGTCACATAATGGCTGACATCCGCGATATGCACCCCGACCCGAGTCTCACCGTTATCAAGTGGCTCCGCGCTCACCGCGTCATCGAAATCCTCAGCCGTGGCCGGATCGATGGTGAAAGTGGTTATCCCGCGCAGGTCCTCGCGCCCGGCCAGGTCCTCCTCAAGCACGTGGTCCGGGATTTCGCGGCTCTGCGTGAGTACGATCGCCGGGAAACGTTCCGGGAAATCGTACTTGATCAGTATCTCATCATCCGGCCCCACCTTGGGGCCCATCAGCGATTTGATCACCCGTCCGCGGGCCTTGCCTCCGGGGCCGCCCCAGTCGAAAATCTCCACCACCACCCGGTCGCCGTCCTTCACCGTCTTGGCCTCGACACCGGGGATGATTATCTCCTTTACCAGCCGGTCATCCCGCGGGACCACGGTCTGCATACGGCCCTGCTTGTAGAACGTACCGATGAAGCGCCGCACGCCGCGCTCGGTCACCCGCACGATCACGCCCTCGGGGCTGCCCTCGGCCGGCCGCGCGATTATCTTCACCTCCACCCGGTCCCCGTCGAACGCCTCCCCCAGGTTATAGTTCTTCACGAAAATGTCCCGCCCACCCACATCCGGGACCACGAACCCGTAGTTGCGGCGCACCAGGTCGAGTTTGCCGCTCAGAGTCTCGGCGCTGCCGCCCGAGACATAGGAGTTGTTACGCACCCGATGAAGGAGACCCTCCTCGGACATCTCCTTGAGCACCCGCTTGAGCAGCTTATAGTCCTCGCCCTTGACCCCCAGGGCGCGCGCCACCTGCTTGGGTTTGATAGGGACAGACTCGTTTTCCTGGAAGAACTGTTTCAGGGCTTTTCGCTGTATTGCCATTGTTTTATCCCGGTTGAGCGTTGGATTTCTGCTGAAAACCGGCCTCTTGAACCCGGGGCCTCGGTTTTCAGCCTCAACTCGAATTTACCACTATCGACCCGGCCTGTCCACCGGAAGCGAAACCTGCATCCACCATTCAGGCCGCCTTGCAGGTGACCGGGCGGAGAAATATACTTGTTTATGAGTTTTGAGTTTGTTATCGAGCTCTTTCCCGGGTTAACACAGGGAGAGTCATTCTAAGGCACGCGGCGGACTATCCGCCGGGGAGGACAGTATGCTGGCAGAGCTGACCATGTTTCCGCTGGGTAAAGTGAGCGGCCTGAGCAGCGAGGTCTCGAAGGTGTTGGAACTGATCGAAAAAAGCGGGCTCCCCTACCAGCTCACAGCCATGGGCACCATGGTTGAGGGCGAGTGGGATGAGGTGATGGCCCTGGTGGGGCGCTGCCGCGAGCGCCTGATTCAGGACAACGAGCGGCTGTATATCGTGCTCAAGATCGACGACCACAAGGGCCGCACGGGCAAGCTGAGCGGCAAGGTGGCCGCAGTGGAGAGCAAGCTGGGGCACGCGCTGCACAAATAGCCGCGCCGCTCAGGCCCCCGGCCAGGAGTAGCCGGTCCGCCGGCAGAGAGCGAGCAGGTTCCCGCCCAGGATAGCGCGCCGCTGGTCATCGCTCAGACGGTCATAGACCACCCAGCCCAGCATCGGGGCCGGGTCGCGCATGGGTGTGTCGCTACCGAACAGGACCTTGTCCGTGCCGGCTGTCTGCGCCAGGAACGACAGCATCCTGCAGGGCACCGAGGTGTAGTTGGTCTCAAGGTAGACATTGGCGAACTGACGGGCCAGGGGCGCGACCTGCTCGGCCAGACGGAACGAGGCCCCGGCGTGGGCCAGGATGAACACTGCCCGGTGGTAGCGCGGGGCCAGTTCCTCCACCTGGGACGGGGTGACTCCGGCCAGGGGTTCAAGTCCCAGATGGCAGAGGATGGGAAGCTGGAGTTTCTGGGCCAGCTCCAGCATCGGGCGGAAAACCGGATCAGTGATCGGGCGGCGCATAGAGAACGGGTAAGGCTTGAGCCCGAAGAAGCGCCTCTGCCCGAAGCAGGCCTCCACCTGGCTCTCCCAGTCCTCGGGGTAGTTCGGGTTGACCACCATGTAGGGAACGATCCGCCCGGGGTGACGCCCGGCCGCGGCGGCGGCCAGAGCGTTGCCGGATGGGGCGTCGCCGCCGTAAATCTCCCAACTGCTCACGGCCAGGGTCTGAATCCCGGTGCGGTCCAGGGCCGCCACGATAGCGTTCTCATCCTGCGGCCCCAGGGTGAGGCCCAGAAAGCCCTCGAAACCCTCCGGTGCGATATGACCGTGGCAGTCGTGCACCGCGGCCGCGCTGAGCGGTTCACCCCGGTCGAGCTGCGAAAGGATCGGCGAGCGGCCGGGCGACTCTGGCAAGGCTTGCGTGGGACCCTCCCCCAACAGGTGCTCCAGGTTGCCCGCGGCGATAAGCTGCTTGTCCTCCCGGCTGATACGCGAATACATGAGCATGGCCCGCGCCGCTCCGGCCGCGCATTCGGGCAGCCCGCCGCCGAACAGCAGGCGTTCCGGCCCAAACTGATCACACACCCGCCGCAGCATCTCCAAACCCTGGAACAGCGAGGTCTCGATCAGCACGTTGGCATAGCGCGCGAACAGTTCCAGCAGCCGGCTGCCGTGGTTGTAGTTGGCCGCGCAGACCACCAGGGGAAGGCCCGGCCAGTCCCGGGCCAAGCCCTCGACCACAGACAGGACAGGCCCACGGTGTTCGTGCTGACCGAGCTGGGCGAAATTGTAGTACGGCTGGTCGAAATCCAGCCAGAGAGGCAAGCCGCGCTCCTGAAGCGTATCCAACGCCGCTCGCATTTCCGGGTCAGAGGCCGACACTCCATGATAATTGGGGAACATCCGGAACGCGCGCACCCCCTGCTCCAGGTACGACTGAATCTGACCGGCCAGGGAGTGGCCCTCGCGGCGCGGTATGGGGTTCAGGACGGCGCATGGGGCCAGACGGGGCTGCTCCCGGCAGATTGAGATCAGCTCACGGTTGGCGGCCTGGCTGTCCAGTTCGCGGGCCTCGGCGTGGAACACCAGCGCCCGGCTGATCCGGCAGTGGTCGAGTTCATCCAGCAGGTCGTCCGTGCCGTAAGGCGCGTCCGGAGTACGGTGCACCGAACGGCCCAGACAGGCGTTGGCGTCGAAAAAGACGATCTCCCTTTCCTCAGGCTCCTGCATCGGAACTCCTCCATAAACAGCGCAACAGGCCGTATAAACCTCCGCACAGCCCGCCGGCCAGCATTTCCCAGTGGTAGGCCCCGGGCACCCCACCGTGCAAGCCCGCCCCGGCATCGACAACATAGGATAGAAAGATCAGGCTCGCCCCGGCCAGAACAGCCAACCATTCGTGATAATTGGGCCGGAACACACCGCCGTGCTCCAGGCGACGTAGGACCAGTCCCGCGCCGGCAAGCATGGCAAAGGACACGAGCACCGGGGAGAGCACCGGCCCGACCCAGGGCAGCGGGATCAGGAACAGGATGTCCGGGGTGAGCCAGCTCTCCGGCCAATCCAGCAGCATTTTGAGCCAGATGTAATAGAATATGTCCCAGACAGCGAACGATACCATGAAATACGCCAGACGGTCGTTCCAGCGCCGTCCGGTCAGATGGGCCAGGGTCAGGAGCATCACCAGTGTGGCGGCCTCGCGCCCCAGTTCCGTCAGCAGTATGGAGCGCTCCATCAGACGTAGGGGAAAAACAAACCCTTGTGGGTAGTAAAGGCCTCGCAGATATACCACCACCGCGGCCTCCAGGTAACCCATCGCCACGGCGAACAGGGCCACCCACAGAGCTTTGCGGTAATAACCTCTGCTGTCCGAACTGCTCTCCGGATCAGAAATGGTCAGTCCCTCCGGTATACAAAGAAACCGGCGGCGAGGAGCTCAGCCTTGACTCTGCCTCCGCGCCCGTTTCCCGCCGAAAGCATGGATTGTCCGGGTCCCGGCCACGCACTGCCCGCCGTGCGACGTGCCGCGCGGGATGAACAACTCCTCCCCAGGACCGAGAGGGTAGACTTTCCCGAGCATGCTCACGCTGTAGCGGCCCTGGACACATACCAGATATTCATCGTAGTCGTGCGCGTGCTCTCCCGAGACCCGGTCGGAGTGGCAGGTCCAGAATGCCATCTGTGAGCCGTCCGCCCCGTCGTAAACGTAGCCCTCGATATCCGGCGTGTACTGCGAGGCCGTCCCGATCCGGTTCAACGGGCTTTTCATGAACTCCGGGAAATCTTCCATGTTCAATCCTCAGAGTAATTCTTTCAGTCCACGAAAGCCTCCGGCACCAGGAACTGGGTCTCGCGCGGCCCGACTGCAAGCTGTCCGGATGTATCCACGGTGCGTCCGGTGATCAGGCAGCGGTAGCGGCCCGGGGCCAGGCTGCCGGATGGAATGGTCTCGCTGGAGTCCTCGTAATTGAGCACAAAAGCCGCCGGACTGGATTGACCCCCCCCGACCGTACCGCGACGCACCCGCACCAGCGGCGCTCCGGACGGGGTGGGCACAGCGATACCGCTCTCAGCGAGCAGCGAGGCGACCAATTCCAGGCAGGCGCTCTGACCGCAGTCACGGTAGGAGATTCCGGGATAGAACCCGAAATGATATGTACGGCCTTTCCCGCTGCGGTTGGTCACCAGGAGACCCTGGCCACCCGAGCGGTCCTCGCCAGTGCCCTGCGGGTCCAGGCGGCCCAGCATGCGGGTGGCGGTTATATTGTACCCGGATAACTCCAGCGGCCTCGGCTCCAGACAGGCCTTGTTATAGCGCTCCCGGCAGCCGAACAGACTGTCCAGGCCGAACCCCGGCCGCACGGTGTTGACCCAGGTGCTGGTCAGGTCACGGAACCCCACTCCGATGTCCGCGGCCAGCACGCCGCCGTTCTCCACATAAGCCTTGAGAGTTCTGGCCTGCTCCGCGGTTATCATATGAAGGTACGGCAGGGCGACAAAGTCATACTTTGCAACACGCTCCAGGTCCTCGGCCGGGACAATGTCCACGGCCAGCCCGAGGCGCCATAGAATGGAATACCAGCCCTTGAGAGAATCCTTGTAGCGGTAGCATACAGTACCGGCGCGGCTCAGGTCCTCGGCGTCCTCCAGCTCGGAGTACATGTCAAGCGCATGACCGAACACCACCGCCACCCGGGCTTTCTCGGGCCGCCAGGAGCGGAAAGCCTCCGGGCAGCGCTCGCGCGCGGCGCAGATTTCGGCTGCGGCCAGGCTGCGCTCCGTATCGGAACCGTCCGAGGCGATAAGGCCGCTGGTGATCGACTCTTCCGAGAACCGCTCGGGCCGGAACTGCCAGATCAGCGTACCGCGGGCGCCCTCGGATATTACGGCCGCGTGCATGAACCGGATGTCCTGGCCGGTGAAATCCTCGGCCATGTAGTTCCAGCTGTTGCCGTAGATCTCGTTGACCCAGAAATAGTCCTTGACCGCCGCGATCCAGCGCGCCTGGAGCGAGTAAAGGAACATCTCGTCACGGTAGCCGGCATAGGTGAACAGGGCCGGACGGTCCACCCGGGCAAAAGTGTGGAAATCGCCGGTCCAGTGCGGCAGGCTGGTTCCGTAGACATCCACATGCTTCGAAGTCTGCCGGTCATCGCAGGTGTCGAGAATCGAGGGCTGAAGCACGCTGTTGAACCCTACATGGCAGAACAGCGGGCGCGTCGAGTCCAGGCCGCGCACCAGTCCAGACAGCCAGCGGATACGGTCGGCCACGGCCCAGGCGCGGTACTGACGCCAGAGCCAGGTATCGTAGCAGGCGCTCTGGTCCGGTGGGGCGGTTATGTCCTCCCAGTCGGCCAGCGCCGTGCCGAAACGGGCCGAGTACTCCTCGGGCGAGCCGAAATTGTCGGCCAGCCAGCGCCGGAACAGGGCGTTGGAGTCGGGGCAGGCGCAGTCCTCGAACGGACGGCAACGAGGCTCGTTCCAGAGGTGCCAGCCCAGGATATGATCTCGGTCACGGTAACGCAGCACGCCTTCGCGCACGAAACTCTCGGTCTTTTCGCGCACCAGAGGGCGGTCAAAACAGGGAAACCAGCCGCCCACGTAGAATGAGCCGCGCGCCCGCGGCGGTATCGGACGGCCGTCAGGAGTCACCCGCACGGCCTCGTAGTTACGGAACAGCCAGGCCGGTGCGCTCTCCACGAAGAACTTGAACAGCACCTTGAGGCCGATTTTCCCGGTAAGGTCCAGAAGCCGGTCGATGTCATCCCAGCGGAAAGCGCCCTCCACCGGCTCGTGCCAGGCCCACTGCGGCCTGAGCTGCACCGCGGTGAACCCCAGGCGCTTGACATGCCGGAGGTCCTCCTCCCACTCGGCGGGCAGGGGTGTGGGCTGACGGTAGTACTGGACTGCGAGATGAAAATCGGCTGGCTGCGGCATGCTTTCTCCCCTCTGGCTTTGCTTGTCTTGCTACCGACCGGCGCAGTGCTGTATAATTTAATCCGCTCCCTCGGCTTGCCGATGCATGGCGTCCGGGCCGGAGCGACTGTATCCTTGCCTGAAATAATAAACCGGGCGCCGGGCTTTGTAAAAGGAAACCTGCGGGAGAAGACAGAGCATGCTCCTGATCGGCACGAGCGGGTTCTCGTACCCGGACTGGCGCGGGGCGTTCTATCCAAAAAAACTTAGCCAGCGCGATTTCCTGGCTTTCTACGCCGAGCATTTCAAGGCCCTGGAGCTGAACTCCAGCTACTACGCCCTTCCTGCGCCGGCGCTGATCCGCAATCTGGCGGAATACACCCCCGATGGGTTTAACGTGGCGGTCAAAGCGTTTCAGGGGATCACCCACCAGCGCGGAGATGACAGCGCCGACATTCTACGCAAGTTCATGCTTCTTCTGGAGCCGCTCCGGGAATGCGGTAAACTGGCTGCGGTTCTGCTCCAGTTCCCCTACAGTTTTCATCATGGCGAGGCCGAACTGGATTTCCTGGATGATCTTCTCAAGCGCCTGGAGGGTCAGCGCGCGGTGGTGGAATTCAGGAACATCCAGTGGTGGCAGAAAAGTGCCTGGGAGTGGCTCCGACAGCGCGGGGCCGCGCTCTGCTGCGTGGATGAGCCGCCTCTTCCCGGCCTTCTGCCGCCCGAGGTGGTGCGAACCTGCCGGACTATTGGCTACGTGCGGTTCCACGGCCGCAACGCCGAGAAGTGGTTCCGTCACGAGCAGCCCTGGGAACGCTACCATTACTCGTACAGCCGCGAGGAACTGGAACCCTGGCGCGACAAGCTGGTCTGGCTGGAGCAGAACACGGACAAGACCCTGGTGTTTTTCACCAACCACCGGGACGGCAATGCGGTCAAGGATGCCCGCCTGTTGGCTCAGATGCTGGGGCTTTTCGACCCGGGCGAGGTGGACAGGCTCGGCGAGAACGAGCTGCCGTTGCTGTGAGTGACGAAAGATGACGAAACAATGCACCGATGCAATGCAGGGGCACGCTTCAGCGTGCCCAATCTTTTTCAGGCGATATGTATCTCGTTCCTGCGACTGAATTCGGGCCCAAGCAATTCAGGGGCGGGTTTGAAACCCGCCCCTGCACCGAATCCAGTCAAGACACGCCACACACCGGGCCGACGCACCACCCTCTGTGGCAAAATGTGAGGCAAAAAAAAGGGGCACGGCATGCCGTGCCCCTCCCTTTTCATTGTGAATCTCAGACTCTCGAAGCTTCACACCACACTTTAAGTCTTCACTACAAACGCCATATATTCCAAAATCATTTCGGCGTGCTTCTCCACAGGTACTGGAAGAATTCCGCATCCGGCGAGAGGATCAGGGTCGTGGTGGAGTCGATTGTTTTCTGGTACGCCTCCAGGGTGCGTATGAGGCCGTAGAAACGCTGGTTCCGGTTGTAAGCCGCAGCATAAATCTTGGTTGCGCCCGCGTCCCCACCACCCTTTATTTCCTGGGCCTGCTTCTCGGCCTCCGCCAGGATAATCACGGCTTCCTTGTCGGTCTCGGCCCTTATCTTCAAGCCTTCTTCCTCGCCCTCGGAACGGTACTGGTTGGCGATACGCTTACGCTCGGCCTCCATGCGCGCGAATATCGCCATCTCGTTCTCCGCGGGCAGGTCGGCTCTCTTGATCCGCACATCCAGCACCTCGATGCCGTACTCAGCCGCCTTTTCGTTGCTCAGCCGGGTGACAGTGGCCATGATCTGCGGACGGTTGACCGAGATGATGTCGTGGAAGATGTGCTTGCCAAGTTCGGTGCGCAGCTCGGAATAGATGATGTCGTCAAGGCGGCTCTGCGCCCCAGCCACGTTCTGGACGGCTTGCAGGAACTTGAGCGGGTCGGTGATCCGCCACTTGGCGTAGTTGTCCACGATCAGGGTCTTCTTGTCCTGGGTCAATATCTCGCGTGCCGAGGTATCGTAATCCAGGAGTCGGCGCTCGAAAAAATGCGCCTTATGAATGTACGGTATCTTGAAATGCAGGCCCGGCTCGGTGACAGTGCGCACCGGTGCGCCGAACTTGGTTATAACTACCTGCTCGGTTTCCCAGAGACGGTAGGCCGAGCCGAGAAACAGCAGGAGCGCCGCGGTTAGGATCGCGGCCAGGATCGCTGCTTTGCGCTGCATGTCAGCCTCCGGTTCAGGGTTTGGGGGAATTGGCGCGCATGTCCAGCAGAGGCATCAGCCCCTGGCCGTCCGGCACCTTGGCGATATATTTTCTGAGTCCGGGCAGCACCTTTTCCATGGTCTCGATATAAAGGCGCTTCTCGGTGACAGCCGGGGCTTTCTCGTACTCGGCCAGCACCTCGCTAAACCGTCCGGCCTCGCCCTCGGCGCGCAGGATACGCTCGCGGCTGTAGCTTTCGGCTTGACGGAGGATCTCGGTGGCGTGGCCTCGGGTGCGCGGAATGATGTCGTTCTGGTAGCCCTGGGCCTGGTTGATGAACTTGTTCTTGTCCTCCAGGGCGCTGGCCACGTCCTTAAACGCCGCGATCACCTGCTCGGGCGGGTGGACATCCTGTAATTGCACCGCCACCACCAGCACCCCGGCGTTGTAGCTGTCGAGCACCTGCTGCAGTATTTCCTGTATCTCGCTCTGGATCTGGAATTTTCCGTCAGTGAGCGCCTCATCGATCTTGTGGTTGCCGATCACCTGGCGCAGCG
This sequence comes from uncultured Gemmatimonadales bacterium, assembly GCA_964386505.1. Taxonomy (GTDB): domain Bacteria; phylum Gemmatimonadota; class Glassbacteria; order GWA2-58-10; family GWA2-58-10; genus JAJFUG01. The sequence continues at coordinate 9,360 of CAYLSM010000178.1, forward strand.
AGGCCTCGGCCGCGTTCTGCACGGTGCGGCCAACCTCCCGCACCTTAAACAGGTAAGCCGCCGGGTCCTTGATCTTGTACTGCACGATCAGGTCGATATCCACGATGTTCTCATCCCCGGTCAGCATCAGACTTTCCTGGGGGATCGACTCGTACTGCGCCGGCGGGCCGGGGTCCACGGTGCGGAACCCGATTTCCACCCGCTTGACCTCGGTCACCCGCGGGGTGAGCACGGTCTCCACAGGGAACGGCAGGTGGTAGTTGAGCCCCGGCTCGGTCACAGTGTGTATCCGCCCGAAACGCAACACCACCCCCAGCTCATCCGCATCCACCTTGTACAGACCGGAGGCGATCCAGATCAGGAGCGCCACTCCGATCACCGTGAACACGGTCTTGCGGTTGAACTGCGGCAGGTTGAACTGCGGGATTCTGACCTCGAAATCATCGGCTGGCATGCATGTACCTCCAACTGCAGAATTAGACGCCGTTGGGCGCCGGAAATAGAACCTGAGTTTCAATCTACCCGGGGCAGTTGGACCAGTCAAGGAAAGAAGGGAAACAGGCGGGG
>CAYLSM010000179.1:0-9735 GCA_964386505.1 uncultured Gemmatimonadales bacterium
CGCGCGGCAGGGTTCTTGATTTTGTCGGTCGCCGGCGGCAGCACGGCGGAGATGGAGGAGGAGGCATATCTCGACAGCCAGCGCTACCCCGACTACCAGGGCAGCGCTTTCGACATGACCCGTCAGCAGCGCTACGAGAACCGGCGCGACATGTCCTACGCCCGCAGTATGCCCTGGAGCGTAAACCTGAGCCACACCCTGAACCGGGTGCGCGGCGGCCAGAGCAACAACCAGAACCTGCGCTGGTCGCTCACGTTCAACCCGACGCGCGACTGGCACCTGGTATATTCAAGCAGCTACAATTTCTCGCGCAGCGGCCTTCAGGGGCAGACTTTCATCCTCAGCCGCGACCTGCATTGCTGGCAGGCCAACCTGAGCCTGATAACGTTGCCGGGCGGACGGTTCGAGTTTACGTTCAGCACCTTTGTCAAAGCCAACCCTGCGATCCGCATGCCGGATGTCCGCCGGGCGAGTAACTGAGCACCGCGCCCAGACGTCGGGCCTCCCCCTTTGACAAAGGGGGAATGAGGGGGATTTAATCCGATAATCGGGCACGGCATGCCGTGCCCCTGCAAAAGCGTTTCTATCCCTGACAACCTGCTTCGTCACTTGCCGTCCGTGGTCCCGGCATCCGACAAAAAGGGGCGACCTTTCGGCCGCCCCTTCTCGCATTAGCAATTCTGTTTAAAGCTTCCGCGTTCAGACGTTCTCGGCGATCGCCTCTTCCAGCACGGCCAAGCCCTCGCGCAGGGCGCTCTCCTCGATCACCAGCGGCGGATTGATCTTCACCGTGGCGCTGCCCACGCCCACCGGGGCGAACATCAGAAGGCCCTTTTCCACGCAGGAGTTGATGATGTTCCAGGCCAGGTCGCCGTCCGGCTCGATGCCGCCTTTCTTGACCATGTGCAGCCCGGCCACCATGCCCTTGCCCTGCACCGAGCCGATCACGGCCGGGAACTTTTTCTGCAGGGCCTTGAGTCCGTCGTGCAGGATACGGCCCATGGCCGCGCCGTGCTCGACAATCTTCTCCTCAATGATGGCCTTGATATTGGCCACCGCCGCGGCGGCGCAGACCGGGTTGCCGGTGTGGGTGCTGGTCATCTCGTTCGGGCCGTACAGGTCCATCACTTCCTTGCGTCCGACCACAGCCGAGATCGGCAGGCTGCTCGAAATACCCTTTCCGAAACAGGCCAGGTCGGGCAGGATGCCGTAGTTCTCCCAGCCGAACAGCGTGCCGCAGCGGCCGAAACCGGCCTGGACCTCATCGCAGCAGAACAGTGCGCCGTTGGCGTCGCACCACTTGCGCAGCGCCTGCACGTACGCGGGGGGCGCGAAACTGGCGCCGCCGCCCTGGTAGGTCTCCATCAGCACGCCGGCGACCATGTCCGGGGTGATGCCCTTGGCGGCCAGCGACTTCTCGAACAACTCGAAGCTGGTGTCCGGGGTGCGGAAACCGTCCGGGAACGGCACCTGGACAATGTTCGGGTCCAGGTTGACAATCCATTCCTTCAGGGCCGGGCTGCCGCCCAGCATCTGCGCACCCAGGGTGCGGCCGTGGAAATCGCGCTCGAACGAGACCACGGTGATCTTGTGCTTGCCGTACTTTTTCAGGCCGTAGGTGCGCATCAGCTTGAACGCGCATTCCACGGTCTCGCTGCCGGTGGTAAGGATGAAAGCCTTGTCCATGGACGGCGGGGTGACATCCACCAGGAGCTGGGCCAGCTCGGCGCGCGGATCGTTCGGGAAACAATAGCTGGTGAGCAGACCGCCCTTGACCTGATCCATAATGGCCTGATTGATCTTGGGATGGTTGTGCCCGGCGTTGGTGATCAGCACGCCGCTCGACCAGTCGATCCACTGGTTGCCCCACTTGTCCCAGACCGTCGCTCCCTGGGCGTGGTCCCAGAGCACCAGCGGCTGGCCGCTCATCGAGAGCGGCTCGTTGCGGCGCAGGCTCTGAATCACGCTCAGCGACTCGGGCACCGGGATGGCGGTCTTGATCTTGCGGTTCGGTGTGTCAACCGGCTTCACAGTCTTGGGTGTGGTCCCGAATGTCTTGGCCAACTTTTCCTCCTTAGTACTTGTAGTTTGTCTTTCGTTATGTTTCGATTGTCAGCGAAAGGCAGCGAAAGGAAAAAGCTAACAGGAACGGCCTGGAATGTCAATGTATCAGGCTTGTCCGGTCAGCGGTTAGGTCGTCTGTCTCCGAGCGGCGGGGTTTGCGATCCGGCTTGATTTCATGGCACAAATGTGTTATAAATCCCCACTTGACAGCAGACTTGAATTTATTTCCGCCACCCGGCCTAAAATCGGGTAGGGACGACCAGAAAACCGATACATAAATTTTAACATGAGGTCCGCATGCGTGTCCTGATAACCGGTGGAGCGGGCTTTATCGGCAGCCATCTGGCGGAGCATTTTTCGGCCTCCGGCTCCGAGGTGCGGGTGCTGGACAACCTTCGCACCGGCTACCTGCGCAACCTCGAAGGCCTGAATTGCGATTTCCACCGCGGCTCGGTCACCGAGGCAGAAGAACTGGCGGCTGCCATGGACAGGGTCGAGCTGGTTTTTCACCTGGCGGCGATGGTCAGCGTGCCCGAAAGCATGGAGCACCCGGACGAGTGCGTGCGGATCAACACCCTGGGCACGCTGAACGTGCTGGCTGCGGCGAAACGGGCCGGCGTGCGCAAGGTGGTCCTGGCCAGCAGCGCGGCGGTCTACGGCGACAATCCGCAGGTCCCCAAGAGCGAGGGAATGCTGCCCGAGCCCAAGAGCCCCTATGCGGTGACCAAGCTGGACGGCGAGTACTACCTGCGGATGTACCGTGACGCCTGGGGACTCGATACGGTGAGCCTGCGTTTCTTCAACGTGTTTGGGCCGCGCCAGGACCCGGGCAGCCATTATGCGGCCGCGGTGCCCATTTTTATCCACCGCGCCCTGCGGCACCAGGACATCGTGATCTTCGGCGATGGCACCCAGGTCCGCGACTTCGTCTACGTGAAAGATCTCGTGCGGGCAATCCTGCTGGCAGTCGAGCGCGGACGGGATGTCTACAACGTGGGCCGCGGGGAGTATATCACGATCCTGGAACTGGCCCAGCGGATTGTCCAGATCACCGGCTCGCGCTCGAAGATCGTGTTTGCCGACGAGCGGCCCGGGGACATCCACGCCAGCTTCTCCGACATCTCCCGCCTGTGTGGCTTGGGCTACACCCCATCTTCCGACCTGGAGACGGGGCTGGCCGCGACCATTCAGTATTTCAGCGCGCTGGTGGATTGAGCCAGGATGGGGCCTGGAAGAAATTGACAAAAAGGTTGCATTTCTGCCTGAGGGCCCGTTTATTATTGTACCGCCAAAAAGTTAGAGCCGATCGGAGAGCCCGGGGCCGGGCCATGAACTTCGGGAGTGTGGGATGAACGGCGCCAATCCGGAACGGCTGGGGGATTCTGTTCGCAGGACATGCCGGCTGCTCATGGCGGCAGCTTGCCTGGCCGCGGCCGCCTGCAGCCGCACGCAGCCGGGGTCTGCGCCCCAGGGCGCCGAGCAGCTGTCACAGACCGCCCTGCTGCCCTCGCACGGCCTGCCAGCGGGCTGGTCCGCCGGTGATTCGGTGCAGGAATATGACGGCGAGGGGCTTTCGGAACTGCTGGACGGCGGGGCGGAACTATACCGTGAGTTCGGTTTCGTGCGCTCCCTGACCCGCGAGTATATCGGGCCTGAGGGCGCCCTGGTGATTGTCGGGGTGTACGAAATGACCGACCCGGAGGCAGCCTTCGGCCTGTTCACGGTCTCGCGGCGGGAGGATTACCAGCGGGCGGATTACGGCCTGGTCGGGGCGGAGAGCGACTATCAGCTCGTGTTCTGCAAGGGGCCGTATTTCGTGGACCTGCAGTCGATGGGGCCGGGGCCGGAGAGCCAGGCCGCGGTGCGCGCCCTGGGCCGCAGCGTGGAGAGAGCGCTTCCCGGCACGGTGGGCGAGCTGCCCGCGGTCATGTCCCTGCTGCCCTCCGGTGACCGTTTGCCGGGCAGCGAGACCCTGGTGCGGGGTGTCCTGGGCCTGAACACCTGCCATTACCTGGGCGGAAGTAACCTTCTTGGCTTGAGCGCAAATCAGCCGGCGGTGCTGGCCCAGTATGTGAGCGGTGGCGACCCGCGCTCGGTCTGGCTGCTGGCGGTGGGCTACCCGGATTCGTCCGCCGCGGGCAGAGCGCTGGGCCGCCTGGGCGCTTTCTACGCTCAATGCGCCGCGGCTGACCAGTCCGGGCACCTGACATCCGAGGGCGCCGTGGTCCTGACCTACAGCGCGGAACAGGGCGAGGACCGTGTTCTTTTGCGCGGAGACACGCTCTACGGCCTGTTCGACTCTCCAGCCGGGGTCTCCTCGGCCATGCTGAAACAACTGCTGGGGGAGTGACCGGTCCGTCCTGAAAGCTTGCCAGACCGGTGTTTCCTTACACTTTGACTAAAATGTATCTGAGCGGTTGGCGATTCCGTTTAGAGAGCAGGGAGGAAAACAAAGATGCAGATCGGACGCAAGGAGTTTCTGAAAGTGCTCGGAGCCGGCGCGCTGGCGGCCGGACTGACTGGTTGCGGCGGCGGCGCGAAAACTGAAGGCAGTGGCGGAGGAACCTCCGGCGATGCAGCGGTGCAGCGGCGGCGTGAGCCGGTCAAGACCGGCGGCCCGGTGCTGAGCGTGGCCACCGGGGCCGACCCCGAGGCGATCACCCGCCGGGCGATCCAGGAGCTGGGCGGTATGGGGCTGTTCGTCTCGCGCGGCGACAAGGTGATGATAAAGCCCAATATCGGCTGGGACCGCGTGCCCGAGCAGGCCGCCACGACCAACCCGTTCGTGGTGGCAACCCTGGTCACTCTCTGCCTGGAGGCGGGTGCGGCCAAGGTCTACGTGCTGGACAACACGATCAACGATCCGCGGCGCTGCTACGTGCGCAGCGGGATCAAGGAAGCGGCCGAGAAGGCCGGGGCCGAGTGCCCGTTTGTCGAGGATTTCAATTTCAAGAAAGCCGAGGTGGGCGGTGAGCTGATCAAGCAGTGGCCGGTCTATCAGCCGGCCCTGGAGGTGGACAAGATTATCAACGCCCCCATCGCCAAGCACCACAGCCTGAGCCGTCTGACCGTGGGCATGAAGAATTTCTACGGTTTGATGGGCGGGCGGCGTAACCAGTTGCACCAGGATGTCCACCTGAGCATCGCCGAGATGACCCGTTTCTTCGCACCCACCCTGACCGTGGTCGACGCCGTGCGCATTCTGACCGCCAACGGCCCCTCGGGCGGGAGCCTGACCGATGTGAAGCAGACCGATACCGTGATTGCCTCGCTCGACCCGGTGGCCGCCGACAGCCGTGCGGCCGGCCTGTTCGGGATCGACCCGGCCGAGATTCGCTACCTGACACTGGGCCAGCAGATGGGCCTCGGATCGATCAGCCCTGACGCGTCACTGGTCCGGGAGGTGAGCCTCTGATGCGCACTGCACGACGGATCAGCCAGAGCGCGTTCTTTATTCTGTTTCTTTTTCTGCTGGTCATGACCGAGTATAAGGGGACCGATACGATCGCCTACCCGGTCAAGGTGTTTTTCGATTTCGATCCCCTGGTGGCTGCCTCCACGTTCCTGGCCCAGCACGCCGTTCCGCGCATGCTGCTCTGGAGTCTGGTGGTGGTGGGCCTCACAGTGAGCCTGGGCCGCTTTTTCTGCGGCTGGGTCTGCCCGATGGGCACGCTCAACCACCTGCTGAGCCACAACAAGCGCAAGGTAAAGGACAAGATCGCCCGCAACCGCTACGACAAGCGCCAGAGCTGGAAGTACGTGGCGGTGTTCTTTTTCCTGGCCGCCTCGGCGCTGGGCCTTCAGATCGTGGGCTTCCTCGACCCGTTTTCGGTGCTTATCCGCTCGTTCGGTCTGGCGGTCAACCCGGTGTTCAACTGGCTGGTGCGCGCGGCGTTCTACCCGCTGTTCGCCCTCGACCTGCCCTGGCTGAACGCGATCATCGAGCCGGCGTTCAGTTTCCTGCGCCGCTGGGTGCTCTCGTTCGAACAGCCCTATTTCTACCAGGGCCTTTTCATCGGGCTCATCTTCACCGGCATCGCGGTGCTGAACCAGGTGCGGCGTCGTTTCTGGTGCCGATTCCTCTGCCCGCTGGGCGCTCTGCTGGGCTTGCTCAGCCGTTTCAATTTCCTGAAGCTCAAGGTCAACAAAGAAACCTGCACCAACTGCAACCTGTGCAGCCGCAATTGTGAGGGCGCCTGCGAGCCGCAGTCGAGCGAAAGCTGGCTGCGCACCGAGTGCCTATACTGCTGGAACTGCATCGAATCCTGCCCCAGCCATTCGCTCTCGTTCGGCTTCGGTATACCCGGCAAGACCGAACGCGGCGTGGACTACGGCAAGCGTCACGTGGTGGCGGCGATGGGAGCGGCGGTGGGTGCGGTGGCCCTGGCCCGGATCGACCCGCGCAAGATGGCGCCCTACGCCTCGGGCGAGGCGGTCAAGGAATCGAAGAAATTCAATCCGGGTCTGATCCGCCCGCCCGGAGCGGTGGACGAGGCCGAGTTCCTGCACCGCTGCATCAAGTGCGGCGAGTGCATGAAAGTCTGCATCAAGAACGCGATCCAGCCCACCCTGATGGAGGCCGGGCTGGAGGGGTTCTGGACGCCGTACCTGAAAATGCAGCAGGGCTACTGCGAATACAATTGCACCCTCTGCGGCCAGGTCTGCCCGACCCAGGCGATCCAGAAACTGAGCCTGGAGCAGAAACACCAGACCAAGATCGGGCTGGCGTTCTTCGACAAGAACCGCTGCATCCCTTACAGCCAGGGGCACAATTGCATAGTCTGCGAGGAGGTCTGCCCCACGCCCAAGAAAGCGATCTGGTTCGAGGAGGTCGAGGTCCTGGACAGCTCGGGCGAGAACCGGATCACGGTCAAGCAGCCGCATATCGACCCACACCTGTGCGTGGGCTGCGGCATGTGCGAGCATGTCTGCCCGCTGGTGGACAAGCCCGGTGTGTATGTGACCTCAATCGGCGAGACCCGCTCGCCCAACAACCAGATGCTGCTGGATGTCTACGGCTCGGGATTGACCTGAGCCGTGCCGGGTGTTAAAATCATTTGGTAACGCGATGCGGGGGCGGAAGATACTTTTTGCCCCCGCTTGTTTTCCACTGCCGCTGGCCCGGACCCGCCGGCTGCGATCGGCCCGTCCGGGACAGCGTGTGTCCGGCCGGGCCTTGTGCTGCCCGGCGTTGAGCCTGCCGTTCGACCGGACCCTGCGCCGATGCGTGCTTCTCTGAAATACGTTGTTGTCCTGGGCCTGTGCGTCGCTGCCCCAGTCCCGGCCGCTGCTGTCGCCGCGCCGGACAGCCTGCCCGCTCCCGCGGTGTCGACAGTGGTGCAGCGCGACAGCCTGGCCGTTCAGCTCAATTCCCTGCTGCGTCTGGGTTTCAGCCGTCTGGAGCAGGATGACCAGGACCTGGCGCGCCAGGCGTTCGACCGGGCGCTCGAGCTGGCCCCCGGCGATGCCAAGGCCTGGATCGGGGTGGGGCGCTGCTACCTGGAGCGCGAGGACAAGCGGGCGCGCCTGATCCGGATCGTGGAGCGATGGTTCAACTGGGACGATGTCTCGCGGGCGATCGACTGTTTCAGCAAGGCCGTGGAACTGGCCCCGGGCAGCGCCGAGGCCCATTACTGGCTGGGTTCCGGCTACATGCGCCGCTTCGGTCGCGACGACCTTCAGACCGCCCTGGCCCAGCTCCAGACCGCCTCCAACCTGGGCGGCCTCAACCGCGACCTGGGTTTCAAGCTGGCCTCGCTGAACAAGGCCCTGGGACACCTCGACTCGGCCGAGAAAGTGCTTTCCGAGGTGATCGAGAACGAGAAGGGCCGTGTTGACCCGCTGGCCGGACTGGAGCTGGCCAAGATCAGCCTGCGGCGGCACAACTACGACAAGGCGATCCGTCTGTACTGGCGAGGGGTGCAGGCGATCACCACCCGGGCTGAGTTCAAGGCCTACTGGGACGACGTGGTGATGCTGGCGGACGAGGACGAGCGCGAGCAGTTCGATCAGACCCCGCCCGCCCAGGCCGAGCAGTTTTTCCGCGATTTCTGGTTCCGCCGCGACCACGACCTCGACCTGTCGCCCGGCATGCGCATGCTGCGCCACTATTTTCGCCTCTCCGTGGCCGACAGCCTTTACCACGTGCCGTTCGCCCAGCGCAACCCCTCGCTCGGCCCCCTGGCAGCCACCTACCCGGATGTGGACGTGCCCTACGATGACCGGGGCCTGGTCTTCATCCGCCACGGCCGCCCGGACCGTATCCTGACCCACATCGGCGAGGGGCTTCTGCCCAACGAGACCTGGATCTACTACCGTCAGAACACACCCGACCTGATGCTGCATTTCGCCGGACTGAACGGCAACAGCGAATACCAGCTCATTACCGCCCTGTCCTCGGTGGTAGGGCGTCCCAGCGATTTCATCGCCGACATCGACGGGAATGTCTACCCGCGGGATGACGAGGAGGCCATCCGCCTGAACTGGATACGCGAGCTGTACTCCTCTCGCGAGGAGGTGGGCGACGGGCTCTATTTCCGCCTGTTCAACCATCCCGGCGATCCGTTTTCCCTGATGGAGGAGGAGGCCACCAACGCCCTGGCCATCCGCCGCGCCCTGAACAGCGAGAGCGTGGAGGCTCCCTACAGCCACGTCCTGCGCTCCTACTACGACCTGGTCAGTTTCCGCGGCCGCCCGGGCCGTCAGGGCGACCTGGAGTTCTACCTGGGCGTGCCGGGACGGGACATCAGCTATTCGCGCCAGCCGGACGCCTACTACTACGATATCGCGTTCGAGTTGATGCTCTACGACAGCCACTGGCGTCAGGTGGGGCGGATCGACAAGACCGAGCAGCACAAGAGCGCGATCAACCCCCACGACCTGGTGGACCGTCTGGTGCTCGACCTGGGCCACCTCGATCTCCCGGCCGGGGATTACCGCTATTTCATCAAGATACAGAACGGCGAGTCGGTGGGCCTGTACAACGGCAACCTGCAGATGGACTCGTTCGACGGGGATTCGCTGCAGTCGAGCCAGATCCTGACCGCGCAGAATATCTTTGCCTCGCCGGTCGATTCGAGTAAATTCAAACGTTACGGCCTGGAGATATATCCGAACCCCTCCAGGGTGTTTCATCCGACAGACAAGATGTTCGCCTACCAGGAGATATACAACCTGACCCCGGCGGCGGACGGCAACTGCCGCTACCGGATCACCTACGTGGTCAGCACGGTCAAGCGCGACCGCAACGTGTTCGGAGCTGTGCTCGACACGTTCAAGTCCCTGGCCGGCCGTGGTCCGGGCCAGGAAAGGGTGGTCCTGTCGGCCGAGAAGACCCGTCGGCCCTCGGGACGGGACCTGGTGCAGGAGGAGGTGGCAATCGACATCTCGGACAACCCGGACGGGCTGTACGAGCTGTCGGTGCGGGTGGAGGACCTGAATCTGGCCGGACGGATGACACAGCGCAACACCCGGTTCGTGGTCAAACGCTGATCCCGGCAGTCCCGTGCTTTCCGGCGTTTTTGGCTCGAACGCGCCGCACGTTCCAGTGTATTATCACTTGTGAGCTGGGTGAGCCGTATTGAGCCGACTTTCCGCGTGCGGAGACGAATATGTTGCTTAGAGCGAGAAAAAGCCTTGCGTGGCTGGTTATCCTGGCCGGTCTGGGTCTGG
>CAYLSM010000180.1:0-9703 GCA_964386505.1 uncultured Gemmatimonadales bacterium
TGGGGCCGCCGCGTTTCGACTCCGCCGACTGGGAGTTCGCGCGTGAGCTGTCGAAAAGCTTCGACAAGCCCGACTCGATCCCCCTGGACACGACAGTAGGCAAGCTGGAACTCGCGCCGCAGGACAAGTGGGTCTTCGGCAGCGGGAGCACGGATGACGGGGACGTGAGCTGGTGCGTGCCCTACGGTTGTCTCAGCACGGCCTGCGCGGTCAAAAAAGCGCCCTGGCACGCCTGGCAGACCGTGAGCGCGGTCGGCTCGCCTGTGGGGGACAAGGGGATGCTGGTGGCGGCCAAAGTGTTGGCCGGCGGCGGCCTCGACCTCATGACCGACCCGGCCTGGATCGACAAGGCGAAAGCGGACTTCGTCAAGCAGTTGCGTGGACGCACCTACAAGTGCGGGGTGCCGGACTCGCTGGCCCCGCCCGCCCATCGCTGAAAAAGCAACGCCGAGGTTTGATAACTATCCGGCAGCTTACAATTGATGAAAAGCCGGCCGGCCGGAACGTAAGAGCGCAGGAAAAAACCAAATTGGTATGTGGCGCCGCCCCCGCCGGAGCGTTCCCGGCGGGGGCTTTCTTGTGTTGAGAGCGCGGGCAAAGTAATTATTTTTCTTGACAGCCTAATCCGTTTCGGTTAAGCTGGCGGCGAATTCCCCACTGCCGCGCCCTTACCCCAGCCGGAGGCCCCAAGTGCGCGCCCGGACACTGTCAACTCTGCTCTGCCTGGCCCTGCTGGGCGCAGCCTGCGGGGAAAAGCCGCAACCGGCGGCCACCCCCGCGCCGCAGGCCATGGCGGCACAGGTGGAACAGGACAGCGCCGTGGCGGAGGCTTCGTTGGCCGACACTGTCCCAGTTCCTAAAAGAAAGACCATCCGCGACTACAAGTCCGCCCTCACGGAGCGGGACTGGCAAAACGCCCTGGACAGCATACCCATGCTCTCGCTCCAAACCATCGACAGCCTGGGCACCCCTTTCATACCACCCGCCGTACTGCACTGGCTGATCCGGGAGGGCTACAGCATCCCGCAGTATTCTATGTGGGAGGTCTTCCCTTCCAACTATTTCGACGCCCACCTGTTCGACCCGGCGGTCACCGACTGGGTGGTCCTGGCCTCCAAGGAGCATATCTCCCGTATCCTCATCTTCCGCGGCTGTAACCCCGAGGACACCCTCTCGCTCTACCCGGCCCCGGACCGGGATTACCTGGAGTACCTGGGCGAGGGCAAGTTCGGCTATTACCGCCGGGTCGAGCACTACAGCCCGGAACGAATCCTGTCCGATGCCCGGCGGTTCGGCGCGCCGGACACGACGTTCAAGATCGAGCACGACGGCCTGGATGTCAGCCATGCCATTCCGGGCGGCGGAGGGCTGTATTTCACCAACGGCGAGCGGCTCCATCTGCCCGGGGAATGCTACAAGCCGCCTACGATACCGATGGACATCTGGGAGGCCGCGGCCAGGGAGGTGCCTTGTCTACCCCCTTCCGCTTTCCCAAATTTGCCGGCCTGGGCGGCCGGTTGGCTGGGAAAAGAGGGTTTCTCGATCATTCAATCTTTCGGAGATCAAAATCCCCACAATGTTCTTGCCGGAGAGTTCTACAAAGCCGGTGAAACCAGTTGGGCAGTGCTGGCTTCAAAAAATGCCACTTCACAAATTATTGTCTTTCGGGATGGTTTTGTCCCTGACACGACCCTTTTCTCTCCCGAAAACAACCTCGACTACATGCAACACGAGGGGGACGGGGCCTTTGTGTTTGCACGTATTATCCGCAAGGCAGACCCTACCTACATCGGTAAGTATTTCGTACTTCGGAACACAGAAGAAAAGCCTCTTTTCCCTCTTGATCACGAGGGGATAGACGATATAACCATAGATAAATACTCTGCGGTTTTTTATCACCATGCTGGTAAATGGTGGCTGCTTGTCGAAAATGAAGAAGGCGATTAAAGCTGCAATAGCGTGCAATGCCAGTGATCTCTATTTATTTGTCCCTCGTACTCTCTATCGCCCCTAAGCCCATGTAATCCAAAATTCTGTGACAACCAATAATTCTGCTTCGTAGAGTATTCCCAAGCTCGGATATCAGCATGATCGCCAAACATATGCAATTGATGCGGGGCCAGGAAGGGAGCGGGGTTGTCCCTGCTATTACTGCAACAGTCGAACCTGCCACCACAAACCAGGCTCATATCGTTGACTTGTAACTTCCATATTTCAGGTTGAACAGGTTCAACGAATCCAGGATTCAATAAATCAGTCAATCCCCATCGTCCATCAGAGGGATGCTTTTTAAACTTTGATATATTAACTCTATTGACAGGCCAATAAGCGTTGAATTCTCCGTCACTACAAGCCTTAACGAAAGCTTTCGCCAAAGATTTTAGTGCTGCTACCAACTCAGGTTTACCATAATGATTTTCAGGGTGCCAAGTATTGTCTCCGACTAAATGAATAGTATCTGATTCTTCAAGCTCGATCAAAGTCCCAGGATACCGTACAAGTATCTTAAAGCTCTTCTCGGCCAGTTGACCGTACTTGGGGTGAACAAACCGCGCCTTTACTGAAACGTTCCCGCACACCCCGTAGCTGGTGTAGTCGACACTCATTCCACCCCGGCCGCCGTCCAGCGTGAACATCGATTCACCGTTGGACTTGAACATACTGAAGCTCCCGGTGGCTTTCACGTTCGTACTATCCACGTGGTGTTTGTGGCCGCAGCTTTGACCATCGAAACTCATGTTCAAGTAGACTTTGCAGCCGGCCGGGCCGCGGAACCGCACCAGGTTGGGCGCCACCTGCTCGTAGTATTTTGTCGCATCGGACTTGTAGCGCAGCTCCACATTTATGTCTTTAGCCGAAGTCTCGCCGCGGTACACCTCCGCCTCGGTGGCCTTGATATCGATCCGGTGTTTCCTCTGCTCCGTCCCTGCCGGGCCGCTTATGTCAAACAACACCTCCAGCACCCCGCTCACAATCTGTCCGCCCGGATTGATTTTCAGGTTCTGCCAGGCCGTGGAATCGCTCAGCAGAAGGCTGTCCCGGCTGAGGGAGGCGATGCTGCTGTCGGCCTTGAAGCCCTGGCGGCTGACAGTGGTGTCCACCTTTGGATAGAAGGTGCAGCGCGGGACAATCTTGGTCCCTTTTTCACCCCGGAGACGCAGGAAAAGCGAATCGGACGTGCAGCGGTTGGTCAGGTCCACTCTGCAACTGTCGAGGCTCATGCCGCTGGACTGCTGGATTTCAGGCTTCTTCAAACTACCCATTTTCCCCTCCCCGCACGGGTGGTGGCAATTTGTCCGGCTGTGCGTCGGCGTTTGAAAGTCACACTCGCCACTATAATAACACTTACTATAAATATCCAGCGCAGATGGAGCGTTTGAGCACATTTGGCGCGTTTGGTGCAAAATTTTTCAGACAACGTTCGTCATTTAATTGAATCATCGACAACATTCCGTAGCATTTTATTGTATGTCAACAAAAGAATTCCCCGATTTTTCCCGAGAACTTGCGTCGGGGTTTGCGAAAAAATATAATGAGATATGGGCTTTGCTTTCGGGCATGGACTAACCTTTCTGCGGTGCCGCCAGATGCCGAAATTCACTTTCCCCGAGCTGGTCGACCTGGTCCGGCTGGAACAGATGATGCGCCTGTTCAGCGAGGCCACCGGCCTGACCCTGGCCGTGCTCGACACCGAGGAAAACATCCTGATCGCCACCGGCTGGCAGAGGATCTGCACACGTTATCATCGCTGCCAGGCGGTGACCGCCCAGTTCTGCCGCGAGAGCGACGCCTATATCAAGAGCCGCCTTCGTGAAAGCAACTATGTAACCTACCGCTGCAAGAACGGCCTCTGGGATATCGCCATGCCCATCCGTATCCAGGGCGAGCATGTGGCGACTTTCTTCTCCGGCCAGATGTTTTTCACCGACAACCCACCTGACCCCGAGTTTTTCCGCAGCCAGGCCGAGCGTTACGGTTTCCCGGTGGAGGATTATCTGCAAGCCCTGGAAAAAGTCCCGGTGCTGCCCCGCGAAACCGTGGAAAAATACCTGCGCTACCTCTCGCAGGTCGCCGAAATGCTCTCCGAGATGGGTTTCAGCAACCTCAAGCTGAAAGAGGAGGTGCGTGAGCGTGAGCTGGCCGAGGCCGAGGCCCATAAAGCCCACTCGCAGATGGAGGGACTTATAAACGGGTTGCGGGACCTGATTTTCTACAAGGACATCGAGGGCCGTTACGTCGACTGCAACGAAGCCTTCTGCCGGTTCATGGGACATGGTAAGGAACAGATGATAGGCCGGACCGATTTTGACCTGCTTTCGCCGGAACGTGCGGAATATTTCCGCAGCCAGGACATAATGGTCATCAGCAGCGGCCATCTTCTGCGCATCGAAGAGCCGGTCGAGAGTGCGGCCGGGGAAATAATCCTGTTTGATACGCTCAAGACCCCTTATTTCGGGGCCACAGGCGAGGTACTCGGTCTCATCGGCCTGGCGCGCGATATCAGCGAGCTGAAACGCCTGCAGGAGGAGCAGGCCAAAATATCGAAGATCGAATCGATCGGGGTGCTGGCCGGGGGCATCGCCCACGATTTCAACAACTTCCTCACCGCCATCCTGGGCAACCTTTCCCTGGCGCGTGAATGCCTGTCCGATCCCGATTCCTTTGCCAGCGGGATGGACCCGCTCGAAATCCTGGCCGATGCCGAATTAGCCAGCCAGAAAGCCCGGGAGCTGACACAACAGCTTCTCACTTTCTCGCGGGGCGGCGCTCCGGTCAAGAAAGTCCTCGCACCGGACACATTGATCCGCGAGGCGGTGAGTTTCTCGCTCACCGGCTCCAGTTCCAAGTGCAAGACCCACCTGGCACCGGACCTCTGGCCCATCGAGGCCGACCCCGGGCAGATCAGCCAGGTGCTGAACAACATCCTGATCAACGCCCACCAGGCCATGATCGACGGTGGAGTGATAACCGTGCGGGCCGAGAATGTCCGCCTGGCCGAGGATCTCGAGACCGATCTTCCGGCCGGGGACTATATCCGAATCTCGATCCGGGACCAGGGACCGGGGATCAGCCCGGAAATGCAGAAAAAGATCTTCGACCCCTATTTCAGCACCAAGCCCAAGGGCAACGGCCTGGGCCTTACCACCGCCTATTCGATCATCCGTCGCCACGGCGGCCGGATCGAGGTGGAATCGGGCAACGGCGGCGGAGCGACATTCAATATCCTTCTGCCGGCCGTGCACGTGCAGCCCGCCGTGTCCGGTCTGTCCCGGAATTTCCCGTCCACGCTCAGCGGGCGGGTGCTGGTGATGGATGACGATCCGGCGGTCAGGAATATCTCCCTGCGCATTCTGACCAGGTTCGGCCTGGAGGTGGAGACGGCCCCGGACGGCGAGGACGCGATCCGCATCTACGGCGCTGCGCTCAGGGACGGGCGGCCGTTCGACCTGGTGATCCTGGACTTGACAGTACCCGGCGGCATGGGCGGCCGTCAGACTGTAGCCCGCCTGCGAGAACTGGACCCGCGGGTGCAAGCCCTGGTGTCGAGCGGCTACTCCAACGATGAGGTCATTGCCGATTACACCGCTTACGGTTTCCACGGGGCGGTGTTCAAGCCCTATGTTTCGGATGAACTCAAAGCTGCGGTCTTTTCCGCGCTCTCCGACCGGAGCGGACCAGCCATTTCATAGCCCCCCGGCGGCCCAGTCTCCAGCCTCAATCCGCCTTATTCCATATCTTCTAACGCTTTTCACGGATCGTGCCGAGCCCGGGACGGACTAAAGCCCTTTACCCGGCCCGGAAATGGTTTTATAGTTACTCCGGCCATTGGTTCGAGCGCTTAGGATTCCTCCGTCGCGGCGACACATACTCCGCTGCGGAGTGTAAGAATGGCAGGACGGCCCGGGACCGACAGGACCGGTGGCGGTGGAGGAAAGGACTGAAGGTGCAGGCTGGATTGAAACCGTTTTCCCTGCTGATCAAGCCGGTCGGCAGCCGCTGCAACCTGGACTGCCGCTACTGTTTCTACCTGGGCACGGACGAGGCCCTGGGCGGTGATCGTCCCGCGGTCATGCCGCAGGAAATCCTCGAGGCGATGGTGCAGGATTTCCTGGGTTACGGATTCCCCACCAGCGTGTTCACCTGGCAGGGCGGCGAGCCGACCCTGGCCGGGCTGGATTTCTACCGCCGCGCCGTGGAGGCGCAACAGCGTTTCGGACGCGGCGGGCAGAGCGTGGCCAACGCCCTCCAGACCAACGGCCTTCTGCTGGATGACGAGTGGGCGCAGTTCCTGGCCCGCTACCGTTTCCTGGTGGGCCTGAGCCTGGATGGCCCGGCCGAGGTGCACGACCGTCACCGCCGCGACCGCCGGGGCAAGGGCACTTTCGAACGGGTGATGCAGAACGCCGGCCGGCTGCGCGACCACGGCGTGGAGTTCAACATCCTCAGCCTGGTGAGCGCCGACTCGTGCGGCCGGGGAGGGGAAATCTACCGCTGGCTGACCGGCGAGGGTTTCGATTTCCTGCAGTTCATCCCCTGCGTGGAGTACGAGCGGGACAGCGGCGCCCCTACGGCCGAGAGCGTGAGCCCGGCGGGCTGGGGACGGTTCCTGTGCGAGGTGTTCGACGCGTGGATCGGGCAGGGTGACACGCGCCGGGTCTCGATCCGGCTATTCGACGCCCTGGTGGCGAGGCTCGCCGGGGACACGCGGATCAGCCTCTGCGATATGGGCGCCCGCTGCGACCATTACCTGGTGGTGGAGAAGGACGGCGAGGTCTACCCGTGTGATTTCTTTGTCAGCCGCCGCCATTGCCTTGGCAACCTGACCGCGACCCCGCTGGCCGAGCTTCTGCTTTCGGACCGGGAGGACTCGTTCGCCCGGCTCAAGGCAGCCTGGCCGGCCCAATGTTCCCGCTGCCGCCACCTGGACCTCTGCCGTGGCGGCTGCCCCAAGGACCGTCTGGCCGGGGGCGGCGGCAGCTTCGGACGGCGCAGCCACCTCTGCGAGGGCATCCTTCTGTTCCTGGACCACGCCCGCGGAGCACTGGAGGAGCTGGCCCGTAAGGTGCGGGCGGAACAGCAGCCCGCAGCCACGGCGGCGATAATCCCGGCCGGGCGGAACGACCCTTGTCCCTGCGGCTCGGGACGCAAGTACAAGCATTGCTGCATGCACTGACAACCACCCGGCGACGGGCTTAGATAGAAACGTTCAAGCGAGCGCGAAGAGAGAACATGAGACTGAAAGAGAAATGTTGCCGAGCGATGGCCCTGACACTGGTCTGCCTGTTGATCGCCACCGGGTTGCAGGCCGAGACCGTGCATAAGACCTATTTCGAGAACACGGACTACGAACTGCATGTCTATGAGATTCTGGGCTACGAGCCGGGTCCGACCATGATGCTGATAGGCGGCATTCAGGGCGATGAGCCGGGGGGCTACCTGGCCGCCGACACCTACGCCGACCTGTCGCTTAAAAAGGGCAACCTGATCGTGGTGCCGCGGGCCAATTTCTACGCGATCCTGCTCAACCAGCGCGGCCCCAACGGGGACATGAACCGCAAGTTCGCCGAGTTGCAGGCCGCCGACTACGAGGCCCGCATCGTGGAGATACTGAAAGATCTGATCAACCGGAGCGACGTGCTGCTGAACCTTCACGACGGCAGCGGGTTCTACCGTCCGGATTACGTGGACGACATGCACAACCCGATGCGTTTCGGCCAGTCGATCATCGCGGACGCCGATCTCTACGTGGGACCGACCAGCGGCAAGCGCATCGAGCTGGGGACGATAGCCAACCGTATCTGCGAGCGGGTCAACCGCGATATCCCGGAGCCGGAATACAAGTTCCATTTCAACAACCACAACACCTTGAGCGAAAGCAGCCCGCACAAGGAACAGCGGCGCAGCGCCACCTACTATTCCTTGACCCAGCACGAAATCCCGGCATTCGGGGTCGAAAGCTCGAAAGAAATTCCCTCCAACGAGCTGAAAATACGACAGAAATCCATGGTGATCAACGCGTTCATGGAGGAGTTCGGGATCGTGCCCCAGAACCCGAAAATCCTGGTCGAGAAGCCGCAGCTCAATCACCTGATCGTACTGATCAACGGCAACGAGCGGGTGGCGCTCAAGGACGGCGAGACCCTGCTGCTCAACCCCGGTGACCGCATCATCATCGAGCACGTGGACATGAACTACTCGCGCGGCCTTTCGGCCGACATCCTGGGCCAGGGCGGGATCAACGACATGGGCAAACCATACACCATCACCTATCCGACCCGGGTGGTTATCCGCAAGGACTCGTACAAGTGCGCCACGGTGAATATCGCGCTCAGCCAGGCCGAGACGGCTGGCAAAGCCGTCCAGCGGCCCTCGCGTGTTATCGACCTGGTGGAGCAGCGCCCGAGCCTGGTATTCATCACCGTGCTGGTGGACGGAGAGAGGCACGAGATTCAGAACGGCCAGAGCCTGGAGGTTAAAAAAGGCGCGGTGCTGGAGATCGCCGAGGCGGTGATCGACAAGCCGGGGCCCGGGGACGGGCTGCAGGTGAATTTCAAGGGTTTCGTGGGCGACACCCGCAACAACACCGGTGAGGACCGCGGCTACAAGATCAATACCAGCCAGGGCCTTCTGGCGCGGTTCAGCACGGACGGCCAGGGGGTGGAATACCCGATTGTGGCCTCGTACAACGGGGCCGAGATCGGCAGCGTGTTCATCCGTCTGGTCGACAGTCTGCCCAACAACGGGAAGTGAGAGACGGCTTTCAAGTTTGTCGACGGTATTATACGGTGTGGAAATTCAGGCGGATTGAACGCATAGAAATTTCAATTGAACGCTTTAAGCGTGCAGGCGACCCGATAATGGTCAAAAATTACCGCGAGCTGATCCAGCAGAAATGCAACGAGCCGGCCAACCGTTTCGGGCCGGCTTTCTACGAGCGGCATATCCTGCTGGTGGAGCGCTTCGCCCTTCAGCTTGCGGGCAGCTTGGGCGCGGATCGGGACATCCTTCTGGCCGCGGTCTACCTGCACGACCTGGCCGCGGTGCTCGATTTCTCCTGCCTGGCCGCGCATGCCGAGCGCGGGGCCGAGCTGGCCGGGGAAATCCTGGAGCGTGACGGTAACGGGCGGGACTGGATCGAGGCGGTGCAGGCGGCGATCCGCACCCATTCGGCGCCGCTGGGCCTGGGGGAGGGCACCCCGGAGCAGATATGCCTCTCCAACGCGGATGGACTGGCGCAACTGGCCGACCCGGTCTACTGGCTGTACTACATTTTCAGTGTGCGGGGGTTCGATCACGCGTCCGGGCGGAAATGGTACAGCGAGCGGGTGAATTCGGTCTGGGGCAAGCTGGTCCCGCAGGCGCGAGAGCTGGCCGTGCCCTACTACAAGCTGGATCTGGAGCTGCTCAAGGAGCGCTGAGTATTCCGCAGGTTTGTATCCGCTTAATTTATTATTCTCCAATAAGTTTTATAATCACACGCTTTTTCCTGCACCCATCGAATTCCCCATAGTACACCTGTTGCCAGGGCCCCAGGTCCAATTTACCGTCCGTGACCGGCAGGATCACCTGGTGGTGTACCAGAATGCTTTTCAGGTGGGCGTCCCCGTTGTCCTCGCCCGTGCGGTGGTGACGGTAGTCGGGGCCGCGTGGGGCCAGCCGCTCCAGCATCTCGTCGATATCCTGGATTATCCCGTCCTCCGCG
>CAYLSM010000181.1:0-9654 GCA_964386505.1 uncultured Gemmatimonadales bacterium
GATCAGATCAAAGTCTAGATCAAAGATGGCGCTTCTTTTGGGTTTATCCCGACCCAGCCAAAAAGGTTGGCGCGGATGTCAGCGGAGCCGAGATCATCCCGGTGCAGGGCACCGAGCTGGCCGGCCGCCTGGCCGGACGCCTTTACGAGCTGCGCAAGGCCAAGGGCATGACCGAGGAGCAGGCGGTGGAGACGCTCAAGACCCATATGTATTTCGCCGCCATGCTGGTCAAGGAGGACCTGGCCCACGGCTACGTGGCCGGGGCGCAGTGCACCACCGCCGCAACGCTCAAGCCCGCGCTGCAGATTATCAAGACCCGCCCCGGAATCAGCATTGTCTCCAGCTTCTTCATGATGGTCCATCCCGACCCGCGCTGGGGCGCCGACGGCGTGCTGTTCTACGCCGACAGCGGTCTGGTGATCGATCCGAACGTGCAGGAGCTCGCCGAGATCGCTATAACCACCGCCGACACGTTCCGCACCATGCTGGGCGTGGAGCCGCGCGTGGCCATGCTCAGTTTCTCCACCAAGGGCAGCGCCAGCCACGCCCTAGTGGACAAGGTGGTCAACGCTACGAACCTGGTCAAAGAGAAACGGCCGGACATTATCGTGGACGGCGAGCTGCAGGGTGATGCCGCCCTGATCGAGAAAGTGGCGGCCAGCAAGGCCCCCGGCAGCCCGGTGGGCGGCAAGGCCAACATCCTGATCTTCCCCGACCTCAACGCCGGCAACATCGCCTACAAGCTGACCCAGCGCCTGGCCGGAGCCGAGGCCTACGGCCCGCTGATCCAGGGCATCGCCAAGCCGGTGAACGACCTGTCGCGCGGCTGCTCTGTGGATGACATCGTCTCGGTCACCGCGATCACCGCGGTCAGTTGAGCTGCGGCTGAAATTGAAAAAGCGGAGGGGCGGGTCAACTGACCCGCCCCTCCGCTTTTGTGTTCCAGGCTTGGCCGGTTCAGACTTCTTCGAGCATCCGCTGGATGAAAGCCGCATCCTTTGCCAGTTGCGACGGACTGTTGTCCAGGTTGAACTCGAAGAACATGGTGCCCTGCCAGCCGGCCGCCTTGAGTTTGCCGATATAGCCGCGCCAGTCCTTCTCACGGTCGGCCAGGGGGCCCAGGTCATCCATGCCCTGCGGGTTCTGCATGTGCACCATCACCAGGTAGGGCAGCACCTTGTCCAGGTTGTCCAGGCTTTTCTCGAAGCTGTCGAAGGGCAGCACCTGCCAGTAGGAGAAGACATTCGGGTGGCCGATGGCGCGCAGGAGCTTGAGAGCGTAGTCGCCGCCATGGGTCGGGGTGTTGTTGTGGAACTCGAAAGCCACCTTGACCTTGCGCGCGGCGGCCTGGTCGGCGATGGCGCGTGTTGTAGCGACTATCTTGGCCAGTTGCTCGTCGTTCATCTCGGCCGCTTCGATCCAGCCGGCCCAGAGGCGGATGACCTGCGCGCCCAGGGCCGCGGCTGCCTCCAGCACCGGGACGAAAGCGGCGGGATCGTGCTCGAAAACATTGAAATACGAGCCGTAGCTCGGGGTTGCCAGGCCCGCAGCGGCGCATTTGGACGCGATCTGGCGGATACCCTCCGCTCCCAGGGCGGGCGGTACGTGGACATCCCCGCCCCATTCGATCGCCTGCAGGCCGGTCTCACGGGCGGTGCGGATAACCTCGTCCACGCTCATCTTGCGGAAAGTCACGCTGCAAAGTCCGAGTTTAATCAACGGGAGGCCTCCTTAAGCTGATACAAAACTCCGCACTGCGCCGCACCCTGCGACACGGTTTATTCGTTAAGCTAAAATATCGGTTCTTGACAGGCTTTGTCAAGATGGACCTGAATGAGTCACTCTTGCGTCCGGAGGCCGCTGTACGCATATTTAACCGGTCGGGCACAGGGGAGAAATATTGAGAGAAACACCTATATTTCAGGAGCCGTCAAATGACGGATAAATCGGGTAGCGCGGTGGTCTGCGCCAGCGGCGGGATGGACAGCGCGGTCTGTGCGGCACTGGCCTGCCGTGACCACGCGCGGGTGTATTTTCTGCACGCCGATTACGGTCAGCGCACCGAGGCCGCCGAACGCGAGCGTTTCAGCCGTCTGGCCGCGCATTTCGGGGCTGCCGGGACCCTGCTGATCCGCCTGGACCACCTTCGCGCCATCGGCGGGTCGAGCCTGACCGACCCGGCCCTGGCCGTGCCTGAGGCCGACCTTTCCAATCCCTCCATTCCCAGCACCTATGTGCCGTTCCGCAACGCGCAGATCCTTTCGGCCGCAGTGGCCTGGGCCGAGGTGCAGGGTGCGGGTGCGGTCTTCATCGGGGCTGTGGAGCAGGACTCCAGCGGCTATCCCGACTGCCGGCGCGCCTTCTTCGAGGCCTTCGAGCGCGCGGTGGACCTGGGCACCCGTCCCGGCACGCGGATCGACATCCGCACCCCGCTGATCGGGATGAAGAAGTGTGAGATCGTGAAATTGGGTCTGTCGCTGGGGGTGCCGTTCGAACTGACCTGGAGCTGCTACCAGTCCGAACAGCGCGCCTGCGGACACTGCGACAGTTGCGCCCTTCGGCTGCGCGCGTTCCGTGAAGCCGGGGTGGAGGACCCGATTCCGTACGAGGAGGGGGTGCGATGAAAGACCTTCTGCGCCCGGACAGCCCCGGCGAGATCCGTCACGAGGACCAGCGCGTGAAAGTCGAGCGGCTCTGCCTGGATTTCGATGAGGACTGCGTGCTGGGCGACGCTCCGCCGTTCGGCTCGTTCCGCCGCTGCTGGGACTACGACCGCTCCACCGGTTTCTGCCCGTTCTGCCTTCCCCGCGACAACGCCCCAGCCTGAGAATCCCGCACCAGGCGGATGAAACGTTCCTCGACCACCTGCATGTTGTTTTCCCACAAAGCCCGTGCTGTGATCAGTTTCAGGTTGTGGCTGCGCGCCCTTCGGCGCAGGTCGTGGTCGGTCATGGCGCGACGCAGGCACTCGGAGAGACGGCCGAAATCGCCGGGTGGGAACAGCAGACCGTTGACCCCGTCGCCCACCCATTCGCGGTTGCCTGGAATGTCGCTTACCACCGGGAAAGCCCCGCAGGCCATGGCCTCGAGAAGTGAGACCGAGGCCCCGTCCGAGCGGCTGCACGACACATAGATATCCGAGGCGCGCAAGGCGGCGGCCAGGCAGGGCGGGTCGAGCCAGCCGTGGAACCCGCTCAGGCGGTCCCCCAGTCCGTAATAGCCGGCGAAATGCTCCAGCTTTTCCCTCTCGCTTCCCTCTCCCACCACGGAAAGCTGAAAGTTCCAGCCCGCCTCGCGCAGGATCAGGGTGGCTCGCAGCAAGGTGTCCACGCCATAGACCGGCTCCAGGCGCCGCGTGCTGATTATCGAGAACGGACGCCCCGGCTCGCCGCAGCGCGCAACGGGCGGCTCGGGCTGCGGATCGGCCGGGAAGAATGTCTGACTTTCAATCCCCAGCGGCGAGCAGATGATCCGCTCGCTTTCCACTTTGAACGCGAGCAGCTTATCGGCCAGCACGGTGGCGTCACAGGTGAACAGCGCCCCCGCGCGCAGAACCAGAGCGGTCCGGAGACGGTGCAGCGGGCTGCGGCCGGCGTTTACCAGCAGGTCGGAGCCCCAGCAGGTCACGGCCAGGGGGCGGGCCGAGCGCACCAGCGCGGCCAGGAACCCATAGCCCGGCACGTAGTGGGCGTTGACCAGGTCCGGCCGGAAACGGTGCACGATATGCGCCAGGGAGGGTGCGGCCAGGCTGTAGCGCAGCGCCATGGGACGCAGGAACGCGGTGGGCAGGACTTTCTCCTCCAGGTCGTGCCCGGGCGAGGGCTCCAGGCTCACGAGCTGCACTGTGTGGCCGCGGGAACGGAAATAGCTCACCCAGCGCCGGGTATGCACGACATCCGCGCTGGCCATCACGAGCAGGCGGAGCGGTTGCGCGGGGCTTGGGAGGGTCTGGGTCATGGGATGCTGTCCTGGCGGAGGAACAGATTGAGTGGGGGCGTTTATTTCCGCCCTGCTACGGACTGTCGGTCCGCTATATAATACTGCAAATTCCCCACCGGTTCAATCCGGCCGGCAGCAGATTAATATTTCTTCCTCCAGGCTGAAAGCCTCCACCTCCCGGCGCTTGCGCTCGGCGAAATCCGGGATCAGCTCCGCGGCCGTGCGTCGGGCGCCCTCGGCCAGGACTGCCAGACGCTGATTGTCGGCCAGAAGCCCGGTCAGGGCGGACTCCAGGCCGGATGGCCCGTTCCAGGCCACCAGCCGCCCGTTAACCCCGTCCCGCACCACCCGGCTCACCTCGCCCATCTCAAGCGCAAGCACCGGCAGCCCGTGGCAGAGCGCCTCCAGCACGCTGTTGGTCAGATTGGTGCGGTCGGCGGTGGCTGCGTAGAGGTCGGCGCCCAGGTAGTGCGCGGTAAGCTCGGCCTGGGTCATGGCGCCGGTGAACAGCACGCGCTTGCCCAGGCGTGCGGCCAGGCGCTCCAGGCTCGCCCGCTCAGGGCCGTCACCCACCACCACCGCCGCCACAGGGGCGCCATCCGGAAGTCTCCGCGGCAGGGTCTCGATCAGGCGTTCCACCCGCTGCTGGGCCCAGAGACGGCAGACCCGCAGCACCACCCGGCAGTCGGCGGGCAGGCCCAGACCGGTGCGCCAGGCGGAGCGGTCCGGGCAGGAAGGCAGAGTGGAGGGACGCTCCACGCCGCACAGAAGGCTCACCACACGCTCTGCTGGCACGCCCATCTTTGCGGCGGCAGCCGCCCCGCCCGAGCCGTCCTCGGTCACCACCCAGCGCGCGGCGCTGCAGCGGAACGAGAGCACCTCCTCGAACTGGGCCAGCCGCACCAGCGGCGACCAGCCCTTGAGGCCCAGCGACACTCCGAACAAACGGACAATCAGCGGCGCGCCGAGGCTCCGGGCGATACTCTCCGCCGCGCGCACGCCCATGAAACCGTAGGCCGCCACGAGGCTGTAATTGTCTTTCGACGCCACACGCCGGGCGGTCCGCCCGGCTTTCACATTGAACAACCAGTAGGTTGCCAGCCGGAGCAGCCAGTCCAGGGCAAAGGCCGGGCGGCGCAACCAGGAGCGCCCGGCCAGACGCGAGAACGAGAAAATCCGTTCCGGCCAGGGGAAACTCACCGCCTCCACGCCGGGGGGAAGCTCACCCGCCAGGCAGCCCGCGCCCGCGGGGTGTACCACTGTCACCCGTGTGAAGACCTCGCCCAGGGCGCTCAGCGAGAGGTGAAAATCCGGGCTGCCGCTGCCGGGGCCCAGGGACCAGAGGCGGTCCCAGCTATAGAGGACGAGGATTTTCCCGGGACGGCGCTTGCTCATGGGACGGGTTGCTCCTGTCGCACGTAGAGGGCCAGGATGTTGCTGCGCAGGCGGCGCAGGCGTGGGCCGCGGGTCAGGCGGGCCAGGGCCAGCAGACAGCGGAACATCCAGCGGCGGCTCCAGTCCAGGGCCTCGACGAATTCGAGCCGCTCCAGGCGGAACCCAGCCGGGGCGGCTTCCATCCGGCGCGGGATGTTCCAGCGGTGGTGCGTGGGCAGCACGGCCTCGCGCGGCACCCGGTAGAGCCGGGCAATCAGCGCGCTGCGGAATCCTCCCGGGACCAGAGCGGCCAGGGCCACCAGGGGCGAGCGGCGGTTGGTGGTGATGAGCAGAAGGCGTCCTCCGGGGCGCAGTACGCGGGCGCACTCGGCCCAGGCGCGCTGCGGAGCTTCCAGGTGCTCGACCACGAAACGCAGGGCCAGGGCCCCGGCGCAGTTGTCGCGGAACGGCAGGGCCTGGATATCTGCCGCCACGAAAGATCCGGACAGGTGTGTGGGAGTGACAAGGTCCACCGCTATTCCAGCAGCCAGATCGGCGTTCTCGCGGATGAAATCCGTGCCTCCAGCGCCCAGGTCAAGCCAGAGCCCGGCCCCGGGCAGCACCTCGCGCAGACGCCGCTCGTAAAGCTCCCAGCGGAACGGCTCGCCGGGAAGTAGCCGGGCGGCACGTTCGCGCGCCCAGGCCTCGTTGGCCGAACCCGGCGCGCCCATTTCAGCCGCTCCAGGGGCGGCGGTGCAGCACCCGTCGCAGGAACGCCCCGCAGCGGAACAGGTTGGAGGCGCCCACCAGGGTCAGGCGCTCGTAGGGAACCCCGCCGAAGCCACGCTTGAAATCGGCCAGACGGTCGGCGCCGTCCGGCACCACTCCCAGTTCCACCGCCTCCAGACCCTCGCTGAAAGCCATTACGATGACCCGGTGGTACATGTGGTTGTTGGGCCGGGCCTGGAACAGGTTCTGATCCGCACCGTAGTCCCAGAGCCAGAGACGGCGCTTCCAGGTGAGGCAGACACTGAACGCCGCCGGAGTGTCGCCGACCCGAACGCTGTAGACCCGCACCAGGTCGCCGCTGCCGGCCAGCGGGCCGGTGGGGTCGAGCAGGAGACGGTAGAAATCGGCGCTGAGCTGCGGGCCGGGGCTGCTGTGACGGTGCGCGGTCAGGGCGGCCAGGTGCAGGATGTCCGGCACCTCGGCCATGGAGCTTACCCGCGAGAATATCGCCCCGCGGCGGATGGCCTGGCGGTTCTGGTTTCGCACCGAGTCGCTGAGCGAGGCCTCCCACTGGTCCAGGTTCCGTCCTGCCACAGGCACCAGCAGGGAACGCTGAAGCAGGGGGCGGAAGCCGCGTTTTTCGAAGCAGGCCAGGCCGGCGGGACGGGCCTCGGCAAAGGTCATGGCCAAGCGGTGGGGCATGCGGCAACCGGACAGGCGGCGGGCCCAGTACTCCACCAGACGGTCGGCGGCGGTGCGGTCGTAGGGGTTCTCCAGCACCAGTCCGGCCGGGGTGCCCCAGGGAAGGCTGTGCGACTGGCGGCTTAAATTGTCCCGTCTGTCCACGCAGGGGAAGCCCCCGGCCAGATGCCCGCCCTCGCTCAAGAGGACCAGCCGCACGTTCCAGCCGGGCCAGGCCGCGGCGATCAGGCGCAGCCAGGCGTGGCGCATGAACGGGCTGGAGCTGCCAGCCCGGTCCAGGAGGCCGTCCCAGGCGGAGGATTCTATTTCACTCACAGGATATTCTTCAAGTTCGAGGGGCATTCGACTTTCCAATCAATAGACTATCCGAAAGAATATGCAGGGTCAACCGGCCGGTCGCCCCTGCAGCAAAACACTTCCTTATTTCCAGGAACAGCAGGCCTCAGCGGATCAAGGCCACCTTGCCGGTCAGGGTGGAGCCGTCCGCCGCGCGCACCAGCACCAGGTATACTCCCGCGGCGCAGAGATGTCCCGCCTGGTTGGCCCCGTCCCAGAGCAGCACGCCCGAGCTGGTTTCACGCGCCTCGAAAGCGCGCACGGTCTCGCCGCTAACGGTGAGTATGCTCACCCGGCTGTAGCGCGGGATACCCTCCAGGTTCAGCTGGCCCTGCTCCAACGGCCGCCAGGGATTGGGCCGTACGATCACCTGGCTTCGTCCGCCGGGAACCTCGCGGGAATCGTCCAGGGACAGGGCGGCCAGGCCATCCGCCGTGGCGGCCCAGACCAGATTGCGCGCCGGGTCCAGGGCCACATCATACACCCGGTCCGAGGCTATTCCGCTGTTGCCGCGGTTGAACACTTTCCAGGCGCCGGTGCTGATGTCGTAGCGCCAGAGACCGTCATCCGTGGCGAACCAGGCCGCCTCGATCCCTTGCAGGGCCACTGCATTGGCGGCCAGCCCGCCGAAATCCGGGGGCTTGACCTCGGTGTAGTTGAAAAAGCTCTCATCCGCGGCGTTCTCCTGGAAATTGAGCACCACCGCCTTGGCAGCGGTGACAATCCAGAGCCGGTTGGCCGGGTCGACCGCCATATCCAGCACGCCCACCTCGCCCAAGGCGGTGGCGAAAGAGCTTACCTGCCGCGTGGAAGCCCCGCCCTCGAACCCGCCGGGGATCACGCCCAGTCCGTTGTGCTGGTAGCCGATCCAGACATTGCCCAGGCCATCCGCGGCCACGCAGCGCACGGCCCGCTCGGAAAGAGATTCGGAGTAGCTGGTGAAAGTGAGGTTTTTCGTGTCGAAACGCTCCAGCCCGCCCGGCTGAGTCTGGTTGAACTGGCTGCCGACCCAGACCCCGCCTGAGGAGTCGAAAGCCATGTCGCCGCGGATCACGCCCATGGAAAGCGGTGTCTCGTTGGCGGTATATGTCTCCCAGCGGTCGTCCGTGCTGTCGGCTGTGCCCTTGTCATCCAATATGTTGAACCCCCCGCTGCCGATAATGGTGGGGCCGAACCAGGTGCCCAGGTAGAGGCGTCCGTCCGGCCCGACGTTGAGCGAGGCGATCATGTTCATGAGCAGGGGGCTGTTGGCCTCGGTGAAATGTGTCCAGGTTTGCCCGTCCCAGCGGTTGAGGCCCACCGAGGCGCGCGGCGTGGCGTCGCTGGCGCTGGAGCACCAGACCGTGCCGCGGCTGTCCACGGCCACGCGGGTGAGAAGGTTATAGAGCGGGCCGGGAATATCGAGCACGCTGTACTGGTTCGACTCCGGCAGCAGCAGCCCCGCGCCGTCCGTACCCGCCACCGGCAGGCCGTCAGTCTCCAGGGCCGGGCCGAGCGTGGTGACTGCGAAGGGTGGCTGGACCTCGCTCCAGCCCTGCGCATCGCGCAGGTAGAGGTGACCACCGGCGGCCAGGGCCAGGCGCGGGGCTGTGTCGCCCGCCTCCAGCGCGCTCAGGGCAGTCACGGTGCGGCGGCCGTTCGGGGCGTTATCCGGGATGAACTGCTCGCCGGCCAGTACTTTCACGGTATCGTTCCAGGCGGCGTAAAGGGAACCGTCGGAGATAATCTCCACCGCGTTCACGGTCAGTGCGCCCACGCCCTCGGCAGCACCGAAACGCCGCAGCGAGCCGCTCGTGCTCAGACGCCACAGCCCGGTGCTCGATCCGAACCAGACCGTGCCGTCCGCCGCGCAGGCGATGTCGTAGACCACGGCATCCTCCAGCAGGATACGGCTGCCGCTCACCGGGCCCACCGCTCCGCCCTCCAGGCTGAACTGGCGCGCCCCGGAACCGGTGCCGGCCCAGAACCGCAACCCGTCGCCACCGGCGGCGCGGGCCAGGCAGAGCACGCGCTCGCCCGGCAGCCCGTCGAACGACCCGGCGCGTGTCCAGCGGCCGCTGCCGGTGCCCAGGATAAGGCCCATCTCTTCGCTGCCCAGGACCAGAAAGCCATCCGGCATGACCAGCAGGGCATTGAGGTTGGTGGCGGGAAGGCCCTCGTTGCGGCCGAAAGAGCGCCAGATCTGACGTGTGATGTCGTAGCGGACCAGCCCGCCGCGGGTGGCGCACCAGAGCGCGCTCCCATCCGGCGACAGCTCGATGGCCCTCGCCCGGTTGGTTTCGGCGAACTGGGTCCACTGGGCGGCAAGGCCCAACGGGAGGGCCAGGCTCAGCAGAAAGAACAGAGCGGCGGCTCTCATCGCTGGCGTCCCCCGGGCTGCTGACCCTGCGGCTTGCGGCCCGTCTGCGTTGAGGCCGGGGTCTCTTTCTTGAATGTGAATTCCTTGCCCTGTGCCTGGTTGCTGAGCCGCAGTCCGTCCGCGTTGACCAGGGGGCCGTGCTTGATCCAGTAGCGGGCGCCCGCCTCCGGCCGCCCCGCCGCGGCAAGCAGCACCCTGGGCGTGTCACGGTTCGC
>CAYLSM010000182.1:0-9644 GCA_964386505.1 uncultured Gemmatimonadales bacterium
GCTGAGCTGGCATACGACACGAAGAATGAGAACCCCAAGTTCGTCGAGACCAAGCCGCAGTTGAACAAGGCGCTCGGCCTGGTGACCGACTGGGACAGCCGTCTGGATGCCGCCTACAACGCGAAACACCGGAACTGTGTCGAGCAATGCCAGGCTTTCGAGACCGCGGCTTTCGCCGTGCAGGGCCAGAACGAGGCTCTGGCGCTAAGCGTGGGGGCCAGGGACCCGGAAAAGGCGCGCAAGCTGTTGAGCACTTTTTCCAGGGAACGGCTCAAGGCCGACATGAGCCTTATCCGGATGTGGAACGGAAAGTAGGGAGAGAAATGCGGGCGGGCTAAAGCTCCAGGCCCAGGCGCACGGCCAGATCGAGGCTCTGCCGACGGTAGCTGTCGGCGAGAGTGGGGTTGCCGCCGCGAACCCGGCGGATGAAAATGTATTTCTGGATTTCGTACAGAAGGTAGAACCCCAGCCGCACGCGGGCCGCGGGGTCGTTCTCGCGGCGGCGGCCGTAGCCCTCCCAGAATGCCGGCTCCGAGATGCCGCAGAAATCCAGGACTGCGAACTCGATCTCCGGGTCGCCCCAGAGGGCGCGGTCCCAGTCCAGAAGGCAGATCAGGCCTCCATCCGGCCGGATCAGGATGTTCTGGGCCCAGATGTCCATGTGCAGCAGAGAGGGCGGTTCACACCGGGTGAAACAATCGAGCCGCCGTTCCAGCAGACGGCGCATGGCATCCGCCTCGGCGCGGCTGTAGCCGCCGCAGCCCAGGATGTCATCCAGCAGACTGTTCCACATCACGGTAAAGGCGGCGTTCCAGTCGCTCTGGGGTTGCATTGGAGCGTGCTCGCCCAGGTAGCCGTAACGGGACTCGCGCAGGCCGTGAACCTCGGCCAGACGCTCGCCCAGCTCGCCCAGGGTCCTCGCCCAGGCGGAACTTCTCAGCCCCGGGCAGGCTGCCACCGGGGCGCCCTCGCACCAGCGCATGATCACGAAATCGCGCTCCAGAAGGCTGTGGCTGAAATCCCAGTGCAGGATTTCCGGCGCAGGCATGCGGGTGCGCTCATGGAGAAGGCGGTGCAGGCCGGGCTCCTGACGCATCATCCGCCATTCGTAAAACAGGTTGATCTCGCGGCGGTCAGGCGGAGCGACCCGCACCGCCAGTGCGCACTGGCCTGTCTGCAGACGCCAGGTGGTGTTGTACTTGCCGCTGGGCACGCTCTGGAACACCAGGCTGTCAGGCTCTACCCCCAGTTTCTGAGCCACGGCTGCGGCCAGCCGGCTTTCAAAAGAGCTTTCTTCCATCGCAACACCATCCAGTGACAGTCTATGGAGCGCGTGAGAGATTGTTTGCAATTATAGCGCAATTCAGCCGGAATACGCAACCTCGGAATACAGTGGGATACAGCAAGGGCCGGCCCGCCGTTCAGGGCGGACCGGCCCGCGTGTTCAGCCCCGGAGGCTGTGGGCCGCGCTCAGTGTGTCTCGCCGCTGCCAGTCCATTCCAGGGTCTGCCCCTGATCGAGCAGACGCTGGCGCAGCTTGGAGTAATCGACCGCCTGGACCGTGGAACCTGCGCTCAGGGCCAGATCGGCGGCGTTGGCCGCGCTCTGGGCCAGCACCATGAACACCGGCTCCATGCGGATCGAACCGTAGGCGATGTGCGTGGCCGACAGGCAGACCGGCACCAGAAGGTTGGTGCAATCGGCTGCCTTGGGCAGGATCGCGCGGTATGAGATTGGGTAGGGCGGGAACCCGCCCACCTGAACATCGCCCTCGTTGCGCAGGCTGCCGGTGGAATCTACCCAGCGCTGTATATTGTGGCTGTCCATGGTGTAGGCGGCCAGTCCCACCGGGTCAGTGGCTGTCTCGTGCCCCTGGCAGTTGTGCTGGGTCATCACGTACTCGCCGCGCATGCGGCGGGCCTCGCGCACGTAAATCTGGCGCGGCCAGCCGCCGTTGTCGGTGAACTCATCCGCGGCCAGGCCCCAGCGCCCCACCTCGGCCCGGATCGAGTCCGGTACGCGCGGGCTGTTGGCCAGGGTCCACATCAGGCCTTTCTGGTATGCCTCGTGCGCCTGGATTATTTTCTCACGTTCGGCGTAGCCGGCCTCGGGATAAGCGTAGTTCTGCCCGATGAAATCCGTGCTGAAACCCTTGTTGTTGTTGGTGTCGGTCTTGCGGTTGGGCATCATGGTCGGGCCCCAGGGGATCGCCCGGTAGCCGGCCTCGAAATAGCGCAGCAACGGCTCATAGACCAGGCTGTCGTACCCGGCGGGCTTTTCGAACGGAATGCGGTTTTCAGGGACATCAGTCAGGCACATCCGGAAATTGTAGGCCTGGACCTTTTTGTCCCCGGTGCCGTCCGGCCCGCCCGGGCCATCCGCGTTGATGCCTGGCAGAAGACCGCTGGAGCGGTCGCCGGGCACCACGTACGGGCTCACCGGCAGCTCGAACTGGTGGTAGATCGCATTGGCGGTCTGCACGCCGTCCAGGCTCTCGCCAAACTCGCTGTTGTCCTCGCGGCCCACGACATAGCTCACCCCTGCCGCGGCCAGAAGGTCACCCTCGTAGCTGGCGTCGATATACATCCCGGCTTCCAGCACCCGCCCGCTCTCCAGCCGCAGCGAAACGATCCGCGCCCCGTCCTTGACCAGCGCTCCGGCCAAGCGGTCCAGACGCTCGCCGCGCAGAAGGGTCACCTTGGACCCGGCCAGCCAGCGCTCCATGATCGCCTCGGCCACGTGCGGCTCGAATGTCCACATCGTGGCGGCATCCACATCATAGCCCCGTCCGCTGCGGTAGTCGGCTGGCTGCTCGTGGACCCAGGCGCTGTCGGCGCGGTAGTGGTCGGCCACCTGACGGTAGAAATCCAGGGAGAGGCCGCCGATAGCCGCCTTGTTGCCGATATCCGTGGCCCCCAGGCCGCCGGTGGTGAGCCCGCCCAGGTGCTGGCCCGGCTCGATGAGCACCACCTTGCGGCCCAGCTTGGCAGACTCGACCGCGGCCACCACCCCGGCCGAGGTGCCGCCGTAGATCAGGATATCGAACTCCGGTTTAGCCGCGCAGCCGGCGAGTATGAGCAGGGCGAGAGCGAAAACGCTGAAACGCTTTAGACTTGGCATCCGGCACTCCGGTCAGGGTTGGTTGGGATTGGCTTCGGAAGGTGGATATTCGAGCAGTCCGGTGTGGTAAATCAGTTTCCAGGCCCCGTTTACCAGGGTGTAGCCTTTGCAGGCGCGGCCTTTCCAATGGAAATCCCGTCCCTCGCAGTCACTCCAGAGAGTGTCCACATCCACCACCGCGAAAGCCCCGTCCCGCTCCGGCGAGACTACGATCCGGCGTATTGTCCTCCGGTTGTGTACGAGCGCGTGGCTGTCGAAAAGCTCCTGCCAGCTCCGCTTCCAGCGCTCCCGGTCGAACCGTCCCTGCGGGAAGACCCAGGTTAGAGGGTCGTGGTCCTCCGGGCCCGGCGGCCAGGGCCAGACCATGTCCGGATGGAACAGCTCCACCAGGGCTTCGGCGTCCTGATTGTCCCAGGCGCGGGTCTCCCGGTCGACCATCTCGCGGATCTGGCTTTCGGCCTCTTGCATCTTGCCCTCCAGGTTCGGTTGGAGAGAATATAGGCGGGTAGCGGCGGACCAGTCAATAAAACAGGCCCCGCTCCAGTGCTCGCGGCACGGGAACGGGGCCTTCCGGGGGGGACCGCTTTAAAGCTGCAATGGCTCAGGCGATTGTGATGGACTTGTCCAGGTAGACATCCTGGATCGCTCCCAGGAGCTTCACGCCCTCCTTCATCGGCCGCTGGAACGCCTTGCGGCCCGAGATCAGGCCAGTGCCGCCGGCGCGCTTGTTGATCACCGCGGTGCGCACGGCCTCGTGGAAATCGTTGGCTCCCGAGGCGCCACCGCTGTTGATCAGGCCCATGCGGCCCATGTAGCAGTTGGCCACCTGGTAGCGGGTCAGGTCGATCGGGTGGTCGGTGCAGAGCTTGTCATACATGGCCGGGTGGGTTTTGCCGAACTTGAGGGCCTTGAACCCGCCGTTGTTCTCGGGCTGTTTCTGCTTGATGATGTCGGCCTCGATGGTCACGCCCAGGTGGTTGGCCTGGCCGGTCATGTCGGCGGAGACGTGGTAGTCGGTGCCGTCTTTCTTGAAATCACTGTTACGCAGGTAGCACCACAGTATCGTCGCCAGTCCCAACTCGTGGGCCTGGGCAAAGGCCTGGCTGATCTCCTCGATCTGGCGCGCGGCCTCATCCGAGCCAAAGTAGATCGTGGCGCCCACGGCCACGGCGCCCATGTCCCAGGCCTGCTCCACGCTGGCGAAAAGACGCTGGTCGTACTTGGTCGGATAGGTGAGCAGCTCGTTATGGTTTATCTTGAGGATGAACGGGATCTTGTGCGCCCACTTGCGGCTGACCGCGCCCAGCACGCCCAGAGTGGAGGCCACCGCGTTGCAGCCGCCCTCGACCGCCAGGCGCACGATATTCTCGGGGTCGAAATACTCGGGGTTCGGGCCGAACGAGGCCCCGGCCGTGTGCTCGATACCCTGGTCCACCGGCAGGATCGACATATAGCCAGTGCCGCCCAGGCGACCGTGCGAGAACATCCATTGCAGGCTTCCGATCACACGGTTGTTGCGGTCGGTGCTCAGGTAGACCCGGTCGATGAAATCGGGGCCGGGAAGGTGAAGCTGCTCTTTTTTGATCGTGGCGCACTTGTGTTCCAGAAGAGACTTGGTCTCACTGCCAAGGTATTCCTCTGCCTTGATTTTCATGGTAATTCCTTTCCCGGCATGGTTGTGTGTCTCCAGCAGAGACAGCATGTGGAGCCGTAAGGCGCCGCTGACAACCGGCGGCAGTAGCACGACCTAATAATAATGATAGGACTGGACGGGCGTTTGTCAAGCCGGGTTGGGAACAATTCTCAAAGCGCGCGGTCTGAGGAACGGAAATTGCCAAAATAATTGAGAGGCCGGGGATGGGTTGCTTATACCGCCGGCCGGTTTTAAAATTATACCGGAAGAAAGAAATCGCCCGCTGTGAAAGGGAGGTGTATATGCTGTTGAAAATTTGTGTGACTGTGTTGACCCTGACGCTTGGCGCTGCCTCGCTGGAGGCCGCGGAGCATGCCGCCGATACTTTCGACACCGGGCAGGGCAAACTACGCATCACATTTGTCGGCCATGGCACGTTGATGTTCGAGTTCGCAGGCAAAGTGATCCACGTGGACCCGGTGGGCCGCTACGGCGACTACTCGAGCCTGCCCAAGGGCGACCTGATTCTGATTACCCACGAGCACGGTGACCATTTCGATCCGGAGGCCCTGGCTCAGGCGCGCAAGCCGGGTGCCCCGGTGATAGCCAACGCCGCGGTGGCCGCCCGGGTCGAGGGGGCCAAGGCCATGGCCAATGGCGACAAAACCGAGGTCCTGGGACTGACGATCCAGGCCGTTCCGGCCTACAACATCCAGCACAAGCGGGAGGACGGGCAACCGTTCCATCCCAAGGGCAACGGTAACGGGTATGTAATCACGTTCGGCGACAAACGGGTCTACATCGCCGGGGACACGGAGGACATCCCCGAGATGAAAAACCTGAAGGGGGTGGACATCGCTTTCCTGCCGGTCAACCTGCCCTACACCATGACCGTGGAGATGGCGGCCAACGCCGCCCGGATGCTCCAGCCCGGCGTGCTCTATCCCTACCATTATGGCAACACGGAGATCGGCCAGCTCAAGACCATACTGGCCCCGGACAAGAACATCCAGGTGCGGATCCGTGACCTGCGCTGAGGCGCGAGGCGGGATGAATATAGAGGGAATGTAAATGTTGGGGCACGGCATGCCGTGCCCCTGTTGTTTTATCTCCGGAAAGCCCTAAATACAGACGATGCCACGGGCATGCAGCAGGGGTGAACCTTGTGTTTGCCCAAGTGACCTTTTCCCTGTCACTGCCATTACACACCCCGCCCGCTGGCGCGGGCACCCCTCTCAAGAGGGGATTTGTCTGGCCATCACCCGATCCATGTGCAGATGACAGAGTGGTCTGCTTTTCTTCCCCTCTAGCAGAGGGGTGGCGGCGCAGCCGACGGGGTGTGTATAGAAAAGGCACGGCCTGCTGTGCCTTTTCATGATAAATCCCCCTCACTCCCCCTTTGGGAAAGGGGGAGGAAAAAACCAAAACACGGCCACCGTGCCTCTGTATTATTTCATTTCTTCAACGCTCCCAGGGTGCGGGGCTCCCCGGCCGCAGGCCCTGACGGCCGAACACCAGCGGCGGCCGTCCGCGTTCGAATGCCCCCAGGTCAGGCCCCTTGCCGCTGAAATCATCGTTGAAACCCGGCAGGCGCACTCCGGCATCGATGGCCGGGTTGTCGATCACCACCATTTTGTCCGTGATGCGCCAGGTTTTTCCGGTGTGGCTCACCTCCGTGGTGCCCCACTTGATCCGGGTGGTGGTGGGGGCGAGGTAGAACTCAAGGCCCGTGGAGGGCACGAAAGACGGCTTGTCGCCTATGTCGTGCGGTTCAAGGCCCCGGACAAGGCTGAGCCCGGTGAACAGGTCGTAGTCCATGTCCGCGGCAGGCTCGCCCAACTGGTAGACCAGGGGGCCGTGGCAGTCGAAGATGTTGTTGCGCGAGACAGTGTTGGTGGCCGGGTGGGTGCTGAACGCGCTGAACGCCCCGCGTGGCTGGAGCGCGGTGTTGTGGAACACGTAGCGCCGTCCCCCGCCGAATTCGCCGTGCTCGCCCAGCTTGATCATCGGGCCGCCGCTGGGGTCGACATGGGTGCGGCGCGACAGGCCGAACACGTTGCGGAAAATATAGAGCGGCCCGCGCGAGGTGCAGGCCGTGGCGATATCGGTGAAAGTGCGCTCGATGAAGTTGCCCCAGATACGCACGTTCATATTGGCGCCCTCGCTCTCGATCGCGTCGTCCCACACCCCGGCGATATAGTTGCCGTAGATGTCGGAGTCGCGGTTGGGGCTGCCTTCGAAGCTGTAATTGCTCCCACCGCCGATAGCGTCGTTGAACCCGTGATCGTCCATGGTCACGATCTCGTTGTAGCGGATGATGTTGCCGCCGCCGGAGTTCCAGAGGCTGACCGCCTGGGGGCCGGAGGGATGACCGGTGTCCCAGTCGTTGGTCCAGCCGGTGGGGTTCTCGATCCGGTTGCGCTGGATCACCAGACCGGCGGCTCCCTCCCAGGCCTGCACCGCGCTGTCCTCATCGCTCAGCCAGGCCACCTCGCGGTCGCCATGGCCCCAGCCGCTGATACGGCAGTCCTCGATCACTATGTCATGACGGCCCTTGCGGATGACAATGGCATCCCGCGCCGCCCCGCGCAGTTCCAGCCCGCGCAGCACCACAAAGTCCGCGTCGATAACAACGTTGTTCTCGGCTGTTTTCTCGCAGTCGATCACCGTGCGCGCGCCCGCGGCCGGCTCGATCACATGCCAGGCTTTTTCGGTTCCGCTTTCGTTCACCACGAGCGTGGAATCGCTCACCCCACCGGCCAGGGCCGTAACCTTGCCGGCCGGAAAACTGTCGCTGCGGGTGGCGGCCCGGAACAACACCTCCTTGCTCGCCAGGCTCAGGCCGATCTCGTACTCCGTGCCGGGGGTGAGCCCGACCAGGCTTCCCCGGAACTCCTTGTTACGGCTGTCGTACCATAGCGGCAGGCCAGTGCGCCAGGCCTCGCTGCCGGCCACGCGGTAGCGCAAACCGCACTCACCGGGCTTGTCCAGGCTCACGGGGTAATAGATTCCCAGGCACTCGAATGTGGGCACCGCGTGGGGGACGGCGGTGGAGGCCGCCGGGGCGCTCTGGAAGCAGAGAAGCGGAAACAGGAGGAACGACCTCAGCCTGCGCATGGCTTATCTCCATCCGGGGTGGGACAGCTGGACTGAAAGGGAGTTGTTATTCGTGCGTCGATTCCTGATTATGCGGCCGCGAGAGGCCGAACACGTGGTCCATGACTGTGAGGGCGAAACGCACCGCCACTGTGGCCGGACCGCCGCCCATCTCGATCCCCACCTCCAGAGCCTCCAGCACCTGGCCCTGGGTGGCCCCGGCCCGCACTGCCTGCTCGATGTGCCACTGCATGCAGGATTCGCAGTCGAGAACCACCGAGATACCCAGGGCAATCAACTCTTTCTGGCGCCTTTCCAGGGCGCCGTCGGCAAAGGCCACGCGCTCCATCTCCAGGAAAGCCCGGTAGACCGGTGACTCCAGCTTGAGGAGCCGTCCGTGCGCCCACTTGCGGGTGGCAGAAAGATGCTCCAGTTTGTCTTCTTTGTCCATGCCCACTCTCCTCGCTCGGGGAATATCCACCGTCGGGCAGGTCTCAGAGCCCGGTCAGGCTGTGCCCTGCGATGGTCAGCAGAAGGTCGAGCGCGTCCAGCAGCGAGCGGCTGCCGTCACCGTTGAAATCGAGCAGCGGATTCAGCGGCTCGCTGCGAGCCAGGTTGACATAGCTCCGCAGGTCGCTCAGACCCAGCGCCCCGCTGCCGTCGTAGTCACCAGCCGGCTCCAGCCGTTTTGCCTCGAAATCCACTTTCTCACGTGCACCGGCCGGGCCGCTCAGGACCAGGCTGCCGGTGGGAAGGTTCACCCGCAGGCTCCCGCCCGAGTTGTCCAGCGAGACCTCGGCCGGGGCCTGGCCAGCATCTCCCACCTCGATCACCTGCACGAAAACCTGCTCCGTTCCGGAGGGGTGTTTCACAGTCACCTCGGCCCGTCCCACCCCCAGCTCGGGACGCGGGTCCGGGGGCGGGTAATAGGCGCTGCCCACGTGGTACTCCGCCACGGTGTCGATCTCGGCCTCAGCCGGGGCGAGCACGCTCACCGTGGCCACCCCTCCGCCGTCCGCCACGCTGAAACGCCGTCCCTCGATCTGCGGCCGCACGGTATAGTGCCAGAGGATTTTAGGCTGAAGGCTGGTGGAGGCCAGGACAACATTGTCCACCACCACCAGGAACCGCTCGCCTATCCAGGCCACCTCGCGCACGGCCTTGCTGAGCTGCTGGGAGGTGTAAGCCTTGGTCAGGTCACCCGAGACGAAGCTCCAGTAGCCGTTGTCGCGGTAGTCCTTGATATCCCCGGTCTGGACAGTCGGGTCGGCTTTCCAGCTTTCGAGCGTGGCGTGGTTCTGGACAGAGAACACGCGCTGGCCGCCCTCATCCGCGCTCGAGGCGGGGTTGACCACCAGAAGGCTGTTGTGGGCGATTGTGCGGTGGTAGAAATTCAGACGGTAGGTGCCGCTGAAATCACCCTCGTAAGCCCCGGCCTCTATCAGCAAGGGCTTGTGGCGGAACACCTCCAGGTGGCCCTGGTCGAAATGGCCGTGGTCCTCGAAATAGTCGCCGCACTTGAAAAACACGAACGTGTCGTCCTCGCCCCAGCCGGTGCGCCAGAACACCATCCCGGTCCCGTCCCGGCTGAACAGCTTGCGCGTGGGCAGGGCGGTGAAAGTGCTGCCGGCCTTGTCGGCATCCCACCAGAGAAGCACGTTGTAGGCGTTGCCCTCCTCGACCACGCGGCTGTCGGTCTGGGCCGCCTGGGTGCGGAACAGGTAGTTGAGGTAGTCGAACCCGGCCGGCTCCTGGTAGGCATAGGCCCGTTCGGCGATCACGCGGAAAGTGTAGC
>CAYLSM010000183.1:0-9484 GCA_964386505.1 uncultured Gemmatimonadales bacterium
GGTAAGAGATCACATCCAGAAGCGTGGCGTGGCCGTCCCCGTTCCAGTCGCAGTTAAGAGCACCGGTCTCGATCTGGCCCTCGGTGACAAAGGGCTGGTGCCAGCGGCTCCACTCGGACCAGGCGCCGTCCGAGCCCTTCTGTCTCACCCGGGTCCAGTAGCGGGTGCCCTGGTTGAGGGCGTTTTTCCCCTCCAGCGATCCGCTGAATGTCCCGCTGGCCCCGTCCACGCGCAACGTGTCGGCCTTGCCCTGCACGGCCCCGTGCCAGACTGCTCCGCCCTGCTGCGAAAGCGCCAGCTCCGCCTCCCATCCGGCCTGGGTGCCCGGACCGTGGTAGGGCATCTTGATCAGAGTCGGGTTGACCGAGGTGGTCACCGGACCGATGGGCACGGTGGAGATCACGAAATTGTCAAGCCAGCGGATTTGGGTGACCGGCGAGCCATCGTTCCAGTAAGCTTCCAGGAACAGGGCGTTGAGAGTGGTCCCGTTGTAGCTGCCGCGGAAATTCATGTTGTGGCGCTCGGTCTCCAGGTGGCCGTCGATCCATAGCTGCGTCTCCCCGTCCGACTGCCCCAGGGTGTTGAGCTTGCAGCGGGCCTCCACGCAGACCCACCAGCCCGATTCGGCCTTGCTGGAAATCGGCATCTGAGCGGGGGGCGAGTTGCCCAGCCAGCGCATGGCGTTCCAGTCGTTGTAGGTGGTGGACATCACACGGTCGCCCTGGACGCAGCTCACCGGGTCGAGGGTGAGGGTCTCGTTGCTTGAACCCCAGACATGGTCGATCATGGCCTGGGCCCAGTTCCAGTTGACGATGCTGGTGATACGGCTGAGCTTGGCCTCGGCGCCGCCGGTCCAGCCATACTGGTGCAGGACATAGACCCGCCAGTAGACCTCATCGAAATGCTCGCCCTGGCGGACCACGGTGCCGTAGGGGCTGTCGCCGAAAAACAGTTTGCGGTTGCCAGTGCCCTGGGACCCCTTTTCGTAGATACAGGGCACCGAGCCGCCCTTGCCCCCGAATCCCTCCCGGGTGTCGAGCTCATTCTGGGTTTCGGTGTACTCACTCTTGACGGAGCTGAAATCGTCGTACCAGATCGTGCTGGCGGCGCTTTCCTGGGGCTGGGCCGACAGCATCCGCACGGACATGATGCGCGGGGTTTCGGGGGCTCCCGTGCCGCCGGTCTGGGCGCGCAGGGCAGCCGGAGACGCGGCCGCGAGCAGCAAGGCCAGTCCGAGCACGCTTGTGCTCAAACCCTTGTGTCCCACGGCTGTCATTGAACCGGACAAGTCAGCTTTCATACTGTTCCCTTTCTTTAATGATATGCATTTCAGTCAGCGGGGTACGGCCCGGATGAGCAGTTGTTCCTGGACGTGGGCGTTCAGCACAGCCTGCGGTCCGCCCGTGACCTCGCCCAGCGGTGCGTCTCCGTTCCCGTAGTCGTTTAGCGTGTAGGCGCGACCCTCCTGCAGGCCGCGCAGCGGAAGCGCACCGTCGAAGTTCTCAGCGAACACTGCATAGTAGAGGGTGTCGCCTTTGGCCACCACGTGGGTCTCGGGGATGTCCCAGGCGATATCGTAGAGGTTCTCATATTCGCCCTCGTACAGACGCAGCTTCGCGTACAGGGCCTCCCATTTCTGCCAGAGGCTGAGAACGCCCTTGTTGTTGTCCCAGGTGCGGACCACGTCATCCGGCCCCAGTTCGGTGAACTTTGTTCCGATCACTCCGCCCAGGGCCAGGGTGCTGGCGAAATCCATACCCGGTCCGTGCTGGCTGCGCCACTCGGGGCCCTTGTCCGGGCCGGTCGAAAGCTCCACGTGATCGCCGTAGGGCGCGCCCTCGCGGCCGAACAGGGCGCGGAACATCTTGATCCGGGCGCGAGTCTGGTCGCTGGAGGTGGGGTCGGAAGTGACCTGCTGATTGTAGAACGGGAACTTGTAAGGCTGGGGCGGAGTGCCGCACTCGCAGACCTCCAGCACACAGCCGGGCTTGATCGAGTCGGCCAGGGCCTGGATCGCGGCGAACAGACGGGCCTGGGCCTCGCAGGACTCCTCGGGACGGGCGTGATGGTGGGCCGGGTTGTAGCAGGGCGGCGCCACATCCAGGTGGTCTCCGTCCATCTTGAACGCGTCGTAGTCCCAGTCGATCATGAACCGGCGCACCAGGCCGAGCTGCTGCTCGACCACCGGGGCGTAGGCCGGGCAGAGATAGCTGCTGTGCCAGCCGCCCACCACCGGGTTGCCGTCCTTGTCCAGCAGAAGCCACTCCGGGTGCTCACTGTACAGGGGGTCGCGCTCATGCACGCTGCCCGGCACCCACCAGAGCTTGGCCTGGAGCCCGGCGGCGTGGATACTGTCCACCAGGGCGCGCATGTCGCTCTCGCCGTGCGGGAATTTCTCGGGCCTGAGCGGCCAGCGCCCGAAACTGCTCTGCCAGCCGTCATCCACCACCGCCACCGGGATGCCCAGGGCCTTGACCGCGGGCAGGGTCTTGAGAATGTCGTTCGGCACGAACTTGTTGTCGAAACCCCAGCCGCACCAGATCGACTCGTAGGCGTCCTTGGGCGCGCGGGCGAACTGCATCCCCTCGGCGTGAAGCTGGCCGGCCCAGGCGCGCAGGGCGTTGAAATAGTCTCCCTGGAACACACCCAGCATCACCGGCAGACCGCTCACCCGCCCGGCGCTGTCCGGACGGCTGAACTCGGCCTCGCGGGTCAGGGCCATCGCAACCGTGCTGTCCGGGCGGACAGCCAACGGGAAAGCGCAGACCCGGTGCACCGTGTCCACGTGGGCCAGCAGAAGGCCGCTCTCGCGGGTCCAGAGGTAGAGAACCGGGAGCCCTCCGCCTCCGGTCTGGCCCTTGATATTGCGCACTGTATTGTTCGGGGCGTTGTAGTCCTGGGTCAGGTGTATTTTCGTGTACCACTGGCCCCACTTGTAGCCCATGCCCTGGAAAAGGTAGTAGTCCCAGGGGACGTCCGCCTGACCGCCGCCCAGGTCGGCGCGGGCCTGAAGGTTGTAGAAACCGGTCCCTGCGAAAGCCTCGGCCGCCGCGCCGCTCAGGCCCAGGATATCTGTCCGGGCGAGGACAACGCCGGGGGTGTCCTGGCTAAGGCGCAGGCTGGCCTCCAGGCTCACTCCGGCGAACTCTTTCGAATCCGGGGCGGTCAGGCTGAGTTTCAGCCCGCTCTGGCCAGCCGGAAGGCCGCTGAACAAGGTGGCCCGGCTGACCTTGAAATCGGTCCAGCCGCCAGAGGTGTCTTTAAGACGGAACGCGGCCTCGGCCCCACTGGTCAGGAGCGCCCAGTGCTCTCCGCTCTTGCGGCTTATGGCCAGGCCGCCCGCGCCGGTCACCTCCACCCGGATCACGCTGTCCTCGAGCACGGTCTGTCCGGTCTTTCCGGTGCAGGCGGCGTTGATAAGCACAAGCAAGGCCAGACAGAATACGGCGGTGGTAAGGTTCAGGGCGGCTCTGAGCATGCGTGTTACTCCCGGACAGGTATGGAACCGAATCGTTATTTGGCCGGCATTGTTCCGGCCGGGCCTCTGCGGCCGGGCGCGGGACAGACGCGGGGTCTGAATATTGCAAACAAAAAGGATGCCAGAAACAGAGTACGACATATATCTTTAAATCATAGCGTTTTGGCTCACAAGAATTATCTTTCCAACTTCTCATTTTCGTAAAACCAATCGCAGTTCTGAGAAACCCGGACGCGACTGCGGCAGGGCGGGCGGGACGGGTTTTTGTCAGGACGCTGGACCTCTTCCCGGATAAGGACAGCCAATGGAAACAACCGGCCTCAAGAGCGTGGCGACAGTCGACTACCTGGTGATCGTGGCTTACATGCTGACCCTGATCTGGATCGGCAGGTTTTTTTCCAAGTACAACAAGAACATCGAGGACTTTTTCAAGGGCGGGAGCAAGTTGCCCTGGTGGGTGGGCGGGATCAGCGCGTTCATGGCCGGGTTCAGCGCCTGGATGTTCACCGGTGGGGCCGGGGTGGTCTATGAGCGCGGGCCGGTGGGAGTGATGGCCCTGTGCACCGGACTGCTGGGGACTTTCTTCGGCTGGCTGATATTCGCCAAGCGCTGGCGCCGCAGCCGGGTGACCTCGATGTTCGAGTATGTCTCGACACGTTTCAACCTGACCGCGCAGCAGGCCATGTCGTGGACCTACCTGCCGATGAACCTGTTCTATTGCAGCACCGTGCTGCTCGCCACCAGCATTTTCGTCACCGCCGCGCTCGGGGTCAATGAGATCAACCTGATGCAGTTCGGGCTGCCCTGGGATTTCAGCGTGAGCGCTATCCAGCTGACGATCGTGCTGCTGGGCGTGGTGATCCTTTTCTACTGCTATTTCGGGGGCCTGCTGGCCGTGACCAGCGCGGATGTGCTCTCATTCCTGATCATAATTCCCCTGGCCGTGCTGATCGTGCCACTCATCCTGTGGAAACTCGGTTCGCCCGCTGTCCTGTTCACCACTCCGCCGAATTTCGCTGCTCCGGGGGACAAAAGCATCCTGGGTGAGCCGATCACGGTGTTTTTCGTCCTGATGTGGCTCATAAGCAACATCCACAGCTACAACACCAACCCGATCGTGCAACGCTACTGGAGCGTGCCGGATGAGCGCGAGGCGCGTAAGGTGGCGCTTCTGTGCACAATCCTGTTCCTGTTCGGCATCTCGGTCTGGTCCATCCCGCCGCTGGCCGTGCGCCACCTCTATCCCGACCTGGCGCAAGTCTGGACCACGCTGAAAGCCCCGGCCGAGGGGGCCTATGTGAGCGCCTGCCTGACCGTGCTGCCCCACGGCCTGGTCGGGGTGATGTTCGCAGCCATTTTCGCCGCCAGTGTCAGCTCCATCGACTCGACCCTCAACTTCGTCTCCGGCTTTTTCACCAACGACATCTACCGCAAGACATTGCGTAAGAACGCCAGTCCCGAGCACCTGCTCAAGGTGGGACGCCTGTCCACCCTCACAATCGGGATCGTCGCAATACTTTTCGCCCTGGCGATGAGTTCGCGCGGCGGAGCTTTCGGCTGGATGATTCTGATGGACCGCATATTCACCACGCCCATCGTGGTGCCGCTGCTGCTGGGCCTGTTCTTCCCGAAACGTGGAAGCATGGCCGCGCTGGCGGCTTTCAGCGTGACTTTCCTCTACAACCTCACCGTCACGTTGTTCTTCGACATGGATTACTCGATGATGATGTTCACCAGTTTTGTCCTGGCCTATATCGTATTCTTCGCCTCGGCCATGCTCATCCCGGACAGTGAGGCCAAGAAAAAGGAGATCCGCGACTTTTTCCGCCTGCTGGACACCCCGGTCGAGGAGAAAACCGAGCTGGTTGCGTCCGAGATCGACAACCTGTCGATGCTGGGATTTATCGGCAAGCTGGCCACGGCCACCGGACTGGCGATCTGCGCCATGGTGCTGATCCCGCAGCCCTGGCCCGAGCGGCTCAAGGTGGTCAGCGGCGGCGCGGTGGTGCTGTGCCTGGGCCTGTTCA
The DNA here is from genome assembly GCA_964386505.1 of uncultured Gemmatimonadales bacterium. Lineage (GTDB taxonomy): Bacteria > Gemmatimonadota > Glassbacteria > GWA2-58-10 > GWA2-58-10 > JAJFUG01. The sequence continues at coordinate 5,506 of CAYLSM010000183.1, forward strand.
TGCTCCGAAGCGACCGCAAGCAGGCACGCAGGGCCGCGAGCAAGAACTGAGGCTGTACAAGCTGTCGGAAAACGTTGTGTGTAAGGGGCGGCTGCCAGAGAGGGCCGCCCCTTTTCGTTTCCCGCTCTGCAGGGCAGGCTTGACCCCCGCCCCACCGCGCAGTAAAATTCCTGCATCCAGGCCAGCTCAATGCCACCACCCTGTTGACCAAGGACTCTCCCATGCGAATCCCAGCTCTGTCCTGCGCTGTCCTCAGCCTTTTCGCCGCCCTGCTCCTGAGCACAGCCCCAGCGCAGGCGCAGACGATCCGCACCGGTTCCAACCCCACGCGCTGGACCCTGAGTACGGCGCATTCGAGCTATCAGGTGTTCCTGGGCGCCGACAGTGTTCTGGCCGCCTCGTGGTTCGGGCCGAACTCGGGCGAGCGGCTGTTCGAGACCCCCGAGGGGATCCGCCCGGATGAGGGCGGCACCACGATCCGCGAGGTGCCCTGCCGCGGCGGCTACCAGTCGCTGACTCCGGCCCTGGAGGTGGTGTTCGAGGACAACGTGCGCGAGCTGGAACTGGTCTACAGCGGATCGTCAACCGGCGAGCTGGAGGGGTCCCCGTTCATCCGTTTCGACCTGCGGGACAGCTTCTACCCGCTCAAGGTGAGCGAGTATATCCGCGTTCTGCCGGAGCTGGACATGTACGAGAAATGGCTTGTCCTTGAGAACACGGGCAAGAAAAACATCCTGGTCGAGAACGCCCAGTCCGGCTCCCTTCTGCTGCCCCCTGGCCCCTACGAGCTGACCCAGCTTTCGGGCGAGTGGGGCCGCGAGTTCTACCCCCGCACCAGCCTTCTTACCGCCGGGGTCAAATCGATCTCGATCAACGCGCTCAAAAGCCAGCCCCACGCCCCGTTTTTTCTGCTGCGTCCGGCCGGGGAGCGCGCCGAGTTCAACGGCGACACCTGGTTCGGCGAGGTGGCCTGGACCGGCAACTGGCGGATCGACTGCACGGTCAACCCGGGCGAGCTGACCCAGGTCACAGGCGGGATCAACTGGTGGAACTCCCACTGGAACCTGGCCCCTGGCGCCAGGTTCGAGACCCCGCGCCTGGTGTTCGGGTTCAGCCCGGAGGGTCCGGCCGGGGCAAGCCGCAGCCTGCACCGCTATACGGTGGACCATGTCCTGCCGGGCAACGCCGCCCGCGAGCCCTCCAAGGTGCTATACAACAGTTGGTACGCCACCGAGTTCCGGGTCAACAGCGAGCAGCAGATCGCCCTGGCGAAAACAGCCGCCGCGCTGGGAGTGGAGCTGTTCGTGATGGATGACGGCTGGTTCCGCGGGCGCAAGGACGACAAAGCCGGGCTGGGCGACTGGACAGTGGACCCGGACAAGTTCCCACAGGGTTTGGGGCCGTTGATCCAGGCGGTGAACGCTCTGGGGATGGATTTCGGCCTCTGGGTGGAGCCGGAAATGGTCAACCCCAACAGCGACCTCTACCGCGCCCACCCCGACTGGGCCCTTAACACTCCGCACCGCAAGTCCCACACCGGCCGCAGCCAATTGGTGCTGAACCTGGCCCGGGAGGACGTGAAAAAATTCACCCTGGACTGGCTGGACAAGCTACTGAGCGAGAACAACATAAGATTCATCAAGTGGGACATGAACCGCTACGTGAGCGAGGCCGGCTGGCCCGAGGCCCCCACGGCCACACAGCGAGAGATGTTCATCCGCTACGCGCGCAACATGCTGGAGATCTGGAGCACCCTGCGCGCCAGGCACCCGCAGGTGGTGTTCGAGAGCTGCTGCTCGGGCGGTGGACGGGTCAACCCGCAGATACTGTCCGTGGCCGAGCAGGTCTGGACCAGCGACAACACCGACCCCGGCGACCGTCTGCACATCCAGTACGGGTTCAGCTACGCGTTCCCGGCGCGCAGCATGGTCAACTGGGTGACAGACGAGGAATGGCACAACAAGATCACCCCGATCGAGTTCCGTTTCCACTGCGCCATGGCTGGCAATATGGGCCTGGGCAGCGACCTGAGCAAATGGGGAGAGACCGAGAAGTCCCTGGCGAAAAAGATGGTCGCCCGGTACAAGCAGGTGCGCCGCACGATCCAGCTCGGTGACCAGTACCGTCTGTGGAACCCGTTCCAGGAAGACCGAATGGCGGTGGAGTTTGTCTCGCGGGACAGTTCCGAGGCCGTGGTGTTCGCTTTCCAGACCCTTGAGACCACCAAGATGGCCGGCGCCTCCAGCCACGGCAACCCGCGTCTTGTTCTGCACGGCCTGGACTCGCAGGCGGTCTACCGGGTGGACTATGACGGGGAGCGGACAGAGGAGCTTTCTGGCGCGGTCCTGACAGCCGCGGGGATCGAGCCTGAGTTGAGCGGCAACTATTCGAGCAGCATGATCGTGATCCGGAAAATGAACTGAGTGTAAAAGAAACGCCGGGCCGTGGTACCCCACGGCCCGGCATCTATATCGGCCAGCCACTCACCTCATCAGCCTCACCCGCAGCCCCTTCCTCCCCCATTCACCCCAACGAGGCCGGCCGAACAACGGCAGCCGCAAGCGGCGGCCGGATTAGTCTGTGTCAGAGGGCGATTGTGCTGGTCACGCCCGTGACACCAATCACCCGCTTGACTTCACGCGGGATGTTGTCTTTCTCCCACAGCGTGCCCGCCATGCCGCTCAGCGACACCCGGCCGCCGCTAACACTGGCCTTGACCTTGTCCTTGGCCAGCGGGAAATGGTCCTCGATCGTGGCGTTCACCAGGCCCAGGATATCCGCGTCGGTCATCGGCTTGGATGTCTTGGCCAGCACCTGGAGGTTGTTCTCCAACCCCTTTACTCCATCCTGGTACACCACCACCTTCTCAGCAGCTTCCAGTTCCTTGACAGTCTGCACCTTGCCGGCCAGGGTCACCCTCCCGCCCTGCACGTTGACCGCGATATCCTCGGGAGCCAGGATAACGCTGTTGATCTTGAGACCGTCCACGATCTGAGTCTTGATCTGCTCGTCGGTCATGGGCTCCGGCGGCAGCACCTTGATCTCCACCGCCATTTTCTTCACCCCTTTGACCCGGCTGGCGATCTCATAGATATCGTACTCATCGGCCAGGGTGGTCACATCACCTTTCAGGATCACCTCGCCCGGGGCCTTAACCTCCACCCGCACCGGAACTCCATCGTAGTAGCGGTTCAGGGCGCCCTCGATCTCGTGGTCCAAAGTCCTGGTCGGTGAAGCGGCGAAAAGGGCCTGCATGGCGAACAGCGATAACGCGCTCAGAATCAGAGCAATCTTCCCATCCCATTTGGCTGACATTGCAGCCTCCCTTCTTCTGCTTGGGAAACCCCTGTTTCCCATGGTGTTTTCGTCAACCCCGTTACGATGCGGCAATGAACAGCGTCGACAATGCTTCCTTACGTTCTGCCCTCCCACCTTGTTACCAGGTGCGCGCACACCTTTCAGCTTGTCAATGTTTACCGGAGTTCTGTTTTTCTTTTCCGGTCCTGGCTTGTCAAGATGCAACAAGCGTACCCAATTTTGACTCACTCGCCGGATACCCGTCATTGAAGGCTTTGCCAGACTGTCACTCACACTTTCTCACGACGCCCCCAGCCGATTACCCGAGAACAACTCCCCCCTTACCCCAAAGGAGGCAGGTCTGCCCGAACCTCCTGCCTCTGAGCAAGAATAAAAACGGGGCCGCACTCTCAGGGCGGCCCCGCCTTGCCTCAACTGAAGCAAATCAACAATGTCAAGACAGAATGCTTCTCTTCCCGTTCGCTATCAGGGCTTCGCCTCACCAGCCTGGTTCAGCCCGAAATCCACGCTCACGCGCACCGGACGCTGCATGTTGGCGTGGTGGATCGGGTCGGTCATCTCCTGCGTGTGGCAGAGGGCGCAGGAGCTGTTGGCCCCGATCGTGTAGGGGCTGCCCTGGTACTGCAGCGGCTGGATCACATCCCGCAGCTCGCCGGCCGGG
>CAYLSM010000184.1:0-9084 GCA_964386505.1 uncultured Gemmatimonadales bacterium
TCGGCCAGTTCTTTTTCCGCCACGACAACTTTTTCATGCTCCTGGCCGCCGAACCACTTGAGGCGCACAAATTCCTGGACCTCCTGGTCGAAATCCACCTAGCTGCCCTGGAGCGTTTCCTGGGGGCCGTGGGCGGGAACATCGACATTATCCTGTTCGGGGATGACCTGGGCATGCAGACCGGGCCGCAGATGTCGCCCGCGATGTACCGCGAGTTCTTTAAGCCCCGTCACGCCGCGCTCTGGAAGCGGGCCAAGGAACTGGCTCCGGTCAAGGTGCTGCTGCACAGTTGCGGCGGCATCCGCCCGCTGCTGCCGGACCTTATCGAGGCTGGGCTGGATGCCGTGAACCCGGTGCAGATAAGCTGCGAGGGTATGGATGCGGCGGGGCTGAAGCGCGATTTCGGTCGGGACATAACTCTCTGGGGCGGCGGTTGCGACACCCGCGAGGTGCTGCCCGGCGGCACTCCGCAGCAGGTGCGCGACCACGTGCGCCGTCAGGTGGATATCCTCGCCCCGGGCGGCGGGTTTGTCTTCCAGCAGGTGCACAACATCCTGGCGGATGTCCCACCGGCCAATATAGCCGCCATGTTCGAGGCCCTGGCCGAGCTGCGCTGAGAATGTCCCTGACAGTTAAACGATTGAAATCAAAGCCTTAAATGATTAAATTAAAAATCCGGCAGAAATAATCTGTCATCCGCCGCGGCCGGAGGCGGACATGACTTAAAGAATTGAGAGCGGTCCGGAGGACAGCGCAATGATACAGTCGAGCGAGACACAGATAAAAGAGGAGCTTTACGCCCGGAACGACCCGGGCCTGACCCCGCTGGACATTGAGGCCAAAGCTCCACTGGTGGCCGAGATACTGCGGTTGAAGGCCAAACATGGGGTGGTGGTGCTGGGCCACAATTATATGGAGCCGCTGGTGTTCAACCTGTCCAGCCGCACCGAGCAGGGGGATTCGCTGGGCCTGAGCCGTTACGCCGCGGCCACGGATGCCCGGTACATCATTTTCAACGGGGTGCGGTTCATGGCCGAGACAGCCAAGGTGCTGAGCCCCGACAAGTGCGTGCTGGCCGCGGACAAGACCGCCGGCTGCACCCTGGCCGATGATTTCGACCCCTCCGAGATCGACCGTCTGCGCGAGCTTCACCCCGGCGCCCCGGTGATGATATATGTCAACAGCTACGCCGCGGCCAAGGCCAAATGCGACATCTGCTGCACCAGCGCCAACAGCGAGCATATCGCCCGCGCCCTGCCCGGTGACAAGGTGATCTTCGTGCCGGATATCCTGTTCGCCTCCAACCTGGCCCAGGACCTGAAAGGCGTGAAAGAGGTGATCTATCCCGGTCAGGCCAGCGGCACGCGCGGGGCGGTCTGCGAGGTGCACGAGAAGTTCAGCCGGGATGACCTTCTGGCCGTGCGCAGCCAGTTCGAGATGCCCAAGGGGCACCCGTCGCGACGGGTCTACGCCCACTGGGAGTGCCGTCCCGAAGTCCTGCGCGAGGCGGATTTCTACGGCAGCACGACCCAGATCGCCCGTGATATCGCGGCGCTGGTAAAGGCCGGCTCGCTGGAGCGGGCTTTCGTGGCCAGCGAGTGCGAGCTGACCAGTAACCTGGCCGCCGAGTTCCCGACAGTACGGTTCTGGACCGCCTGCTCGGTGCGCTGCCGGTTCATGGCCAAGATCACCCTGGAGGGAGTGCTGCGGGTGCTGCGGGCGATAGATTCCGGGACCAGTCTGGATGAGTTTGAGGTCAACCTCGACCCGGCGACCATCGAGGCGGCGCGTCTGCCTATCCAGCGCATGCTGCAGTACGGGTGAGAGCGATGCCAGGGTTGAAACGAGTTAATGGCCGGCTTGCTGCCGGCCTTTTTGTTTGAGTATTGAATGCCCTGCGGTTTCGGGCACGGTTCACCGTGCTCAACTAACGGGCGAACCCTGTGTGTCTCCGTCTTGTTTTCACCCGCCTTGTCCGTTCCGGAGCGGGCTTGTATTTTGAGAGAGCAAGGCAGTTCAACCCGAATACTCCAGCCAGGCCCCGCATGACCGAAAAGGATAAATCCGCCGAAAGCCTGAAAGAGCTGGGCCGCGCCCTGCAGGACGAGGAGGACGGCCGCCTGTCAACCTTCGCCACGCCGCACGCGTCGGCCACGCGCAAGCATCCCATCGCGGACAGCGATTTCCGCAGCGCCTTCGCCCGCGACCGCGACCGAATCCTCTACTCCGGCGGGTTCCGGCGCTACGTGGGCAAGACCCAGGTGGTCTATTTCGCCTCCCAGTTCGATGAGCATATCACCAACCGGGCGATCCACACCCTGCAGGTCTCGCAGATCGGACGCACCCTGGGGAGGCTTCTGCGCCTGAACCCGGACCTGATCGAGGCGATCTCCCTGGGCCATGACCTGGGACACCCGCCTTTCGGGCACGATGGCGAACAGTTCATGGACGAGCTGTGCCACGAGTTCGGGCTGGGGCATTTCCAGCACAACGTGCACGGCCTCTATTACGTGGAGCACGTGGCCAACGGCAACCGCGGGCTGAACCTGACGCTTCAGGTGCGCGACGGGATGCTGCACCATGACGGGGAATCGCTGCACGTGAGCCTGGCCCCCCAGCGCGGGCGGGATGAGGCCGGGATGGAGGAGTACGTGCGCCTGGCCGCCGGGGGCGAGCAGCCCGACCGCGCCCCCACCACCCTGGAGGGCTGCCTGGTGCGCCTCTGCGACACGGTCAGCTACCTGGGGCAGGACGTGGAGGACGCGATCCGTCTGCATCTGGTGAGTCGCGATGAATTGCCCGAGGGGGTGCGTTCGGTGCTCGGGGCCTCCAACCGCGACATAATCAACTCTTTCCTGTCGGATATCGCCCTCCAGAGCCAGGGCCGGGACGAGATCCGAATGAGCGAGACCGTGGCCGCCGCCTGCCGCGAGCTGCGCAGTTTCAACTACGGGCGTATTTACAGCCATCCCGAGATACGGCGCGAGAAACAGCGTATCCGCGGCGCGTTCCGCAGCCTGTTCGAGCATTTCCTGCACGAGGTCGAGCGGGACAGCCGCGAGTCGATAATCTTCCCCCATTTCCTGAACAACCGCTCGGCCGAATACCTCGCAGCCACACCGCCGGCGGTCAAGGTGCGCGACTATCTGGCCACCATGACCGACCGCTATTTCACCCACGTCTTTTCCACCCTTTTCGTCCCGCGGATGCCGTTCTGACATTGAGGCGCGCCGCCGCCGCCACGGACAACAGAGTTGACAATCGCCTTGCCGGTTCGATACTTTTAGTGGAATGCGTAACAGTATCATTTTCCAATCTTCGTTCCGTCACCGGCGCGATTTCCTCCCCCCTGGAAGCGCCCTGAAAGGGGAGCCGCACGATGAGTCGACACTCTGCAATGAAAACCTTATCTGTGTTGTTTACAGCCGTCCTTCTCGCCGCAGCGGCGACTCTTTTGGCTGAGGGGCAGTCCATACCCTCGGCCCAGAGCGTGGGAGCGCGCAAATCTCTGAGCCTCACGATCTACCAGCGGAACATGACCCTGGTGAACGAGGAGCGGCAGGTCCAGGCCCGCAGGGGAACTTTCGAGCTGGCCTGGCCCGGGGTCTCGGACCAGATAGTTGCCGGATCCGTGCGCGCCGCGGCCGGCGAGGGCCTGCACCTTCTGGAGCAGAACTACCAGGGGCGGAACCTGGACGTGCAGAGCCTTCTGGAAAGCTACCTGGGGCGCGAGATCACCCTGGAGCGGATGGACAAGCGCACCGGCACGGTCGAATCGCGCACGGGAGTGCTGCTCAGCCTGTCCGGCGGACGGATTGTCAAGTTCGGCGAGCGGGTGGAGATCGACCCCGAGGGCGCGGTGGTGCTGCCCGGCGTGCCGGACGACCTGACCGCGGGACCACGTCTGTCCTGGCTGGTAGAGGGAAAGAAGGAGGGCGCCGCGCTGCTGTCGCTATCCTACCTGACCCGTGGTCTGGGCTGGAGCTGCGACTACGTTCTCAGCCTGGACTCTAAGGGTGAGCGTGGCGCACTGACCGGCTGGGCCAGCCTGGACAACAACACCGGTCTGGAATTCAAGGACTGCGGCCTGACCCTGGTGGCGGGCGAGGTGAACATGCAGAGCCCGGTTGCCGTGCCGCAGCCCAAGATGATGCGCACGATGCTGGCCGCCGGTGCGGCCCCGGAGATGGCCGCGGATAACTCATTCGAGGTTGGCGAGGCCGGCGACTACTACCGTTACGACCTGGGCCGCAAGGTGAGCCTCGGGCGGTTCGACACGCGCCAGATCGAGCTTCTGAGCGTTCCCGCCCTTACGGTCAAGAATATTTACCGCCTGTCCGGGGACCAGCGATTCTATTTCGGCCCCACCCCGGAGAGCCAGAAAAACCTGCGCCCCCAGCTTATCCTGGAATGGACCAACGGCGGCTCCAACTACGCCGGCCAGCCGCTGCCCGCGGGCATGGTGCGGGTCTACCGCGATTCAGGGCCGGGCGGCGCGATATTCATGGGCGAGGATCGGATAGTCGCCACACCGCGCGAGGAGAAAGTCTCGATCAGCGCGGGCTACGCTTTCGACATAACCGCCCAGCGCCGCCAGATAGAATTCCGCCGCCTCTCCGACCGTCTGCGCCAGGTCACGGTCGAGGTGCGGCTGGCCAACCGCAAGGACAGCGCTGTCACCGTACAGGTGGAGGAAAGCCTGCCCGGCGACTGGAAGATTACCGAGCACTCGCACCCCTTCGAGAAGCTGGATTCCGGCTCAGTGCGGTTCAGCCCGACTGTGGCCGCCGGCGCGGAGGTGGTGCTCACCTATACGGCGCAGCTGCTTTGAATGTGCGGCCCGCGCAGCGAACCGATCAATCCGGCCCAAGGAAGGATTCATGACCCAGTCGCCTGACCAGCTGGTCGATGAGATTCTGGAGTTCATCTGGCAGGAAAACCCGGTGGAGGCCACCATGGCCGGAATCCACCGCTACGATGACCGCCTGGAAAGGTGTGACCTGGTGTCGCGCCGGAACAAGCTGCGGCGCAAGAAAGAGTACGTGACCGGGATCGAGGCCCTGCAGAAAGAGGACTGCTCGAACGACGAGCTGGACCTTCTGTGCTGCGCCCTGCGCGTGGGGATCGGCACCGAGGAGCGGCTCCACACCCTGGACCGCGATCCCGGCATCTACCCTCGCCTGATCATCTACGGCATTTACCAGCTTATCGCCCGCAGCGGCGAACCCTACCACTACCGGGCCCTGCGTGCCATCGAGCGCATGCGTGAGGTGCCCCGTCTGCTGTCCGAGGGACGGCTGAACCTTACCTACGGCGAGGGCGCTCCCCGGCTCTGGAACCAGGCCGCCATCGATTTCATGCACGCCGGCCGTCAGTACCTCGACCGGATCACCGGCATGCTGGCCGCCGAGGTGCCCGAGCTGAGCGAGGTGCTGCGCAAGTACGCCGAGGAGGCCCTGGCCTCTTTCGACAGCTACCTGGAGTTCCTTCAGGATGAGGTGGCGCCCTCGGCGGATGGCAGTTTCGGAGTGGGCGAGGAGATGCTCGGGTTCCTGATCCGTTACGAGCACAAGCTGGAGGACTCGGTCGAGTCGCTGCGCGACATGGCCCACAAGGAGGTCGAGGCGGCCCAGGCCCAACTGGAGAAAGCCGCCGTCGCGCTGGATAACTCGTCCAACTGGCGGGGCTGCCTGCGACGGATCGATGAGGCCGCGGCCCCGTCCGACCTGCGCACCTGGTGGGAGGGTATAATCGGTGAGGTCTGGCAGGCGGTCTCCACCTCCGGACTGGTCAGTCTGCCCCCGGCCGAGGGCCTGAGCGTGGTCGAGACTCCGCCGTTCGAGCGGCCCACGATCCCGGTGGCGGGCTATATCCCGGCCGCGCCGCTGGAGGAGAACAGCCGCGCCTTTTTCTGTGTCACTCCGGCCGAGGCCGGCGAAAACGGCTCCGAGGCCCAGACAGTCAACTGGCACAGCCGTCCGCGGGCCCTGCTCTACGCCCTTCGCGAGCTGTACCCCGGCCGTCACAGCCTGCTCACTCTGCGCCGTCAGGGCAACCCGCGCCTGGCCTACCTGACCTGCCACAACCTTCTTGAGGACGGCTGGTGCAGCTACGCGGTGAACCTGGTGCTCTCGGCCGGCCTCTTGAACGAGCCGGAGCTGCACCTTCTGGCCGCCCACGAGCGGCTGGTCGCGGCCTGGCGCATGCTCACCGACCTGGAGCTGCACAGCGCCGAGCTGAACGAGGACCTGGCTGTCGAGAACCTGGTCATGCAGACCGGCCTTTCGCAGGAGGAGGCGGCTTTCGAGGTGCGCCGCCTGGCGATCAACCCGGCCTCCTCGTTTGGGGCCGTGGTCGGACGGTTACAGATAGAGAACCTGCGGCGCGAGCTGTCCGTCGGCGAGACCGGCGGCCCCCCGCTGCTGCAATTCCACGATGACCTTCTGCGCCTGAGCGCCCTGCCGATCGGCCGCCTCGCGGCCCGGATCGGCAGGGGATGCAATCAGACAGGGAGCCGCTGATGCAATCGTCCCGTTTCTTCACCGCTGTCGGCTACCCGGAGGTCAGCCCCGCGCTGGAGCGGCTGACCCAGGCCGGGATGCATCTCGAGGTGGAAATTCTCGACCCGCACTGGAATCTGGAGGTCTGCCAGCTCCCGATGGTGCAGAAACTGGGCAACAACCTGAAAGAAAAGGGATTCCGCGTGCATGTCCAGGGGCCGTTCTACGACCTCGCCCCCGGCAGCCTCGACCCCTACATCCGCGAGCACGCCCGTGCGCTGTACATCCGCGCCGCCGAGATCGCCGGGCACCTGCGCGCCGAATGTCTCACTCTCTACACCGGCTACAATCCCCTGTTTCACGCCGGGGTGTTCGAGCAGTGGCTGGAGGTCTGCCTGCCCATCTGGCGTGAAACCATCGAGACCGCCCAGCGGTTCAAACTCACAGTGCTGTTTTCCAACATGTTCGAGGAGGGGCCCGAGGTGCAGCTGCGCCTGATCGACTCTTTCCCGGACAAGCCCGTGGGGGCCTGTCTCAACGCCCCGCACGCTTTCTGTTACTCCAAGAAGAAAGGCTCGTCGTGGGTCGGGGCGCTGGCCTCGCACCTGCGCCTGTTCCACCTGTACGACACCCACGGCCGCGAGGACCTTCGCCTGACCGTGGGCGAGGGCGATCTGCCCTTCCGTGAGTTCATCGAGCCGGTCCTGAAGCGCAAGCTTCAGCCGGATTTTGTGTTCAAGCTGCCGCTGGAGCAGGCGCTCGAATCGCTCAAGCGCGTGCGCCGTCTGGGCCTGGAGCAGTACCAGATGGAACTGCTCTGAGCCTGTTTGGCGGCAATGACTGAATCAACCCTGTCCGGCAGACGGAATTTGAACGCCGCCTGTCGGGCTATTTTGCTGAAAGGCAGTGCTGCTGATGATCAAGATCGAACCCGCTTTCACGGAGGATACCCTCCGCCGGGTGCTCAAGGACGAGCCGCTGACCGAGGCCGCTCTGGCCGATGGTCTGGCCCGTGGCACGCTGATCGTGCTGGAGAACGTCAAGCGCCGCGGCGCGGTGCGCCCCGTGGCCGTGGGACGCGGCACGCGCACCAAGGTGAACGCCAATTTCGGCACCAGCCGGGACGCCAGCTGCATGGGCGAGGAGAAAAAGAAACTCGATGTCGCCGTGGCCGCGGGCGCGGATGCCGTGATGGACCTCTCCACCGGCGCGGACATGCGCGAGATGCTCAAGATGGTCCTGGAGGAAAGCCCGGTCCCCGTGGGCACTGTGCCGGTCTACGGCCTGGCCTCGCAGGCCGCGGCCGAGGGTCGCGGGATCGCCAGCCTGGGGGCGGAGGATTTCCTGCGCGAGGTGGAATACCACTGCGAGGCCGGGGTGGACTTTATCACCGTGCACTGCGGCCTCACCCGTGAGTGCGTGCGCCACCTGGAGGCCGAGGGCCGAGTGACCGGCATAGTCAGCCGCGGGGGTGCGATCACCCGGCGCTGGATCAAGGCCACGGGCGGCGAGAACCCGCTGTACGAGCACTATGACGAGGTCCTCAAACTGGCCCGCAAGTACAACGTGGCCCTGAGCCTGGGCGACGGGCTCCGGCCCGGCTCCGTGGCCGATGCCACCGACCGGGCCCAGATCGGCGAGCTGCTGGTGCTGGGCGAGCTGGTCGACCGGGCGCGCGCCGCCGGGGTGTCGGCCATGGTCGAGGGTCCGGGCCATGTGCCGCTCAATCAGGTGGAGCTGAATATCAAGCTGCAGAAAGAGCTCTGCAAGGGCGCGCCGTTCTATGTGTTAGGCCCCCTGGTCACCGATATCGCCCCGGGCTACGACCACATCACCTGCGCCATCGGCGGGGCGCTGGCCGGCATGGCCGGGGCCGATTTCCTCTGCTATGTCACCCCGGCCGAGCACCTGCGCCTGCCCACGCTGGAGGACGTGCGCCTGGGGGTGATCACCACGCGCATCGCGGCCCACGCCGCCGACCTTGCGAAGGGCCTGCCCGGAGCGGCCGAGTGGGACCTGGCCATGAGCACGGCGCGTAAGGCCCTGGACTGGGACGGCATGCTGCGCCTGGCCATAGACCCCGAGACCGCGCGCCGCATGCACGCCGAACGCCCCTCCGCCGACCCCAGCGTCTGCACCATGTGCTCCGAGCTTTGCGCGATGAAGGATTGAACGGTGGGGGGGCAGGGTGGCCGGAGGCCAGGGTGTTGTGATGTAGGGGCACGGCATGCCGTGCCCGTGAAAAGACCATTAGCCGGGTAAATGTAGGGGCGCACCCGCGTGTGCGCCCGGGCGGACACATGGGTCCGCCCCTACGGAAGACGGAAGAAGAGAGACCGGTTGGGAAGGGGTATTCAATCCCCTCTAAGCAAGAGGGGTGGAGGCGCAGCCGACGGGGTGTGTGCAGTTGCCTCCCCCTTTGAAAAAGGGGGGGGCCGGCGGATGACGTATGCCATGCAGCCCGGCGCTGTCGCAGGGGCGGGATATATCCCGCCCGCGGGATTGGGGGTGTGCCCGATGATTTGTATTATTGGGCACGCTGCAGCGTGCCCCTACGCAAGGCTGGCGTTGTAGGTGGATGGGG
>CAYLSM010000185.1:0-9006 GCA_964386505.1 uncultured Gemmatimonadales bacterium
CCGGGGCCTGTTCCTCGATCTGCCGGACAGCGTGATCGAGTGGGCGATCGGGGTGATCGGCGGGGTGCCCTCGCTGGGAGCGCTGGGCCAATCGCTGGCGGATGGGATGAGCCGTGGGTTGACCTCGAGCAACGCGCCGCGGATCATCGCGGCCGAGCTGCAAAAAAACCTCTCCGCCCCGTCAGCCGACCAGGGCTGAGCCTCCAGTGGGGTGAGGGCGGGCTCCTGGGGCGGTTCGACCGGGGAAGCCTGGGGCTGTACGGCGGCTTTGACCCGCACCCGGACGGGCAGGGTTCACGCTGGCGGGCGGGGTTGCAATGGCGGTTCTGAACTGAGAGAAGGCAGTGGTTCCGGCCCGGAAGACCGGAACGCGGGTAAGCGATTAAAGCGGGTGGTGAGCGACAGGGGGAAGGACCGCCGGGAGCGGGGTCAGGCCACTCCCGACACGGCCAGGGGCCGTAACCAGAGGGACGCCGACTTAGGCGGCCCGACGGGAAGCAACAGCGCCCCTTCCGGTGGCCCGTTCCCTTGGACACAGCGGACAAGCGATCCGGATTCCACAGCCGGAAAACAACCGACAGCGCGGAGCGGGGTCAGGCTACTCCTCGGACGGCGTCAGGCCGCGACAGAGGAAGCCGGGCCGCCGGGGGCCGGGCAGGCAACGGAGGAGTCAACAGCGCCCGCTCCGGCAGTCGGTTAACCTACTGGAGAGAGAACGCGATGGATAGAAACGAAAGCGGCGCGCTCTGCCTGAATTGCCCGAAAGAGGGGGAGATGGCCCGTCTGGCCGCGCAGCAGGAATCCTCGGACGAGCGCCTGGACCGTCTGTACGACAGCCAGGCCCGTCTGCTGCGCAAGCTGGATGAGCTGATCCCGGCGGTGGCGCGCCTGGAGGTGAAAGCCGGAGTCTGGGGCGGTGTGGGTGGGCTTCTGGCCACCCTGGCCACGATCGGGCTGGCGATTGCCGCCAGGATGGGGTGACGGATGAGAAAAAAGACAAATCTGAGACAGGAAGCGACGGCAGAGGCGGACTATGCAGAAAGCGTGGAGCGGCCGGGTATGGCGGATAATCTGGGATTTACCCACCTGCACCGCCTTCTTCGGCACCTTCGCCGCGGGGGCAGCCGCAAGGGAGCCTGCGGCTGGGCCGAGCTGAGTTGGACCGATCTGCAAGCCGCTCTGGAGAATAATCCACGCCTGGCCGCGGCTCTGGAACAGGCTGAGAGCCTGGCTCTGGCTTGCGATGAGAACCGTCTGGACCAGCATGTCCAGGCCGGCGACCGGACGGCGCTTCTGTTTCGGCTGAGAAGAATTTACGGCTTCGGGGACGGGTTACGAGAGGGAGAGGAGGCGCAAGCGACAGGTGAGCTATACAGCCGGGAGTTCACGGAAGCGGCGGAAGCAATCCGCTCCCTCGGAGAGGAAGATCGCCGGGAGCTGGCGGGAGCGTATCGAGAGGCTGCCGGAGCCTGAGCGTCGCCGCCTTCAGGGTGAGTTGGATGTGGGCCTGTTTGCCCGGCTGTTTCTGCCGCACTACTGCCGCTCCCCGGAGAGCGGGTTCCACCGCGAGATGTACGAGCTTCTGGGCGGCGCGGTGCGAGGCGGCGAGGGCCAGCGGATCGCGGTGGCCGCCCCGCGCGAGAGCGCCAAGAGCACCCTGGCCACGCTCTTTCTGCCGCTGTGGTGCATCTGTTACCCGGAAACGGCCCGTCGGCATTTCATCCTGATCGCCGGGGACACCCTGGCCCAGGCTCAACAGCATATCGGGGATATCAAGATCGAGCTGGAGTCGAACCCGCGTCTGGCCGAAAGCTTCCCGGGGCTGCGTGGCCCGGGGCCACTCTGGACCCGCGACGAGATAGTCACCCGCAACGGGATCAAGGTGACCGCCCGCGGCACCGGTGGCTACATCCGTGGCCTCAGGAACCGTCAGTGGCGGCCCGACCTGCTGATCGGGGACGACCTGGAAAACGATGTCAACAGCCGCACCGCCGAGCAGAGAGACAAAATAACCGAATGGTTTTTCAAGGCTTTTTCCAAGAGCGCCTCCAAGGAGGCGGTGATTGTGGTGATCGGCACGGTGCTGCACACGGACAGCCTTCTGCCCCGCCTGCTGGCCAACCCGGCGTTCTACGGCCGCAAGTGGCAGGGGGTGATAGCCTGGAGCGCCGAAACCGGGCTGTGGGAACAGTGGGAGCGTCTGTACACCGATCTGTCCCAGCCGCCAAGGCAACGCCGGGAGCGGGCGGACAGTTTTTTCGCCGCCAACCGCGAGCGTATGCTGGACGGCACGCAGGTGATCTGGCCTGCGCACCGCAGCTACTACGACCTGATGAAGCTGCGCGTGGCAGAGGGCCCGGCCAGTTTTGACAGCGAGATACAGAACGAGCCGGTCAACCCGCGCGACTGCCTGTTTCAGTCAGAGTGGTTCCGTTTCTTCGAGGAGAGCGAGCTGGACACGGCCGACCTGACCCTGGTGGCGGCGGTCGATCCCTCGCTGGGCGGGGCCGGACGGTACAACGATCCCTCGGCCATAATCTGCCTGGGACGGGACAAGCTGGGGGCGGTCTACGTGCTGGAGGCGGAGATCGAAAAGCGCAGCCCGGACTCGATCATCGAGGCGGTGCTGGAGCTGTACAGCCGACGGGCCCCCGCGCTGATCGGGGTGGAGAGCGTTCAGTTCCAGGAATTTTTCAAGGACGAACTGCGGAGGCGGGCGAAAGAGGCCGGAATTTATCCGCCGGTGCGGGGGATCAAGAGCACCAAGGACAAGCTCCTGCGCATCCAGCGCCTTCAGCCCCTGGTGTGTAACGGCACACTGCGTTTCCAGAAACGCCAGCACGCCCTGCTCGACCAGTTGCGGCTGTTCCCCAAGGCGGAACACGATGACGGCCCGGATGCGTTGGAAATGGCGCTGCAGATGCTGGAGAAGGTCTCCAAGCCCGAGGGGTTCCATTTCGAGAGCCCCAGGACAAGCACTCAACAACTGAGGAAGGTGTTCGGCTGATGCTGACAAGCGAAAAAAGAAAACGGCCGCGCGGACGTCGTGGCGGCGGGCGCTCACGGATGGCGATCACGGTGGGGCGGGAGCTGTCGGGCTGGCAGTCCGACCCGCTGGCCGCGGTGTTCGGCCGTCTGGCCCCCAACCCCGACCGCACGCTGGAGGAACACTCCGGCGAGGGCCTGCAACTGTACAATGAAATGCTGCGCAAGGACAGCCAGCTGGCGCTGTGTTTCCGCCTGCGCGCCCTGAACGTGACCGCACAGGGCTGGCGCGTGGCGCCGGGCGGCGAGAGCCGCGCCGACCTTGAGCTGGCCGACTGGGTGGGCCGGGTGCTGGAGGACGTGGAAGGCTTTCACCTCAGCCGCGGGCAGTTTTTCCGCGGAGTGTCGCATGGTTTTGCGCCGGCCGAGATCATGTTCGAGGCCCGGCCGGAGGGGTGTGTTGGGATAGTCGGGTTCCGCAACCGCGACCCGGAGCGTTTTCGTTTCGACCGCGAGGGCAATCTGGTGCTGGTGGGACTGGCCGGGGCGGATGAGAAAGCCATGCCCCGCGACAAGTTCATCCTCAACACCTGGGGCGCGGACGAGACCCCCTACGGACGGGGGCTTCTGGCCCAGCTCTACCCTCTCTGGTATTTCAAGAACAATGCGGTCAAGGAACTGGTGCGCTTCATCGAGAAGTTCGGCGCGCCCTACCTGTGGGCCAACTACCCGCTGGGCACGAGCGGTACGGAGCAGGACGCCCTACTGGGTGTGCTTCAGCGCATGCAGGGCAACTCGGTGGGGATCGGGCCGGAGGGCACGGAGATCAAGATCACCGAGGTGGGCCGCGCCGGAGTGATCGAGGTGTTTCGCTTCATTATCCAGGAATACGTGGACCGTCAGTACGCCAAGGCGATCCTGGGCCAGACCCTGAGCACGGAGAGCGAGAGCGGCACGTTCGCCCTGGCGCGGTTCCAGGAGAAAAGCCAGCAGCATATCCTTGAGGATGACTCGCTCTGGCAGCAGGAACAGCTCGACCGGGTGATCCGCACCCTGGTGGACCTGAATTTCGGGCCGCCGGAGAGCGGGCGCTACCCGCGGTTCCGTATCCCGTACGAGGAGGAGAAAGACATGGCCGCCTACCTGGGCGCGGTGAGCACGGCGGTGAACGACCTGGGTCTGCGCGTGCCGGAGGCCTGGCTGCGCGGCCAGATCGGTGTTCCGGCCCCGCTGGCCGAGGAGGCCTGCCTGGCCGGAAGGAGCGGGGAGGATAAGAAACCGGAAATCGACCCGGAAGAAGAAACGGATAACAAACAACCGCAAGACAGGGGAGAAGAGGATGGAAAAGCAGGCGCTTGATGACAAGCGGATCGACGGCTGGTGGGATGTGGCGCGGGTGGGCCGCTGGCGCGGCAGCCTGGGAGGCTCTCCGGCGGAGGTGGAACTCACCTCCGATGACCTGGAGCAGATCGCAGCCGACTACGACCCCCAGCTCCAGGAAGCCCCGGTGACTGTGGAGCACATGCGCAGCGGTCCGGCCCACGGTTGGGTCGAGAGCCTGCGCGTGGCCGGGGACAGGCTCCAGGCGCGTTTGCGCGACCTGTCGGTCCAGTTGAGGGACTGGCTGACCAGCGGCGCCTACCGCAGCCGGAGCATCGAGATGTACAAGCCGTTCTCGGCCACGGGGCGCACCTACCTGGGCGCGGTCACATTCCTGGGAGCGGCCGCACCGGCGGTGAAAGGCCTTTCGCCGGAACCCTCGCTCCTGGCGGAAAAGGAACATTCCGCGCGCCTGGAAACCCGCGAGATGGGGCTGGAGGAGGCTCCGGAAATGGCGACAAGCCCTGCGCCGGGCGAGGCCGGTGATAAGTCCCGTCTGGTGCGCCTGGAGGAGGAGGCAGTCTCCATGCGGGCAGCGCTGAACGAGGAGCGCACCGCCCGTCTGCAGGCCGAGGCCGAGATACAAGGCCTGAGCGCCCGTCTGGCCGAGGCTGACCGCCGCGTAGAGCTGCAAGGGTTCGAGCGGGCCCTGGAAACAGCCGCCGCGGAGGGCCGTCTGACCCCCGCCGAGCGCAGGAGTTTCGCTGTCCTGGCCGGGAGCCTGGACGACACGGGCCGCGCCGCGCTTCTGGAAAGCGTCAACCAGCGCAGCCGTCTGGCCCTGTTCGCCGAGCTTTCGGCCCCCGAGGCGGGCGAGCGCTCCGGCGCAGAGGCGTTGCGACGCAACCGCGCCCGGTTCGCCGGGTTCCCCGAGGACCCGGAGCACGATGCCGCCATGGAACTGATGGCGCGTGAGACGAGCTTGAGTTTCGCCGAGGCCCTGGCCCGCGTGCGCACCGAAAACGCGACCGCCTGAGGCGGACGCAGCAATTAAAAAACCAACCTGAAGGAGTAGGAAAGATGACTGTGAGGCTGAGAGAGAGACTGCTCAATACCGACACTTTCACCGTGGGCAGCGCGGATATCGCCCGCGGCAAATGCGTGGTCCTGGATAGCGGCGTGCTCACGGTGAGCGGGGCCAATTCGGCCAAGTTCGCCGGTATCCTGGCCGAGACCGGGTTCGCCGGGCGCGAGGCCCGGGTGGCCCAGGGCGGCAGCACCGTACTGGCAGTGGCCGCGGGCAGCGGAATCGCCGAGGGCGACTGGCTGCTCAGCGACAGCCAGGGCCGGGTCACCACCGCCGCCGCGGCCAGCCAGGGTACGGCCCAGCATTTCGTGGGCTACGCCCTGCGCGCCTCCAGCGCCTCGGACCAGCTGATCCCGGTGGTGGTCTGGCCGGTGCGGGTGGACAACCCGTCCGCCGCGTGAGCGACAACAACCCTGAATATCGATGAACGATAAGGAGAATTGCACATGTCCGACCGTTATGCAAGCCAGAACCTGAACCGCACCCTGACCCAGTTCGCCATGGAGAGCCTGCGCGGCGGCGGCTCGTTCGTGGCCGACCGTCTGGCCCCGGTGGTGCGCGTGCCCACCACCAGCGGCAAGTATTATGTCTTTTCCGAGACCTCCGGCCTGCGCGACGACATCGACAGCCTGCGCGCCCCGCTGACCGAGAGCAACGAGGTGCGCCGCAGCTACAACTCGGCCACCTACTCGTGCAGCCAGTACGGCCTGAAGGAACTGATCGCGGACGAGGAGTTCGACAACGCCGACCGGGCGGTGATCGACCCCGAGCGCGACGCCATGGGCCTGATCACCCGTAAGCTGCGCCTGGCCATCGAGACCCGCGTGGTGGGCAAGCTGCTCTCGCCCGCCGTGCTGACCAACAACGGCGGTGCCTCCGAGGCCTGGAACGCCGAGAGCGGCGTGGATATCGAGGGCGACATCGATGCGGCGCGCCTTTCCGTGCGCAAGAAAGCCGGCGTGGAGCCGAACACGATCGTCATCCCGCCGCATATCGCCGTGGCGGCCAAGAAAGACTCGCAGATCCGTGAGCTGGTCAAGTACACCGACTCGACCCTGCTGGTCAACGGCGAGCTGCCGCCCAAGCTGTTCGGCCTGGAGGTGGTGATACCGCTGGCCCTGTTCGATGAGGCCGCGCCGGGCGTGACCGCCCCGAGCCTGGATTTCGCCTGGGACGCCAACAGCGTGCTGGTCTGCTACGTGGAGCGTGAAATCCCGAGTAAGCGCTCGATGTCGTTGGCCT
The DNA here is from genome assembly GCA_964386505.1 of uncultured Gemmatimonadales bacterium. Taxonomy (GTDB): domain Bacteria; phylum Gemmatimonadota; class Glassbacteria; order GWA2-58-10; family GWA2-58-10; genus JAJFUG01. The sequence goes on from CAYLSM010000185.1 coordinate 6,635, forward strand.
ACCAGTTCCGCCGCCCGATCGCCGGCACCCTGGATGTGGCCGCTTTCCGCTACCGCGACGAGGGCCGTCACGCCACCGTGGTCGAGGGCCTGGTCGAGCAGACCGAGGAGGTGGTGAGCGCGGCCTGCGGCTACCTGATCACCGGGGCCTACGAGGCCTAAGACCTCCCGTGGCCCCGAAAGGGGCCGGCCCGGGTCCCACAGGGACCTCCCCGGCCAGGCGCACACGCGCCCGGCCGGGACCCGCCGCCTCTGGCGGCGGGCGGGCCGGCCCGCACCGGCAAAGCCCGGGAATCCTCCGCCTTAGCGGCGGCGCACCGGACAAGAAAGAGGACAACCATGGAATACTGCACTCTCAACGACCTAACACGCTGGATCGACCCGGTCGAGCTGGTCGCGCTCTGCACGCGCGACAGCGGCGCCACGCTGGCAAGCGAGGAGGTGGCCGCAGTGGCGGCCGAGGTGATCCGCGGCGCCGGGGCCGAGATCGATAGCTACCTGCTGGGACGCTACCCAGGACTGCGGGATATAACGCCGCCCCCGGCCGAGATGACCTCGCTCTGCGCCCGGATAGCGATCTACAACTTGTATCTGCGGCGACGGGTGGTGAGCGAACTCTGGCGCAAGAACTACGAGGACTGCCGTCAGCGCCTGGAACAGGCTTCAGAGGGACGCCTCAGCCTCGGAATGGGCCAGGACGGGCAGGTGGCAGGCAGCCCGGAAAGGCAGTGGCGCACCGACACCCTGGACGAGGAGCGGGTTTACAGCCGGGAGAAACTGAACCGGTTCTGAAGAGCCTGCATGTGCAGGCGGAAAGGCAGACAAGATGTCATCTACATTGAAACAGATATCGGATGCCCTGGTTGCTCTTCTGGAGAGTATCGAGGAGCTTGGACCCGGACGGGCCGCGCCGTTCGCCGGTTCGGTTCGCAGTTTCCTAGAGGAGGGCCGCACCGCACCCTTCGCCGGGGTGGCCCTGGACAGTCTGAGCTACGACACGCTGTCCACGGACCGCTGTCTGGTGCGCGAAGAACTGAGTCTCAAGGTGACCCTGGTGGCGCAGGACTTCCGCGGCCCCGGATTCAGCCTGGAGGGCGGCTACGAACTCCTGGATGCCGTGCGTGGCGCCCTGGTGGGAGCCAGCCTCGAACTGGAGGGACTGGCTCCGTTGGAGATGACCTCAATCGGCAAGAACGAGCAGATCGAGGAGCAGGGCATCACGGCCTTTGAACTGGGACTTAAGACCTGGCGCGTCACCGGCCGGGAATGAAACTGATAATCCAACGATGAAAGGTTGAGAGATGGCCAAAGTATCGAGGACAGCCAGCCGGGTGGCCTGGTCCGCCTCCCGTCAGAGCTCTTTCGGCACTCCCCTGGCCGCGGGACGGCTCGACCGTTTCCTGCGGCTGAAAGACCCGCTGATCCTGAAACCCAGCCTGGAGCACTGGAGCGACCGGGGCAACGTGGGTGCCGGGCACGACTGGGAGACCCAGCGCGGTCTGCTGCGACAGCACGTTGAGTTCGAACTGCCCGAGCAGCCCCTGCCGGTGGGCTTTGTCGCCTTCCTGCTGGCCCTGTTTTTCTCGGGCGAGAACGCCACGACCAACTCCTCCGGGGTCTACGAACACAAGAGCGCTTTTCCCAGCCTGCAGATCGTGAGCGAGGCCGCGGTTACGAGCCTGGCCCTGCACGAGGACGGCCAGGACTGGCTTCTGCAGGACGTGGCCTGCGTGAAACTCAGCCTCAAGGGCGATGGCTCCGAGCGTCTCAACGCCGGCGGCAGCCTTGTCGCCTCGCGCCTGCTCGGACCGCTCAGCGGCTTCGCCTGGCCAGCCACCGCGGCCCAGCGCTACCTGTACAACTACGCCGGCGCTTTCAGTCTGGCCGGCACGGACCGTCACCCGCAGCTGCGCTCGTTCAGTCTGAGCCTGGAGAACGGCCTCAAGACCGACCAGGCCTGGCGGGGTGTGGCCAGCGAGACCGAGCGGATCTACCCCAGCCTCTGGCCACTGACCGCGGAGCGCAAGATGGGATTGTCACTGTCGCTCTCCGCCGAGGCGGGCGACCTGGTTGCTTTCCGCAGCGCCTACCAGAGCGGCTCCGCCAGCGCGATCAACCTGAGCGTGCTGGGCGAGACTATCAGCGGCTCCAACCCGGCCGACAGCGATGAGCTGGCCCTTTCCGTGCCGCACGCTGTGTTCACCGGGCTGGAGTATAACTACAGCGAAGGGGTGATGGGCCTGGAGCTGAGTGTGGAGGGGGCCTATGACGACTCCTGCGGCGGACCGCTGCGGGTCACGGTCACCGAGGGCTCCACCGCGCGTTTCATGGATGCGTGAGGAGGATGACAATGGATGAGAGCGTGAAACTGTT
>CAYLSM010000186.1:0-8984 GCA_964386505.1 uncultured Gemmatimonadales bacterium
ACCGACATCCGCCGGCTGATCTACTTTGCGGCCAAGTGGAATTTTCCCACCCTCGACATCTCGAGCAGCCATCGCCGCCTGATCCAGATCGAATCCGGCGCGCGCGTGCCCACTTTCCTGAACCACCTGGCCTTTGTCAAAGGGGCCAAACCGGCGCGTATCCCTCTGGGCTACAACCGGTTCGACAGCGCCAAATTCTACCGCGGAGTAACCGACCGGGCGCTGATCCTGCGTCTGGGCTGGGAGTTGCTCTCTCCAGGCCAGCAGCTTAAAACCTTAGACTGAACCCCGCCGCGATCCGTTGATCGCTATGGTGGTCCTGTTCCAGAAACTCAAAGCTCTGGCGCACCTCCAGACGGATCCGGCTGCGCTGGTTCAGTTCGAGAAATGTCCCCGCGCCGACAGCGGCAATTAGATCGGTGCGCTTTTTCAGCCCGCTCACTCCCGGGTCACGCCGCACCATACCCGTGTTGACGGCAATGTACGGCTGCAGACGGCCGAAATGCCGTTTCACGGGCAGAAGAGCTCCAGCCTCTACCAGCAGCGAACCATCCGCGCCGCTCTCATCCGGAATCAGCCAACCGATATTCAGCTCCAGGTTCAGCCCGCGCAGGGCCTGCGGCTGCCAAAGCAATCCCGCCCCGGCCAGGGTCTCGCGGCTGTCCAGGTAATAGCCGGCCAGGGCGCCTACATTCCAGGCGCTTCCGTCCCCAGCCATGGATTGACTCTCTCCGGCAGCGCTCATTTTGGCCCGGCGTTTCTGCTTTGGCGTTGTCGCCGCCTGCATGCGGTAAAGTTTCAAGGTGTCCACCAGCCCGGAGACCTCCATAAGCGAGCGGTTAAGCCCGCGGATACGTTCCTCGGTCCGGTCCAGACTGCGCATTTTCTGATCGAACGAGCTGTTCCCGGTCTCGGCGGGAAGCGCTGCAAGGGTGCTCTGTGTCTGCATGGCTGGTGCGGCGGAGGCAGCGGGCGCAGGAAGACTTCGCTCCGGCAGCGGCATCGCCTCTCCTGAGGAGGCGGTCAGGGCCTCGGCCCGGATGAAACCGCGCCGCGTGGGGTTGCGCAGGATTATCTCGCACCAGACCGGCCCACGGTCGACCAGTTCCACGCTCATGCCGCGGGGCAGGATATCGAGCACAGCGGAACGCTCGCCCGGCTGCTCGAATACCAGCGAGCCGTCGCGCATCACGGTCACATTCTGCGCCAGCAGCGCGCTGGAGGAAAAGAATGCCACCAGAATAGCGGACAGCAGGAAAGCCCATTTCCGGTCGCGCCTGCGGATCGATCCGTCCAAAGCTGTCTCCCCCAACGAGTTCAAGTCCTTTGAAAAGAAAAGCCCACCATGCAGATGCATGATGAGCAATTTCCATACCAGTGGGCTGTTACATTCCGCGCCGTAACCGTTTTGACAGATTCAGACCAGCTCGCGCCAGCGGTAGTGCGCCTGGCAGGCGCCCTCAGTGGAAACCATGCAGGCCCCCACCGGACTGCTGGGCGTGCAGACCTGGCCGAACAGTCCGCATTCCTCAGGCGAGGCCGCCCCTCGCAGCACCCGTCCGCAGATACAGCCCGCCGGTTCCACCGGTTCGGGCAGGCTGAGCGTGAAACGGCGCGCGGCATCCCAGGGCTCGAACTCGGACCGCAGTTCCAGGCCCGTGCCCGGCACCACACCCAGGCCGCGCCAGTCGCTGTCGCAGCTCTGGAACACGCTCTCCATCAGGGCGCGGGCATGCAGGTTTCCCTCGGGTTTCACACCGCGGCGGTACTGTATTTCCACCTCGGCCCTGGAGCTTTCCACCTGCTCGACCAGCATCAGCACGCTCTGGAGAATGTCCAGCGGCTCGAACCCCGAGATCACGCAGGGCACCCCGTGCCGGGCGGCATACTCGTAGGGTGCTGCCCCGGTGACCACACTCACGTGGCCCGGGCAGAGAAGGCCGCTCAGGCGCAGCTCCGGGCTGTCCAGCAGAACCTTGATGATCCCGGGGGTGGTCTTGTGCGCGCTGACCACAGAAAAGTTCTTCAAGCCCTGCTCGCGCGCCCTCAGCACTGCTGCCGCCGTGGCCGGGGCGGTGGTCTCGAACCCGATGCCGAAAAACACCACCTCGTGGGCCGGGTTCTCGCGCGCCAGCTCCACTGCATCGTAGCTGGAATAGACCACCCGCACATCCGCCCCGCGGCTGCGCAGGTCGATGAGGCTCCCGTGGCTTCCCGGCACGCGCAGCATGTCACCGTAGGTGGCGGCGATCACCCGTGGCTGGTCCGCCACGGCCAGCATCAGGTCTATGCTGCACACCGGGGTCACGCAGACCGGGCAGCCGGGGCCGGAAAGAAGGCGCACCCGCGCTGGCAGCATCCCGCGTAGACCATAGCGGGCGATAGCCACGGTGTGCCCGCCACAGAACTCCATGAATGCGACCTCGCGCGTGGAAATGTGTGCGATCCGCTCGGACAGGCCTCGCGCCAGGTCGGCGTCGCGGTATTCATCCACGTGCTTCAAGGTCGGCCGCCTCCCGCAGCATCTCCAGGGTTTTCAGGGCTTCATCCTCATCGATCCGCTCCAGGGCGAACCCAGCGTGCACCAGCACGTAGTCCCCCACTTTCACTGTCCCGCTTTCGAGCAGGTCGAGGCTCGCCTCGCGCTGAATATCACCGAAAAGCACACTGGCGGTAACGCCCTCTATTTTCTCCACCCTGCCGGGTATCCCGAGACACATATCTTCCTCCCTTTGCTGTTCAAGGTCGGGCCAGCGAGGCGGCGATCACCGCCTGGCCCAGGCTCAGGCCGCCGTCCCCCGGCGGCACCAGCCGGTGCGAATACACTTTCAGTCCCCGTTTGCGCAAACCGCTCTCCACCAGGCCGGAAAGCAGACGGTTGTTGAACACTCCGCCGGAGAGCACCACCCGGGTCAGGCCGCGCTCGGCAGCGATCCGGGCTGCCAGTTCCACAGTCAGACTGGCCAGGCTTTCGTGGAACCCGCGGGCCAGGCTGGAACGCTCGACACCCTCGGCCGCCCGGCGGGCCAGGGATTCTACCATCGGTTTCAGATCAGGCACATAGAGGCTGTTTTCTTCCCGGATTGCGTACTCGAACCGCACTCCCTGTCCGGGCAGGCAGCCCTGGGCGCAGGCCTCCAGCTCAATCGCGGCCTGCCCCTCGTACAGCGACTCCAGCCGCAGGCCGATTATTGCGGCCACGGCATCGAACAGACGGCCGCAGCCCGAGCTGAGCGGGCAGTTGAGGCCCGCCTCCAGCATGCGGTCCACTGTCTCTACCCGTGCCGCGCCGGCGCGTTCCCATATATCCAGACCCAGCGATTCCAAGACCCGCGCGCCCAGCAACTGGTGCAAGAGGCTGCGTGCCGTACGCCAGGTCTCGCGCACCGCGGTCTCGCCGCCGGGAAGGGCTGTATATGGAAGGTGCCCGGCACGTGTGAATGCCTTCTCATCCGCCAGCAGGAACTCGCCGCCCCAGACCGTGCCGTCCCCACCGTACCCGGTCCCATCATAGGCCACTCCCAGCACCGCTCCGCTCAAACCATGCTCGGCCATCCCGGCCACGATATGGGCGTGGTGGTGCTGCACCCGGGTCACCGGCAGACCGCTTTCGGCCTCGGCCCAGCGCGTGCTGAGGTAGTCAGGGTGGCTGTCGCAGGCGACCAGCTCGGGGGTCACCTCCAGCAGGGTGCGCATCTGGTCGAGGGTGTGCAGGAAATAGGCGTAAGTCTCGGCCCCCTCCAGGTCACCCACGTGCTGGCTGAGGAAAGCATCACTGCCGCGGGTCAGGCAGACAGTGTTCTTGAGCTGCGCGCCCACGGCAAGCACTGACGGGAGTTTGCGGCGCAAGCGCACCGGGGACGGGGCGTAACCCCGCGCCCGTCGCAGCGGACGGGCCACCCCGCCGCGCACAAGCACCACCGAATCATCCACCCGGAGTTGGATCGGGCGGTCGTGCAGAAGGAACAGATCGGCGATGGGGGCCAGGCGCTCCAGGGCCTCCGCGTTCTCCACCGCTATCGGCTCATCGGAATGGTTGCCGCTGGTAAGAACAAGTGGCCTCCCGCCCGCCGCAGACAATAGCAAATGGTGCAACGGCGTATACGGCAGCATGGCCCCGATTGTCGCTTGCCCGGGGGCTACCGAGGGGGCGAGACTGTTTCCCGGCCGTGCGGCCAGCAGCACTATCGGCCGCTGAAGTCCGCTCAGCACCCGCGCCTCGACTTTACCGACCCGGCAATACTTGCGGGCAGTCTCCAGATCCGGGAACATCACGGCGAAAGGTTTGCCCTGACGGCGCTTACGGCTGCGCAGACGCGCCACCGCGGTTTCATTGGTCGCATCCACAGCCAGGTGGAACCCGCCCAGGCCTTTGACCGCCAGGATTTTGCCCTCGACCAGGGCCGCTCCGGCCAGAATCAGCGGGTCGGCTCCGGGATCGATTTCCACACCGTCCCTGCCGGTCAGAAAAGCGCGCGGACCGCAGACCGGACAGGCATTGGGCTGGGCATGGAAGCGCCTATTTAAAGGATCGTCGAACTCGGCCTGGCAGGCCGGGCACATCCTGAACCCGGCCATCGTAGTGCGGGCGCGGTCGTAGGGTATGTCCCGGATGATTGTGAAACGCGGGCCGCAGTTGGTGCAGTTGATGAACGGGTAGCGGTAACGCCGGTTACGACTGTCGCGCATCTCGGCCAGACAGTCATCACAGATCGCGGTGTCCGGCGCGACCAGAGCCGTGCGGCGGCTTCCGGCGCGGCTGGTGCGGATGGCGAACCCGCGTTCGCCGGTCGGTTGCAGACTTCGCCTACGCAGCCGCACGATCCGGGACATGGGCGGAGCTTCGTCCCGCAGGCGCCGTACGAAGGTCTCCAGATGCGCAGTTCCCCCCTCCAGCTCAATCCGCACCCCGCGGGTGGTGTTCTCCACCCAGCCGTCCAGACCCAGCGCCACAGCCAGACGGTAGACAAAGGGCCGGAACCCCACCCCCTGCACGATCCCCTCCACCTCCAGGGCCAAACGGCTCGCGACACTCATCTCAGGCGCCGCCGGAGCGGCGGCTGTTCTTTTCCCGGGCATTGCGCTCGAACCATTCCAGCCAGGCCTCCAGACCCGCGCCGGTCTTGCTGGAAAGCTCCAGCACCGGTATCTCGGGCTTGACCCGCCCCACGTTGCACCGCGCCGCCTCCAGGCTGAAATCGGTGTACGGGGCCAGGTCGCTCTTGGTCAGAAGCACAAGGTCGGAGGTGTAGATCGCTCCCGGATACTTGGGCGGCTTGTCATCCCCCTCCGGGGTGCTGATCAGGGCCACCCGGGCATGCTCGCCCAGGTGATAGGAGGTCGGACAGACCAGATTGCCCACGTTCTCAATAATGACCACATCCAGCGATTTCAGATCGAAACACCCCAGGAACTCGGCGATGGTGTCGGCAGTCAGGTGGCAGGCCCCGCCGGTGATTATCTGGCGCACCGGCACCCCGTGGGCTCCGATCCGCCGGGCGTCGTTCTCGGTCTCCAGGTCGCCCACCAGCACCGCGATCCGTAGCCGCCCGGCCAGGGCGTCCACGGTCTTTTCCACCAGGGTGGTCTTGCCCGCCCCAGGCGAACTGATCAGGTTCAGGCACCAGATGCCGTGTTTGTCGAACAGGGCGCGGTTGACCAGGGCCAGCTGATCGTTTTTCGAAAGGACTTTGTCCTTGACCTGTATCGATCCCATTCAGTCCACCTCCAGCTCGATTATCTCCATTTCATCCCCCCCCTCCAGGCGGGCGGTCACCGCGCCGCAGGCCGGGCAGACATAGACCAGGTCCTCGACGCGGAACACCTCGCCGCAAAGGCAATGGGCCAGGGGGAATGTCTTGTTCACCGTCAGGGCCGCGCCCTCGAACGGGGTCCCCTGGCTGGCGCTCTCGAAAGCGAAGCGCAGGGCCTCCTCATCCACCGCGGCCAGAAGGCCGATCCGCATGCGCAGGCTCAGCAGACGGTTGAAACCCTGTTCCGCGCGGTGACGGTCCAGGATTTCGAGGATATTTTCCACCAGCGACAGCTCGTGCATCGGCGTGAACCCGGGCTGATAATTTCCGTTCCGGCAGGTTTATGTTGCGAATATAACAGACGCCGCCGCAAGAAACAAGACGCTCGGGCGCGCGCGCCTCAGCGCAGGTGTGCTTGCCAAAATGAGAGCCCACGGCTATATTCTGGCGGAATGCACCGGGAGGAGTGTATCTCTGCGTGACTGGGGAACCGGAGGGAGGAATTTGAGCCGGACACATCTTCTCAAGACCCTGCTCAAAGTGCTGGTCACTCTCAGCCTCCTGGCCTGGGTGGCCTCACGGATAGGGCTGCAACAGATCACCGGCCAGCTCGCCGGTGTGCGGCCCGGCTACCTGATCGCGGCGGTCCTGATTTTCACTGTCAGCAATTTCCTGGGCGCCTGGCAGTGGCAACGCCTGATGAACGCCCTGGAGATACCGTTCAGCTATGGACGGGCGCTGAACCTGTATTTCGTGGGCCTGTTCTTCAACAATTTCCTGATCGGCAGCCTGGGCGGCGACATAGTCAAGGTGTTCTCGGTCAGCCGTCAGGAACGGCGCGGCCGCGAGGCACTGGCCGCCACTTTTGTCGACCGCTTCGCCGGATTTTTCGTGATGGCGGGCTGCGCGATCCTGGCCTGCCTGTTCCTGATCCTGCATCCCCTTCTGCGCGGCCACGAGATCAACTCACATATCCTGCACTACGTCATCCTGATCTTTCTGGTGTTCTTGCTGGGCACGGTCCTGCTGTTCAGCCGCCGGGTCTCCTACCTGATCTACGAAATCCTGCTGGCCCGGTTCAATCCCCTGGGCCTCAGGGACAAGCTGCGCCAGGTGCACGATTTTTTTCACGCCTACCGTCACAAGTACGGCCTGGGCCTTCAGGTTTTCGGGTTGAGCACCCTGATCCAGGTGCTGCGCATCGCGGTCCACTATTATTGCGCCCTGTCCATAGGCTTCGACATCGATTTCATCTATTTCCTGGTGTTCGTGCCTCTGATAGCCATGGCGGCCCTTCTGCCGATCAGCGTGGGCGGTTTCGGGGTGCGCGAGAGCACGGCGCCTTTCCTGTTCGGCTCGGTGGCGGTGGTGGCCGCAGCCGACCCGAGCGGCACCCTGGCGTTCACCACCCAGTTCCTGGCTTCGCTGGTGGGGTATCTGGTGGGAGCGGCCGGTGGGGTGATGTTTCTGTTCTCGGGCCGGAAAATCCGGGTCGAGGAGGCCGAGGACAAGGAACTGGAGGAAGTGGTCGAAGCCAGGGAGGGAAGTTGACAGCCCGGGGCTGGTCCGTTATTTTCTGATGATCCGCACACACACGGGGCGTAGCGCAGTCCGGTTAGCGCGCCTGCTTTGGGAGCAGGAGGCCGGGGGTTCGAATCCCCCCGCCCCGACCAATGAAAAGGGTCTGCCGTGGCATCGGCAGACCCTTTTTATCTCCTGCAGGCTAAACCGCGCCCAACCGTCACTTCCCCTAAAATTTCGGCTTGACCTCCATCGGTCTCCACTGCCGGGGCTCGAACTTGATCTTGAACTCTCCGGCCCCGGTATCGAGCACCAGGTCAAGACGGAACGTGCGACCCGTGACAAAACCCTGGTTTTGGAAATAAATGTCGAACCCGTCCGACAAGCTGCCGCCGTGAGGCTTGATCAGGATCGGGCTGCGGGCCTCGCTGCCGGCAATCAACTGGATATTCTCGGGCAGGCCGGTGAAAAAAGGGTCGCTCTGGTAAAGGGGCTTCAGATTCTGTCCACGCCAGCCGTTGCCCCTCAGAGGCACGATCCTGAAAATCAGCAGGTCCTCTTTGTCCAGTCCCAGTTGCGTCCTTTTGTCCGCATAGGCCTTTTTCAGAAATTCCAGGTCCTTACCCTCCTGCAACTGCTCCAGACGCGCCTGCGCCCAGAGAATTACCGGACTCAGACACAGCGTCCGCAGGATGTAATGTGAGTCGGAACCGAAAGTGGTGGGCTGGTACTTTTCGAAAGACCAGGGCGAGTTCTGCAGAATACTATTACAATCTTTCTCGGACCAGGTCTGGGGGGACTTTTCCCAGGTGCTGCGAGCCTCGGCGGCTTTCAGCGGCATCAATAGCAGAAGTATCAGGCAGATATTTCTCATCATCCTGTCCGGCCACCACCGTTGAATGAGAGTGCGAACCACCTCCGGCCAATTGAATCGGTATTAATATAAAAGATTATTTTCATTATGCCACATTTTTGTCGAACAATTCATTCACAACATCCATCTCATCACCAAATACTAATAAATGAAGCATTAGGGGGTCGATTGGGGAAGCGTCGTCGCGTTGGCCCGCATCAGTTTCTGCACCACCTCCTGATAGTAGGGCTTCTCTTTCAGGCTGGCGTACGAGCCGGGAAAATAGACCAGGGTCAGGTCGGCCCCATTGTCCTCGAGAGCGTTGAGCACCACGGCGCATCGCTGGTCGCGGGTCAGGCGCGTATTGTCGATCATCGGGAAATCGTAGAACCCGACCCAGAACTCCACACTGTTACTTTCCATATTGCCAAGCGTGTCGGCCAGAGTGCGTATCTCAAGGCGGAGCTTTAGTTCGCGCGTCTTGCGGTCCGCCTCCTGCACAAAAATCTGGAAAGTCCGGCTGACTCCCTCCAGAGTGAGTGCACCCTCCTCCAGAGCCACACCGCCCGGGCTGCGTTTCAGTTCATCCAAGTCGACAAAGCGGTCGAACCGTCGCCCGGCCTGCTCCAGCACCACCATCTGTTTGCGGGCGATATCGGTCACCACCTTGTGCAGGCGCTCCAGGTACTCATCCTTGCGCGGGTCTCGGCATTCGCGGATCTCGCGGTCGATATGGATGAACAGTGGCTTGAGGTTGAGCGATTCGTGGAAATTATAGGAAAGCAGTTCCAGGTTCAGCACTCTCTCATCAAGGGAGGAAGAGGCGGGTTTCAGGAATGTCTGGAGCATGGAGACGA
>CAYLSM010000187.1:0-8910 GCA_964386505.1 uncultured Gemmatimonadales bacterium
AGACCGCCAAGGCCAGCGCCCTGATGGAGGACTCGCCCTCGCTGGTGGATGAGCGTGAACTGCTGGAGCTGCACGTGCGGCGTATCGTGAAGAAATAGCACCTCTACATGCCCCGATGCCGGAGCCTGAAATCGCCGTCATCGGGGCGTGGAGTCTCCGGACCGGCCTCCGCAGGCGGCCCGGGGATGTGTGTCTTGAAAATACGGAATGATTGTGGCAGAATATAGTTGTGCTGTTCCGGCCGGATGGGGCGAGCCGGTTGTCATTTAAGCCGGCCGGGCTGAAAGGTAATCGGAAACGCGCCGCGGAAAGCGCGAAAGGGCAGTGCCGCAGATGCCTAAGACCAACAACCGCACGCATTTCACCCGCCGCATCCCGGTCGAGGGTGTGGAAATGCTCACCCTGCTCGGGCCGAACGACCAGAATCTTCATCTTTTGGAGACGATGTTCGACTGCGAGGCCTACATCCGGGGCGAGGAGCTGATCCTGATCGGTGAGGAGGGCGCGGTGCAGGACCTGGAGCGCACCGTGCGGCGGATGATCGCCATGGTGCAGACCGGCAAGACCTTCCAGGTCTCCGAGATAGGCGGGATCGCCCGCGAGGTGCGCGAGGGGCTGGTCCGCGGCCAGGACCTCTACGAGAGCGATCAGGTTTACCTGACCGGCAGCCGCAAGGTGGTGAAGCCGCGCGGGCAGGGGCAGAAACAGTACCTGAAGATGGTGCGGGAGAACGATATCGTCATCGGCATCGGCCCGGCCGGCACAGGCAAGACCTATCTGGCCGTAGCCGCGGCCATCGACGCGCTGAACAAGAAACGGGTCAAGCGGATTATCCTGTCGAGGCCGGCGGTGGAGGCGGGCGAGCGGCTGGGGTTCCTGCCGGGTGACATGCAGGAGAAAGTCGATCCCTACCTGCGGCCGCTCTACGACTCGCTGCAGGACATGCTGCTGCCGGACGCGCTCAGCCGCTACCTCAGCTCCGGCATCATCGAGATCGCGCCCATCGCTTTCATGCGTGGCCGCACCCTGCACGATGCTTTCGTGATCCTGGATGAGGCGCAGAACGCAACCCGCATGCAGATGAAGATGTTCCTCACCCGTCTGGGGGTCAACTCCAAGGCGGTGATAACCGGTGACAAGACCCAGATCGACCTTCCCAGGCCCGAGATGAGCGGTCTGCTGCAGGTGGAGGAAATACTGAAAGGCATCGACGGGATCGAGTTCGTCTATTTCACGGAAGAGGATGTGGTCCGTCACCGCCTCGTGCAGCGGATAATCCATGCCTATCAGGATTCTGGTCAGGGGACCGAGGAACAGGCTGGGGGTGACGGTGACGGGTCGGAGGTGGGGTGAGGCCTGAGGGCCGCTGCGCACGCGGCGGCATTCCTTCAGCGGCGGACCTGTCCCGGACAGGGAGGCCGGGAGCCGTATTTTGCGTAAGATGAAATGGAAAGCCAGCACCCAACTGCACCGCTCTGTCCGTCGGTTGCGGGAGGGTATCCGGGCCGCGCTCGACCGTCTGCGGCGGCCCTCGCTGCATCATGGTATGCGTTTTGTCCTGCCACTTCTGCTGTCCTGGGGAGCGCTGGTCCTCACCCCCTCGCGCGAGATTCCCGATCCCTTTGTCGACATCGCCGTGGGCCGCGTGGCCGACCGCGACATCATCGCCCCGTTCGATTTCCAGGTCTACAAAAGCCCCGAGGAGCTGCAGCGCGAGCGCGACAAGGCCTCGGCCGAGGTGCTCCCCATCCTGGAGTTCCAGCCCGAGGTGAAAGAGCAGGTCCTGTCCCGGGTGCTCGACTTTTTCAACGATCTGCACCGGGTGGCTCAGGAGCCAGGGATCGCCGGCCGCTTGCCGCGCTGGGAGGAATACATCCACCAGGCCGCCGCGGGCCGTCACGGCGGCTACACGGTCAGCCCGCGGGTGCTGCACGCCCTGTACGGGGTCGATTCCCTGCTCTCGCTCTCGGATGATGAGATTGTCTACCTGCTGGACCCCGACTGCACCCGCATTCTGCGTAACAGCCTGAAAGATTTCATCGTCTACCGCCTGCGCGAGGGCCTGATCGACCGTGAGACCCTGGGCCAGGTGGACGGTGATTTCGTGGTGCTGCGGCGAGAGGGCAACGAAAGCCTGATGCAGAAAAACGAGCTGTCCACTCTTCGGCAGATAATGGACCTGGCGCGCTCCGAAACCGTGGACCAGCGTTACCCCGAGATCAGCAAGAACCTGTTCATAAGCCTGCTCAGCCGTTTCATGCAGCCCAACATCCACTACAACGCCAGCGAGACCCAGAACCTGCGCTACCTGGCCCGTCATCGGGTCAAGACCACCCGTGACCAGACAGTCCTGCGCGGCGAGAAAATTGTTGGACGTGGCGAGCGGGTGACCGACCAGCACCTGGAGCGACTGGAGAACCTGAAACGCCAGCTCGCCCTGCGCCAGAGCGAGGCCGGCGGGATGGGCCAGATGCGGCGGGACTCCGGTCTGTACCTGATCTACCTGGTGCTGCTGCTGCCGTTCTGGATATACCTTCTGCTGCACAGGCCGGATGTCTACAACCGCATTTCGCCGATGCTGATCGTCTCGCTCACGTTCATGATCGTGCTGGGCTTTTCCTGCCTGGTGCTGCGCAGCCAGGACCTGCCGGCCTACATGATCCCGGTCTCGATCGCTCCATTGCTGCTGGCCTACCTGGTGGATGACCAGGTAGGGATCGCGGCCATGGTCAGCCTGTCGCTGATGGTGGGGGTGCAGGCGGGGTTCTCGATCTATGTCACCCTGTTCAACCTGACCGCCGGGGTGGCTGCTGCGATCAGCGTCCGGCGGGTTAAAAGCCGCAAGGGGCAGTACCTGTCCATCCTCTACATCGCCGCGGCCAGTCTGGTGGCAGTGTTCGCCATCGATTTCCTGTTCCGCGGCGAGAGCACTCCCGAGGTGGTCGCCACCCTGGGCTGGTCAACGGTGAACGCGTTCCTGTCCACGATGATCACAATCGGCCTTCTGCCGCTGATGGAGATCATTTTCAAGGTTACCAGCAATTTCACCCTGCTCGAGCTTAGCGACCTCAACCGTCCGCTGCTCAAACGCCTGGCCATCGAGGCTCCCGGCACCTACCACCACTCGATCATCCTGGGCAACCTGGCCGAGGCCGCCGCGGCCGGCATCGGGGCCAATCCCATTTTCGCACGTGTGGCCGCTTACTACCACGACATCGGCAAGCTGCGCCAGCCGCAGTATTTCGTGGAGAACCAGGCCGGGCACGAGAACCCGCACAATAAGCTCAGCCCCAAGATGAGCAGCCTCATCATATCGAACCATGTCAAGGAGGGCGTGGAACTGGCCCGCGCGGCCCGCCTGCCCGAGTGCATCATCGATGTGATCCGCCAGCACCACGGTAAGACCCACATCTCATTCTTCTTCAGCAAGGAGAAGGAGCGCAACCCCGAGACCCGCCTGAACGAGCACGATTTCTGCTACCCGGGGCCCAAACCGCTCTCCCGCGAGGCGGCCATTATCATGCTCGCCGACTCGGTCGAGTCGGCCTCGCGCACCCTGACCGAGCCGACGGTCAGCCGGATCAAGGGACTGGTCAAGAAAATCATCGACGCCAAGCTGCGGGACGGCCAACTGGAGCAGACCGGGCTCACGCTCAAGGACCTGACCCGCATCGGCGAGGAGTTCGTGCCCATCCTGATCGGTGTCCACCACCAGCGGATCGAATACCCGGACAGGGGAAAAGCCGAAGATGCCAAAGCCAAAACCACGAACGGACGGAATCGAAATCAGCCTAAGCCGAACGGTGAGAAAACCGCTGGAAAGTCTGTTCCCGGCGCTGAGGAGCATGCTGCATTCTCTGATGAGCCGGCAGGGGACGACTGAGGCTGAAATCTCTCTCACCTTCGTAGGACGCAGCCTGATCCGCCGTCTGAACCGCGAATACCTGGGCCACGACTACGTGACCGATGTGATTTCGTTCAGCCTGTCCGAGCCGCAGGAACGCGAGCTGGTGGGGGATATCTATATCTGCGTGCCCCGCGCGGAACAACAGGCCATCTGGTACGGTGCCCCGGCCCGCGAAGAACTTGTCCGACTTGCCGCCCACGGCGCCCTGCACCTTCTGGGCTTCGACCACGAGGATCCCGGCGACGCGGCCCGGATGAGCAAGTTGCAGGAGGCCTGCGTGGACAGTTTCCGCCGCGGGGAGTACGACAGCCCTGGGCAGCAACGGGCAGCGGAACGCGAACCTTGATATTCCACCGCTCCGGGATATAATTGTAGCAGCATTTTCTCCCTCGGCCCTGCCGCGACAGTGACAGCGGCGTTCCGGGGAGTCGCCAGGAACTCGAGCTTTTCTCGTCAGGTCGTCCGGATGGATGTCTACCTTCTGATCGCCTTCCCCTTGCTGATCATGCTCTCCGGCCTGTTCAGCAGCTCGGAGACCGCTTTTTTCAGCCTCTCCAATTTTGAGCTGTCCGAACTCGAGGAGAAGCATCCCGTGCGCGGCCGCCAGGTGCGGCGCCTGCTGGCCGATCAGGATATCCTGCTGACCGGTATCCTGCTGGGCAACCTGATCGTGAACATCTGCGCCACGGCCGTGGCCACGATCATCCTGCACCGCTGGGGCCTGCGCCTGGGTTGGAGCGAGCACGTGGTCTACCTGGTGGATATCGTGGGCATGACCTTTATCCTGCTGGTGCTGGGCGAGATCGGCCCCAAGGTATACGCCCTGGGCAACGCCCGCAACCTGGCCCTTCGCATGTCGGGATTGGTGCGGGCCTGGCTTTCCCTGACCCGCCCGCTGATCCTCCTGCTGGCCCTGCTGAGCGGCTGGGTCAAGCGCCTCACCTCCCGTTCCAGCCAGGACCGTCAGATGCTGGAGGACGAACTAAAGCTGATGGTCGATCTGACAGCCGAGCAGGGCGGCCTGGAGCAGGAGGAAAAGCAGATCATCCACAACATTTTCGAGCTGAGCGAGACCACGGTGCGCGAGATCATGGTCCCGCGCACGGACATAATCGGCATCCCGGACGGCACGCCGCTGCCCGAGGTGGTGAAGATCATCCAGGAGAGCGGCCATTCACGTTTCCCGCTCTTTCGGGACGACCTTGACGATATCGTGGGCATCCTCTACACCAAGGACCTGCTGGGCCCGCTCTACAAGTTCGGCCCGGAGCAGAGCCTTTCGGCGCTGGCGCACGAGGTCACCTACGTACCCGAGACCAAGTCGTGCGACGACATGCTCCAGGAGTTCCAGAAACGGGGTATCTACATGGCCATCGTGGTCGATGAGTACGGCGGCACCGAGGGCCTGGTGACCGTGGAGGACGTGATGGAGGAGATCATCGGCGAAATCCAGGACGAGCACGACACCGAGGAGCCGATGATTGTCTGGGAAGCCGCTGACCGTTTCCTGGTGGACGGGCTGATCAATATCGAGGACCTCTCGGAGGAGCTGGACGTGGACCTGCGCGGCGAGGGCTACGAGACTCTGGGCGGGTTCACCCTGTCGAGGTTCGGACGGCTGCCCCATCCGGGTGAATTTTTCGACGAGCAAGGCTACCGTTTCGTCATTTCAAAGCTATCCCGGCGGCGGGTCTGGAAAGTCCGGATCATCCGCCTTCCGCAACCCGAGAGTCAGCCCCGCGCAGGGGAGGGTTCCGGCGGCAGCGGGGAAGGTAACCGGTAACTCAACCAGAGGGAAATGTGGAAGCAGAACAATGGCTCCTGCTGCTGACGCTCCTGGGGAGCGCGTTTTTCAGCGGTACGGAGACGGCTCTGATCTCGATCAACAAGATCAGGTTGCAGAGCCGGATGGACAAGGGCGGAGCGATGGCCTGGCTGGCGCGGCGGTTCAGCGGCACGCCGGGTGACATCCTGTCTACCCTGCTGGTGGGCAACAACGTGGTTCATATCCTGGCCACGGTGTTGATCTCGGACATGGTGTTCGAGTTTTTCCCGCAGGACAGCGCGCACCCGCTGCTTGTCTCGGTGCTGTTGATCCCGGCGATTGTCACCCCGCCGGTCCTGCTTTTCGGCGAGATACTGCCCAAGAGCCTGGCGCGCGACCACGCCGCGGGCCTGCTGCCGGTGCTGGCCGCGCCGCTCTGGTTGTTCTACTACCTGTTGCTGCCGGTGAACCGTGTGGTGCACCGTGCGGCCCGGGTGCTGCTTGGCTTGTTCGGTGTGAAGGACCCGGGGCAGGAGCAGCTTTTCACCCGCAAGAACATACAGCGGGTGCTGATGGAGAGTGAGCGCGAGGGAGTGCTGCACAAGGAGGAGAGCAGCTACATCTCCGGGGTGTTCGATTTCAGCGAGACCATGGTCCGCGAGATCATGACCCCGCGCACGGACCTGGTGGCGATCCGCCACGAGTCCAGTCTGCGCGAGGTGGCCGAGAAGATGAGCGAGAGCTACTTTTCGCGCATCCCGGTCTACGAGGGCACGCTCGACCACATCATCGGCATGGTGCACGTGGTCGACCTGGTGCGCAGCGAGACGATCGAGGCGCCGGTGATCCACCCGGTGATTTTCACCCCTGAGACCAGAAAGTGCGACAGCCTGCTCTACGAGATGCGGCAGAAGAAAATCCATCTGGCCGTGGTGCTGGACGAGTATGGCGGCACGGCCGGGATCGTGACCCTGGAGGACCTGCTGGAGGAACTGGTGGGCGACATACGGGACGTGCACGACAAGCGCGGCTCCCTGGTTACGGTCGGACGCGACCTCAGCCTGATCGTGAGCGGCAGCACCCGTTTCGAGGAACTCGAGGGGCAGATCGAGCTGCCCGAGACGGACCATGAGGTCGAGACAGTGGCCGGGCTTCTGATGGCCGAACTGGGTCGTATCCCCGAGGTCGGTGAGAAATTCCAGCTCGGCAAGGTGCGGATCACGGTGCTGGAGGCCTCACCCAAACGGGTGGAGCGCCTTCAGCTCAAGCAGATGGATGACAGCGGGCATTCGGCGGCCCCGGATGGGGATGGCCGGGTGCACATTCGTCGGATCGAGGATAGACAGGAGTGAGAGCGTGAGCGAAGACAAGGGCCTCGACAGCCAGGATCAATACGGCGAGGGACAGCAGCCGCTTACTCTCGATGAAGTCCGGGAACTGCTCGAAGCGGGCGATGAGGGGCAGGCACGCCTGGTCGAGGTGGTGCAGTCCGAGCACCCGGCCGACCTGGCCGATCTGGTCGAGCGGATGGAGGAGGACGAGCGCAAGCTGTTCTTCAGCCTTCTGCCGGCGGAGATCGCCTCAGAGACCCTGGCCGAGACGCGCGAGGAGGACCAGGAGGAACTGATCCGCAACCTGGACGACCAGGCCCTGTTCGAGCTGTTCGAGGAATTGAGCGATGACGACGCCACCGACATCGTGCAGGAGCTGTCCGAGAAAGAAGCCGCCCGCGTCCTCAGCGTGATCGACAAGGAGGATCGCGAGGACATCCAGACCCTGATGACCTACGCCGACGACACCGCCGGCGGAGTGATGACCAGCGAGCTGGTTTCGGTCGAGACGGGCCTGACAGCGGCCGAGGCCATCGAGCGGGTACGCCGTATGGGCCAGGAGATACAATTCTTCACCGTCTATGTGGTCGACAGCGACAACATGCTGCGCGGCACCCTCTCCACCACCGACCTGATCCTGGCCGACCCGGGCGCGCGTATCGCAGACATCATGGACACGGACATAGTAAGTGTCGACCCGGAGATGGACCAGGAGCAGGTGGCGCACCTTCTGTCGCGCTACAACCTGGTCTCCATCGCGGTGGTGGACAGCACCGGGCATCTGCTGGGCCGGGTGACTGTGGATGACGTGATCGACATCATGGAAGAGGAGGCGACCGAGGATATTTTCCGCATGAGCGGCGTCAACGAGGAGGAAAGCGTCGAGAAACTGGGTGTGTTCCAGTCCGTGCGCTACCGCCTGCCCTGGCTCGTGCTCAACCTCGGTTTCACCCTGGTTTCGGCCCATATCATCAAGATGTTCATAGGCGTACTCGAACGCGAGGTGGTCCTGGCGATGTTCCTGCCGGTGGTGGCGGGAATCGGCGGAAACACCAGCACCCAGAGCCTGGCCGTGACCCTGCGCCGTCTGATCCTGCGCGAGATGGAAGGCCGCAAGAGAGTCGTGGTGATAAGCGAGGCCGCGGTGGCGCTGCTCAACGGCCTGGCGATCAGTCTGGTGATTGGGTGCTTTGTCTGGTTCACCCAGTCCAACGCCCAGCTCGCCCTGATCGTGGGCGGGGCGGCCTGGACCGCCATGACCATGGCCGGCACCCTGGGGGCGGTCTGGCCCATGATGCTGCGCGCTCTGGGTTTCGACCCTGCGGTTTCCTCCACTTTCATCACCAACATTACGGACATCATCAGCTTCTTCCTTATCCTCGGTCTGAGCGCGCTGTTCCTGCTGCACTGAGACCCTCGGACAGAACCCGGACCCGGCACGCACGATGCAACCGCTCAAGCAGGAGGCCATAGTGCTCGGCGGGGTCGACTACAGCGACACCAGCCGGGTGATCTGGGTGTTGACCCCGGAGGCGGGCCGTCAGAGCCTGATGGTCAAGGGGGCGCGGCGGCCGCGCAGCCAGTTCCAGGGCTGCCTGGAGACGTTCAGCCGGGTGAGCCTGATCTACCGCAAGGCGGCTCACGGCGCCATGCCCACCCTGCGCGAGGCCGACCCGCTGGCCCAGCGCCCCGGGCTGCGCGAGAGCCTGGAGGCTTTCCTGGCTGCTTCCGAGGCCGTGGAGGCGGTAAAAGCGTTCAGCGAGCCGGACCAGGAGAGCGTGGCGTTGTTCGGCCTGCTGGATGATTTTCTGGCCCTGTGCGACCAGCACGGCATCGGGCGCGATTTCCTGCGTCTGGCGCGTCTGGCTTTCCGCTGGCGACTGGCAGCGGTGCTGGGTCTGGAGCCG
>CAYLSM010000188.1:0-8895 GCA_964386505.1 uncultured Gemmatimonadales bacterium
CGGAAGAATCCGCCCCTACGGCCTGCGGCTCGCCGCCGGCCAGGGGCACGAGCAGATGGCGCCAGGTGCGGGTGAAGGTCTCGGGGTTGATCCTCGACTCGACACAGGCCGCCCAGCGTCCGTTGGGGGCCACGGTCAGGTCGGTCAGGCGTTTCATGCTCAGCAGGTCGCGGCATTCCAGGGGGCGTCCGGCCGCCAGGGCCACCGAGATGAGGCTTGCTGTCAACAGGACCAGGAAAATACCAAGACGGAGGGCTTTCATCGCTCTGCTCCCTTTGGGTTGAGGACTGCCACGTTGCCGCCGTTTGAGGTCGCCATCGTCAGTTCGCGCTCCCGCCGGCCACACGGACCGGACTGCGCCTCGCTGCGCGCCCGCGGGCCGAGCGCCGCACCGCCCGCGGATGGTGGTGACGCCAGCCGGTGGCGTAGAACGCCAGACCGGCAAGAATCAGAATGGCCGAGATGCGGTACATGACATAGTAGTCCCACACCTCGGCCACACGTCCCAGCACCGGGCTCACCAGCATGGCGCTCAGGTCGGACCCCAGCATGTAAAGAGCCATCGAGGTCCCGCGGTTGTGCGCCGGCGAACTGTCGTAGGTAAGCGAACTAAGTGTCGGAAAGATATAGCAATGGCCTATGCCTGTCAACATCCCGATCACCAGCAGGTCCCAGTGCCGGGTGCTGAAAGAGGCGTACAAAAGGCCCAGTGTCAGACAGCTGAGAGAGAACACCACGCCCAGACGGCGGTCCACCCGGTCGAGCACCCGGCCGGTGGTCAGACGCAGCAGAAAAATCACCATGGAGTAGGAGATGAAAAACCAGCTTGGCGTCCCGATGTGTTTCACCTGGGTGAAATCGGTGATGAAATTGAAGATCGAGGCATAGCCCGCGCCGAACACCAGCGAGGGGATGAAAAGGTAGAGCATGGTGCGGTTCCGGATCACCCGGTGCCAGGGATCGGGGGCGGGAATGCCCTCGGGGCGCGGGTCATCCGGATTGAGCGAGAGGCTGATAGCCGCGGCAAGCACGCCGCAGAGCGCGGCCAGGACAAACAGGGCCCGGTAGTTCCAGACCGGCTGGAACGGCAGCACTCCCAGAAGCGATTCGGCCACGAATGGGACCAGGGCCTGGGCCATGAACCCGGCCGCGCCGTAGACCGCGATCGCCTCGGCGCGCCGGCGCGCCGGGGCCTTGTCCGCCACGAAAGTGACCGAGGCGGTGAAATACAGGGTCGCCGAGCCGCCGGCCAGAGCGCGCACCACAAAAAGGTACACTCCGGCCCCGGGGGCCAGGATCGGCAGGGCCGAGGCCACGGAGAAAGCGAGCAGGCCTCGGGTGATCAGGGTCCGGTTGCCGAAACGGTCGATCCAGCTACCGGCGGGAAGGCGCAGCAGGACAGCGGCGGTGTAGGGCGCGCCCATGATCAGGCCGATCAGGAACTCGTTACCACCATCCAGCCGGATGTAGCGCGGCAGGAAATAGTAGATCGCCACCGAGCCCATGACCAGGAAATGGACGAACAGAATCCGGAGAAAGTCCGGCTTGTAGAGAGGCTCCTCTGCCGCCGCCGCCCCTGGGTCGCGCTGTCTTGAACCGGAGAAAAGACTCTCCATGCCTTCGCCTGCCAATCTTCCTTCTGGTCCCGGGCTCATAAAATTCAAACACATAAAATAAGGAATTCCAGTCCGGTGGACAAGTGGAGCGGGCCCTTGCCGGCGGCTGGACAGTCCGTGCGCCACTTGAACTGTGCACCCCCGGATACATAGATTGAGATTGAGAATATTCGCCTGATTGACTTGAGGGACTGAGGGAGGGAAAAATGCCGCACCCGGACAGCCAGCCGCAACCCGGTAACAGCTTGCGTCATGAGAAAAGCCCCTACCTGCGCCAGCACGCCGGAAACCCGGTCGACTGGCGCCCCTGGGGCGAGGCGGCGTTCGCGGACGCCCGCGCGCAGGACCGGCCGCTGTTTATCAGCATCGGCTATTCGAGCTGCCACTGGTGCCACGTAATGGAGCGCGAGTCGTTCGAGGACCTCGGGGTGGCGCGCCTGCTGAACGAGAATTTCATCCCGGTAAAGGTGGACCGCGAGGAGCGGCCCGATATCGACCGGGTCTATATCAGCGCCTGCCAGCTCATGACCGGCTCGGCCGGCTGGCCGCTCACGATCATCGCCACGCCGGAGGGGGAGCCGTTTTTCAGCGGGACCTATTTCCCGCGCGAGGGGCGATACGGAAGGCCGGGACTGCTTGAGATCCTGCCCCGGGTGGCCGAGATCTGGCGTTCTCGCCGCGCAGAGGTGCTGGGTTCGGCAGCCGGGGTGCGCGAGGCACTGGAGGCCATGACCGATGAGGGCGGGGGGCCTACTCCGGCGCGGCCCAACCTGATCCAGGCCTTTGAGTATTTCCGGCGCTTTTTCGACCAGGCCCACGGCGGGTTCGGCGCGGCGCCCAAGTTCCCCACGCCGCACAACCTGAGCTTCCTTCTGCGCTGGTGGCGCCGCAGCGGCGAGCCACAGGCCCTGTCCATGGTGGAGCGCACCCTGGATGCCTGGCGCCTGGGGGGACTTTGCGACCACCTGGGCGGCGGGTTCCACCGCTACAGCACGGACAGCCGCTGGCTGGCGCCGCATTTCGAGAAGATGCTGTACGACCAGGCCCTGATGAGCATCGCCCTGCTGGAGGGGTTCCAGGCAACGGGTCGGACCGAGTACGCGCGGGAGGCCCGTCGCGTTTTCGACTACGTGCTGCGCGAGCTGACCGACCCGGAGGGCGGGTTCTACTGCTCCGAGGATGCCGACAGCGGCGGGCAGGAGGGGGCGTTCTACCTCTGGAGCGAGGATGAGATAAGGAAAGTCCTGGGCGCGGACAGGGCCGCCCTGGCCTGCCGGGTCTGGAACGTGCGGCCGGAGGGCAATTTCCGGGACGAGTCCAGCGGAGCGGCCAATGGACTCAATATCCTGCACACAGGGAAGGAGAACGCCGCACTGGCTGCCCAGGCCGGTCTGGACCTGGACGGGTTCGAGGCCCGGTTGGAGGCGGCGCGCGCCGACCTCCTGAAAGCCCGGGCGGCAAGGGTGCGGCCAGGTCTGGACAATAAAATCCTGGCCGACTGGAACGGCCTGATGATAAGTGCACTCGCCAGGGGGGCGCGCGTGCTGGAGGCCCCGCAGTACTCCGCGGCAGCCGGACGGGCGGCCGCGTTCGTGCTCGGGCGGCTGCGCACCAGCCAGGGGCAGCTTCTGCACCGCTGGTGCGAGGGCGAGGCCGCGGCTCCGGCCAGCGCCGAGGATTATGCTTTCCTGGTCCAGGGATTGATCGACCTGTACGAGGCCACGTTCCGCCTGGACTGGCTGCGCGCAGCCCTGGAGTTGAATGGCGCTCTGCTGGCGCAGTTCTGGGATGAAAGGGAGGGCGGGCTGTTTTTCACTCCGGCGCAGGGGGAAAAACTGCTGGTAAGGAAAAAGGAACTGTACGACGGGGCCGTGCCCAGCGCCAATTCGGTGGCGGCTCTCAATTTCATCCGTCTGGCCCGCCTGACCGGCGACAGCGGTCAGGAGCGCCGGGCGGAGGCCATTTTCCGCGCGTTCTCCGGTATGCTGGAGTCCAACCCCGGCGCGTTCAGCCAGGCGCTCTGCGCCCTCGATTTCTCCCTGGGGCCCTCACGGGAGGTGGTGCTGACGCTGCCTGACCACGCGGACACTGCCGCGGAACCGTTTATCAGGGCGCTCTGGAGCGTGTTCGAACCGAACCGCACGGTGCTGCTCAGGCGTCCAGCCGAGGCTGAATCCCTGGCCGCGCTGGCCCCGTTCACCCGCGATATGAAAGCTCCCGAGGACGCGGCGGCGGCGTTTGTCTGCCGCGAAGGTGTTTGCTCCCTGCCGCTGACCGACCCGTCACGCCTGCCCGAACCACAGGGAGCGGAGCGGCCGGAGGCCTGAGATTGCCCCGCGCCAGGGGAAAAGAGTATATTTTCTCAGAATGAGGATCATTGTCAGCCATGGCTAACAACCCAAGGAAGGCCAAGATGTCGGAGATCGTATCCCACACCCATGTCCCGCGGGGCGATTTCTACTGTGTGGAGAACCGTCTGGAGCCCTGCGGCCTCGTAATTTTCGGCGCCTCGGGCGACCTGACCCAGCGTAAACTGATTCCGGCGCTGCACAGCATTTTCCAGCGCGGAATGCTGCCGGAGGAGTTTTTCATCCTGGGCTGCTCGCGCAGCGCGATGAGCGACGAGGAGTTCCGCAACCACCTGCGTCCGGCCCTGATCGAGGCCGCGGGCGGCGACGGCCCCACGGTGGAGGTGTTCCTGCGCCACTGTTTCTACCTGAGCGGTGACTATTCGCGGGCGGATTTTTATGATTCGATTATCAGCCGAAGCACCGACCTTGAGGACCTGTTTCCCACCGGTGGCAACCGGGTCTACTACCTGTCCACCCCGCCCAGCCTGTTCCCGGTGATCGTGGAACGCCTGGGCGCGGCCGGCCTGACCCGCGAACACCCGCAGCGCAAGCAATGGGTGCGTGTGGTGGTGGAAAAGCCGTTCGGGCACGACCTGGACAGCGCCCTGGAACTGGACCGCCGTCTGTACGACGTGCTGAACGAACCGCAGATTTACCGGATCGACCACTACCTGGGCAAGGAGACAGTACAGAATATCCTGATGTTCCGTTTCGCCAACGCCATTTTCGAGCCGCTCTGGAACCGCCGCTACGTGGACAGCGTGCAGATCACCGTGTCCGAAACGCTGGGCGTGGAGCACCGGGCGGGCTATTTCGAGCAGAGCGGCCAGCTGCGCGACATGTTCCAGAACCACATGATGCAGATGCTGGCCCTGGTGGCGATGGAGCCGCCCAGCTCGTTCGACGCCGACCGGGTGCGGGACGAGAAGGTGAAGCTGCTGCGCTCGGTGCGCCAGTTCCCGCTGGAGGAGCTTGACCGCTGGGCCGTGCGCGGCCAGTACGGGCCGGGCAAGGTGGACGGAAAGGAACTTCCGGGCTACAGGCAGGAGGAGGGCGTGGCCCCCGGCTCCAAGGTGGAGACCTACGTGGCGGTCAAGCTGATGCTGGACAACTGGCGCTGGCAGGGGGTGCCGTTCTACCTTCGCTCGGGCAAGCGCCTGGCCCGCAGGCTGAGCGAGATCGCAATCCGGTTCAAGAGCGTGCCGCACTCGATGTTCAAGAACGTGCTGGCCGAGAGCCTGGAGACCAACGAACTGGTGCTGAACATCCAGCCCGAGGAGGGTGTGGCGCTCACTTTCCAGGCCAAGCGCCCCGGGCCACAGGCCAGCCTCACCCCGCTGACCCTGGATTTCCATTACCGCAACGTGTTCCGCGAAGCCCTGCCCGACGCCTACGAGCGCCTGCTTATCGACTGTATCGCCGGGGACCAGACCCTGTTCATCCGCCACGATGAGGTGAGCGTGGCCTGGAGCCTGATCACCCGGGTGCTCGAGGCCTGGAGCGGAGGCGGAAACGGCGGACCGTGCCTCTATACCTCGGGCGGCGAGGGCCCGGCCGAGGCGGATGAGCTTCTGGGTCGCGACAACCGTCGCTGGCGGACCCTGGCCGCCGCGCACAGGGACCCGAAATGAAGGGATGGCTGAGAGAATGAACGGACCGGGACAGACCCGCCTCGAGGTGTCGGCCGACCTGGGTGCGCTGAGCCGAACTGCGGCCGCGCTTGTTCTGGAGCGGGCGTATCGGGCGGTGGAGCGGCGCGGGCATTTCAGCCTGGTGCTGGCCGGCGGCGGCACCCCGCGCACCCTCTACGAAACTCTGGCCGCGCCGCCCTTTGCCGTAAGTATGCCCTGGGACAAAACGGTCGTGCTCTGGGGGGATGAGCGCTGCGTGCCGCCCCAGGACCCGGAGAGCAATTTCGGCATGGCCTGGAACGCCCTGTTGAGCCGTGTCCCTGTCCCGCGGGCCAATGTGTTTCGCATGCCGGGCGAGCTGCATCCCGGGGCGCGCGCTGCGGCGGAGTACGAGTCCTGTCTGCGCACTCTTTTCCCGGGACAGGAGCCGCCGAGGCTCGACCTGCTGCTGCTGGGAATCGGGGGAGATGGCCACGTGGCCTCGCTGTTCCCCAACAGTCCACTGTTGACTGAACAAAAAGGCTGTGTTCACCCGGCCGAGGCCCCGGCGGGCTATCCCACCAAAGATCGCCTCACCCTGGGCCTGCCGCTGATCAACGCCGCGCGCTGCGTGCTTGTCCTGGCCGCGGGCGAGGGCAAGCGCGCGGTGCTGGAACGTTTGTTCCGCCTCGGGCAGTCCGCCGATCCCGCGCTTCCGGCCAGCCTGGTCCACCCGGCGGACGGTGAGCTGATTTTCTGCCTTGACCGCGCCGCTTTCCCGTCCTGAGTTCCAGCCGTCCCCTGAAAAAACGGAACCTGTTTGCCGTGAACATGTAAAAAATAATGTACAGGTATTGATTTTTTACCATTCGGGTTTTAGAATGGTTCAGAACAGTAAACGGAATGTGAGCGGCGCTTTAAGTTCATTGAATAAATGAGGTTTTGCCGTTCACTCACCTCGCAGCCAGAGGAGGTGCACTGGAACACCAGGACAATCAGCCTGCCTGCGAACAGAGGCCTCATTTCCGGAGGCCGGTCGTGGGAGTTGAGCATAGATGTTTTCCCGGCTGGAAAAAGCGGTAACATGGCTGTCACACCCAGTTCAAGGAGGGTTTGGATGAGCGTTACGAGAATGATAATGAGAGCCAGTCTGATGTTTGCCGCGGTCTGCCTCAGCCTGGCCGCAGTGGCCCAGGCCGGCGAGTCATGTTGCGGCTCCAAGACCACCTCGATGAGCTCCAGTGCGGACAAGGCCGCCTGCAGTGCTCAAAGTTCAGCCGCCTGCGAAAGCGGGGCCAAAAGTGCCGAGCTGGACAGCAAACTGCTCAAGAACATCCAGTCGGCCGCGGTCAGCGGCGATTTCTCGAAAGTGGCCGCATGCAGCGCCACTCGAGAAACCCTCAAGAAATTGACCCAGGAAAGCGCCGAGATCGATGACCATGTGCGGCAGAATATCCTGACCGCCCTGGAGAAGAACGATTTCTCGGGTGTATCCTCCTGCAAGGTGACCCGTGGTGAACTGGAGCAGGCCCTGGCCAGCTGGGCGGTTTCCAGCCGGGGCGTGGATTCCAAGAGCCTGCGCGAGATCCGCACCGCGGCCGAGAGCGGCGATTTCTCTAAAGTGTCCGCCTGCCCGGTCGGACGTGAGACCTTGAAGAAGGTGATCGAGGCCAAGAGCGATTTCAACTCCGACAGCCGCGCTTTGGTGGAGCAGGCCCTGGCCAGTGACAGCCATGATTTTTCGAAGGTGTCCGCCTGCAAGATGACCCGCCAGCAGATCGAGGCCGCGGTGGATGCCTACACGCAGAAGTCGTTGCAGACCGCCTTGAACGAGTGAACCAACGCCACATTTATTGCAGTAAAGAGCAGCCGGGCCGCACGTTGGAGCGTGCGGCCCTTTCTTTTCCCCCCGACTGACTGTCCCGGCCCCCGACTTCTTGACAAGCTCTCGACCGGGATATTATGATTGATCAATACCAAAATCCACTGGAGGGCGCTCCGGGAGTGATTTTCCGGGTGAGGGGGCGCCGGCCGGACTTCTTACAACACGAACCGCCTGCCGTCAGGTATGCGGTTTTTCAGGGAAGGCAGGTTTAGATAAACCTTAGCTGAAAGAGGGTGATAGGCAGGGAAGAGTGTGGATTGGCGGTTGAGCATGGCCCGGTTGTCTCAGGGTCACAGCCGGACTGCTCGATGAAGTAAGCTTGGCCCTCGAGGTCTCCCCCGGCCGAGAGGCGAGCCCTGGAATGGGAGGGGTGGATGGTGAGCTGTAAAAGGAGGCAACAATGTCTCGCAGCGGAAGAATCACGCGAATCTGGTTGATTACGCTTCTGGTCAGTTTCGTTCTCGCGGTCGGCGCCGGCGCCCAGACTGCATCCAAGCCCGACACCTGCAAGGCCAAGAAGACCGAGACGGTCAAGGCCAAGAAGGCCAAACCAGCACCCAAGCAGGGTGAGACACAGAAGAAGGAACAGGAGAAACCCAAGAAATAGTCTCTGAGGTCACCGGCCTGGGTGGGGGTTGAATCGGCCCCGGAACGCTGGTGAGACCTTTCAATAAGATGGCCGCCGCTTTACGGAAACTCGCAAAGCGGCGGTTTTTTGTTTGCCGCAAGTCTGGCGCTGGGCCGCAGGTGCGAATATATTGTTTTCAATCCGTACTTATTCATGTTTTCTTCCCTTCACCCTCCAGGAGGAATGATGTTTAGAAAACTGTGCACCTTAGTCGCCCTTTGCGCTCTGGTCTGCTTTCCCGCACTCATGTCGGCCCAGGAGGTGATGGGCGACCTGAAACTCCTGGACTGGCGGCCCAAGAGCCAGCTCGTGGTCAACGAGACCATGGTCCTGCGGCCCAAGTTCCCGGTGTTCGATGTCCACAACCATTTGCGCCGCCTGGACATGCTCAAAACCTACCTGGAGGAGATGGACAAGGCCGGTGTGGTGCGCTGTGTCAGCCTGGACGGGATGAGCAAGGACGATTTCTACAAGAAGCACATCGAGGCGGCCAAGGCCGTCTCGCCCAACCGTTTCGTCGTGTTCTTCTCCCCGAATTTCGAGGGTATCGACGACCCCAAGTGGGCCGAACGCGAGATTGCCAAGCTCAGGGACGCTGTGCGCATGGGCGCGCGCGGGGTGAAGATATTCAAGACCCTGGGCCTCGAGGTCCGGGACAACAGCGGCAAGCTTGTGCCGGTGGATGACCCGCGCATCGACCCGTTCTGGGAGGCGGTGGGCCAGTTGAAGATCCCGGTCATGATCCATGTCAGCGACCCCAAGGCCTTTTTCACCCCGGTGGACAAGTACAACGAGCGCTATGACG
>CAYLSM010000189.1:0-8792 GCA_964386505.1 uncultured Gemmatimonadales bacterium
AACAGGTCCCTGCCGGCCACATTCCACGAGAGCCTGGAGCCGGAGGAGATCCGTCTGCTCGAGCTGGCGCCAAGGCGGTGAGGCATCAGCCCAGCTTGTCGATAATGCCCCGGATGAGCTGCTCGTTTTCCTGGAGCGGGTCAAGTTCGAGGCTGCGGCGCAGGTGCTCCAGGGCCTTTCCCCGGTCATTCAGGAACGAATAGTACAGCCCGCCCAGCCGAGAATGCAGGTCGTAATCGTAGGGGTTCAGGCTGATCCCGCGCTTGAGAAGGGCCTCGGCCTGACGGTAATCGCCGCGACGGATACAGTCCGCGGCTATGAGTCGCAGGAGATTGCTCTCCTCGAAACCCTGCCCGTACAGGACCTGCGAGTTTTTCAGGGCGGTGTCCATCTCGCCGTTCATGAAACAGACCACCGCTCCGCCGTAGAGCTGGAAGAACTCGCGGGTCTGCTGCGGGTCGGAGCGCCTTTGTTCCAGGGCCTCCAGCAGCACGGCGGCATCGCCGAAGTCCGGACTTTCCGCGACCAGGGTGCGCAGCTTTTCCTGTGCCAGCCCGAACCGCCCGATGCAGCAGCAGAGGAACGCCTCCCAG
Organism: uncultured Gemmatimonadales bacterium; assembly: GCA_964386505.1. Taxonomy (GTDB): domain Bacteria; phylum Gemmatimonadota; class Glassbacteria; order GWA2-58-10; family GWA2-58-10; genus JAJFUG01. The sequence continues at coordinate 594 of CAYLSM010000189.1, forward strand.
AACCTCGCCAGACGGTTTTCCGGCTCGACCTGGCTCAGGCTCTCGAAACACCGAAGTGCCTCCTCCCAGCGTTTCTGCCTCAGCCTCAGCCGTCCCAGGTTGTACAGGGCCGCCCCCCGGGCCGGGTTCCAGTACAAGGCGGTGGAATCAGCGCGGCCGGAGGCCTCCAGGGAATCCAGCATCCGGTATATCACTCCCAGTTGGAAATAGCCATCGGCGAAGAAAGGTGCTCCCTCCACCACCTTTTTCATCCAGGGAAGAGCACTGGTATAATCCCCTGTTGACATGTGATAAAAAGCATGTTGGAAATCCTCGGTATATACAAAGGGAAATCGCGCCAGATCCTGAAGCGTGCCCGCCAGGACAGAGTCGGTCCGGGCGCTGTCCGCCGGAATCGGCGCCGGTGTGGAGTGGAACTCTTCGAGAATGTGCGCGGCCAATACTTCGGCGGCTAAGGCGTGTCCCCTCGGCCGCCAATGCCCATCAACTTGGAAATACAAGGAGTTCCGAACGGAAGAAGCGAGAAACGCCGGCTTGAGGTCGAGGAAGCTGATCCCAAGGCTCTGGCAGGCCTGGCGCAGGCAATCGCGCGGACGGTCCAGGTCGACCTCCGCCGGGTCGAGGCTGAGATATCTCGCCGCCGCCGGGTTCAGTTTCTTAAGGTATTCCATCTTGTCCGTGCGGATTTCGAGCGGGTGAGGGATATAAAAAACACACAGGCGGCAGCCCAGGCTGTCGCAGGCAGCTTTGAGCCGGGCCAGCAGCCGCACCTCGTTGGCCTCCAGGACAAGGTTCTCCGGGGTCTGCACCCTGTGGAACAAGTAGAGCGGGTCCCTCTCGCAGTCCCATCTGATGAAAATGCTATCCGGCTGGCTCGGGACACCGCCGGTGAGTTCGTACTGCACTAAGCCGGCCAAGTAGGAGCGCTGGATCAGTTCATCCAGCGCGGAGTTCGGCCCAAATTTCTTCACTATCCCATAACGGGCGGTAATCCGACGGTTGTCGCCCGGATCGTTGTAGAAATAACCCAGGACCAGCATGTCCGGCCGCAGCCTCCGGCCGTAGAAACCAAAATTGGCCATTTCCCGCAACGTTCCGTAACCCCAGACACCGAGGTTTGACGTTTCATAGACCTGGGTGCTGTCGAGCGCGTTAAGCCGGCGGGCGGTCAGGCTGGAGACTGTCTCGCGGTCCTCCACGCCGTAACCCATGACATAGGAATCACCCAGGAAAACGATCCGGCGGGTCGCAATCGCCGGGGCCGCTTCTTCCCCCCGGCGGAATCCGTTCCGGTCGACGCTTATCCGTGTGTTAAATTCACGGGTGACAAACCGGCCACGAAAACCTGGCAACAGGCGGTATCCTAGGAAATCGTCTGAGGTGTACATCTTGGGGAAGTACACGAAACTGGTGGGGAAAAAAAGGCGCAGCCCGATCTCGAGACAGGCCAGCAGCACGGCCAGCGGGATGAGCGTGAACAGAAACTTTTTCAGCACGGGTGGTCCGTCGGTCGGGGTTCGAGTATATCCACTCCAGGGAGAGATGAAACTTGCATGTGAATATACAATTGCCATCCGTGACAATCAAAACAATTATTGAAAACCGTTTCCTCCAGCTCCAGCCGCCGCTCTTTCTCTCTTGACCCTCTACACCCGGGAGCCTAAAATTGTCCAAAATATTCCAGCTTTCACCTCACACGAACCGGAGGCCTGAATCATGTCCTTTCTGCGCACCGCATCGGCCCTTATCGCTCTGAGCGTCTCTGTCGCTTTCGCCGAGGGCCCCGCTCCCTCCGCCTCGGTCAGCGTGGCCGACTTCTACAAGGCCGACTCCCCCACCGCCGGCATCCAGGAGGCGGTGGACGCACTTCCCGCCACTGGCGGAGTGGTGTTCCTGCCGGCCGGGGAGTACAGTATAATCCGCTCGATCAACCTGCGCTCCGGGGTCTGCCTTCACGGCCAGGGAGAGCAGAGCCGGATCGTGCGCCGCAAGAGCTGCGTGGAGGTGAAACTCACCGCCGATGCCCTCAAGGGCGCGCGCGAGGTGAAAGCCGAGAGCGTGAAAGGCCTGGCCGTGGGCGATGAGGTGACCGTGTTCAGCACCGAAAGCTACGGCTGGTACTGCACCCACGCCATTATCGTGGCCATCGGGGGCAACAGCCTCAAGCTCGACCGCGAGCTGACCCATGACTATCTGCTCAAGGAGCAGGCCGGGGTGAACAATTTCCATCCCGCGATCTACGCCCTGGAGGCGAGCGACATCCGGGTGGAGGACCTGTATATCGATGGGGGAATGGAGCACGGGGCCAAGTTCAAGAACGAGTTCACGGTCAGCGCGGTGCATTTCAACGCCGTGACCGACGCGATAATCTCGCGCCTGCACGTGAAAGCCTGGCCCGGGGACGGGATCAGCATGCAGCGCGGCGACAACGTGACAGTGACCGAGTGCCTGTCCGAGTACAACCTGGGCCACGGGTTCCATCCCGGCACCGGGATCACCAGCGGCGCCTGGACTGACAACACCGGACGGTTCAACGGCTGGGACGGCCTGTTTTTCTGCCACCGGGTGCGTCACAGCACCATGCGCGGCAACCGTTTCCACGACAACGGCTGGAACGGGATCGGCGGGCTGGGCGAGGGCGGCGAGGGCGGCGACCGCTACAACGTGGTGAGCGACAATTTCTGCTGGAACAACGCCCGCAGCGGCATCGAATGCATCCGCGGCGGCAACAACATCGTGGCGAACAATGTCTGCCAGAACAACTCCCAGGGCGAGCCTGGACGGTATCCGGGGATACTGGTGGAGGATTTTGTGAACAGCGTGATCAGCGGCAACCGGGTGCTCGATTTCCAGCCCGACAGCGCCAAGACCCAGGCCTGGGGAATCCTGGTCACCGGCTCCAGCCACGACAACGTGATCGAGGGTAACCTCCTGACCGGCCACCCCAAGGGCGGCCTGGCCGGTGAGGCCCTGGGCAACAACACGCTCTCGAACAACCTCAGCCGTCCGGAGCACCTGCCGGCCGGGCTGTAAGCGGTGTATGCGCTCCCTCGGAGAAAACCATGAAAACGCTTCGCCTCATTCTGCCCGTTCTGGTGCTGACAATTCTATCCTGCGGCGGCCCGCGTCCGGAGTTCATCCCCGGCCCGCTGGGACCCTCCGCCCTGGCCAGCGCCGCCGCAGCGGAGGGCTTCCGGGCGGTCTCCCTGGAGAGCGATATCCCGGTTGCGGTCCATCCCCTGTTCCCGTTCCACTATTACGAGTACGGTGACAGTTTCCTGGTGGAGCTGAGGAAACGTTTCCCCCTGGACAGCCTGGTCGCCGGCGCGTCGGATGAGTGGGAAGCTCAGTGCCGTCTCAAGCACTGGATCGCCGGGAGAATCACCAACGGCACGCCCAGCGCGCCGGGAGATGACGCGATCCAGGTACTGGAGAACTCGGCCCGCGGGGCGACCTACTGGTGCAGCTATTATGCCCTCACCTGCATGGAAACGGCCCAGGCCCTGGGCTGGACTGCCCGCAAGCTGGGAATCGACCGCTGGCACGGGCAGGACGGGCACGAGAGCGCGCACCACGGCGTGGCAGAAATCTGGTCCAATCAGTTCCGCAAGTGGGTGGTCCTGGACTGCCAGAGCGACCTTCATTACGAGAAGGACGGGGTCCCACTCTCGGCCTGGGAGATTCGGACCGAGTGGCTCAAGAACGGCGGCGAGGATGTCAGCCGGGTGGTGGGTGCGCCCGAGCGGCGCGAGCTGAAAAACCCGGCCATTGTCTGGTGGGACCGCCCTAATGAGGATGAGACCGCGGTGTATTTCTGGATATACTATGCCGAGGACTCCCGTAACTGGGACGAGGAGCTTCCAGGACGGTACATTTTCCCGCAGGACAGCGCCAACGCCGGACGGGTCTGGTATCAGAACGGCCCCGGCATCAAAGGCCGCCTTCACACCGGTTACGAAAAAAAGCTGTTCCTGCCCAGCACCGACCCGGCGGCATTCGACTGGACCGTGGGCCTGGTGGAGGCGCAGGCCACCGCACTGACCGATGGCAGGCTGCACCTGGAGCTGGATTCCTACTGCCCGAATCTGAGTGGTTTCGAGGCGGAGCAGGATGGAGGGGAATGGAAAACGGTCGAGGGCAAGAGCTTTGACTGGCCGCTTCACAAGGGGGCCAACTCGCTGGCCCTGCGCACGGTCAACGCTGCCGGAGTTCGCGGCGCGGCTCTGAGCGCGCGCGTGGATTTGGAAAAGTAAAATTTAAAAATGCAGGGGCACGGAACTCTGTGCCCCTGCATCAAATTTCCTGGAACCACTCCCTCAACTATCCCCGCAGCTCGGCCAGCTTGGCCCGCACCGCCTCCACGTGCCCTTTCACGCTGACCTTGGGCCAGTCGAACGCCACCTTGCCCTGTGGGTCGATCAGGAACGTGCTGCGCTGCACGCCCATGTATTTCCTGCCGTAATTGCTCTTTTCCTGCCAGGCGCCGTACTGCTCCAGCACCCGGTGCTCCGGGTCGCTCAGCAGGCGTACTTTCAGGCCGTGCTTGGCGGCGAACTTGCCATGCGAGGCCGGGCTGTCCGGACTCACTCCCAGCACCACAGCATCCAGCGCGGCCAGGTCATCCAGGGCCGAGGTGAATTCGCAGGCCTCGGTGGTGCAGCCCGGGGTGTCATCCTTGGGATAGAAATACAGCACCACCCACTTGCCCTTGTAATCTGCAAGACGCGCCGTGCTCTCCGCCTGGTCCGCCAGGCTGAAATCCGGCGCCCTGTCTCCGGCTTTGACCATCGTCTCCCTCCCCGGCGCGGGTCAACCGCCCGCCTCCGGTTTTATATTTAACTTAGCTCGCCACCGCCCACACCCATCCCCCCTGCTTGCATCTCACTTTTCCGCGGGCTTGTCCGCCTTATGGCAGGTGGAAATGCCCAGCGGGCAGTAGGCCGGGCAGAAATTGAACAGCCCGGTGCCCAGCGGAACAATCCCTATCGCTCCCCACCAGCTCTTGTAGTACAACCCCAGGCCAATAATCACCAACCCGGCCACGATCCGCAGAACCTTGTCGATACCACCAACATTGGCTTGCATAGTCCGGCCCGCCTTTCGGGGTCAAAGTAATCATTCAGCCCGGAGCGGGCAGGGCGGCCACCATGCCCGCTCACCACCCGTCAGCCCCGCCTCAATGTGCGCCGCGCATTCCCAACTCACGATCCAACATGTACAGCCCTCCCGGATGGCTGCCGATCAGCTTGAGCTTCTCCACGATCTCCAGCGCGGAGGCCTCCTCCTCCACCTGCTCCGTCACGTACCAGGTGAGGAACGCCACCGAGGCGTGGTCCTTTTCGGCCTGGGCCAGCTCGACCAGCTTGTTGATCCGCGCGGTCACGAGCAACTCATGCTTGTAGGCCTCCTGGAACACAGCCAGCGGGCCGTCCCACTTGGCCGGCGGGGTGTCCACCTGTGTCAGGACTCCCTCGCCGCTGCGCTCGTGGATGTAGCCCAGAAACTTCATTGCGTGGCCCAGTTCCTCGCCAGCCTGGACTTTCATCCAGCTGCCCATGCCGGGCAGGTTGTTGACCGCGAAATAGTTTGACATGGCCAGGTAGAGGTAGCCCGAATACAGTTCCGCGTTGATCTGGTCGTTCATGGCTTTCTGCATTTTCTTGCTCAGCATTATAGTCATCCTCCCACAGGTTGAAAAAGCGAATCGGATTTAAAGGCACTACATCCAAATAAGCATATATTGTTTCAAGGCCGTATTCAAGACAGCCGGGGCGGAAAACCCCGCCGGACGCGGCCCCTGGTTTGCGCACTCAGGTCAGCTCCTGCGACGGGGGCCTCCTTTCGAAAAGCCTGTATTCCGGCTCCATTTCCATATTTGTCACCATGTCATTTTGCATAGCCCCGCATTCACGGCACAGGCCGACATACTCCACCCGGTAGCCCAGCAGTCGGAAACCCTCCGGAGCCAAGGGGCTGCACTGCTCCATCGTCCCCGAGGCATTTTCCAGATCGAACACCCGTCCGCAGCCAAAGCAGCGCGCGTGACAGTGCTCGTGCAGGTCGGCATCATAACGTTTACTGCCTCCGGGACCACTCAGCACACGCACCCGGCCCTCACCGGCCAGCACCTGCAGGTTACGGTAAACAGTGCCCAGGCTGATCCGCGGCAGGCGGCTCCGCACCAGTGAGTAAAGCTCATCCGCGGTGGGATGAGTTTTCACCGCGGCCAACTCGGCCAGGATCAGGCTGCGCTGTCGGGTCACACGTCTCGGGCTGTTCATTTTATTTTCCTTATCAATAATGATTCCTGATATTATTATAAAAACTGTAACCTCATTTGTCAAGAGCGAAAGAGAAAAATTATCAATCCGCCCGCAAAATCGCGGGCAGCGGAGGGATGAAAAAAGGGGCGCGCTGAAAGCGCACCCCCTGACGGTTTATCCATGCTGAAAGAATCGATTAAGCTTTTTACATCTGCTCCAGGGCCCGCAAAACCAGCCAGAGGCAGCGCGGCACGTGGAAACAGCCCTTGTACGGCCCGCCTTTGAAGGTGTGGGTGACACGCCCCTCGCGGTCCAGGTAGCCGAACCACTCGCCGTGGCCGGAATCGGAGAAGCGGGGGAACGTGTACTCCACCACGCGTTCGAAAGAGTCGGCGTGCCGCTGCTCACCGGTCTCGCGCCAGGCGGCCAGCAGCCCGTAAAGCGCTTCGCAGTGCGGCCACCACAGTTTCATCGGCCACTCGAGCTGGGTGGGCGGACAGCCCCGTGCGTCCAGGAAATAGAAAAGCCCGCCGTGCTGGCTGTCCCAGCCTTTCTCGAACATCCAGTCGAGCATGGCCACACCCTCGGCCACCACGCCGCTGTCGCCCAGGCTGCGCCCCACCTCGATCAGAAACCACCCGGTCTCGATGGCGTGGCCAGGGTTGAGCAGGTTGCCCTCGCTTCCGGGCAGCAAGCCGCCGTCCGGGGCCACGTTCTCGTAGACCAGGCGCTGGTCTGCTTTCACGTGCCTGCGGATACCCTCGATGCACTCGCGGATCAACGGCAGCCACCCCTCCGGCCCACGGCTGTCATCTTCGGCGAAATCCGCGGCCAGCGACAGGGTGATCATCGGCACGGCCAGGGCGCTGGCGGGACGCTGCCCGGCCAGCACCGGACGGCCCAGGGCCGCGGGATCGGCGCTCCAGCGGCGCACCCGGGCGAAAATGTCCTCGGCATCCTTTCGGATCGAACTGTCTCCGGACAGACGCGAGAACTCAAGCAGGGCCAGGCTGTAGAAGCATTCCGAAAAAATCTTGCGCTGTATCGCCAGCGGACGGCCCTGACGGTCAAGGCTGAAATATGCCCTTCCCTCGGGGCCGATCCCAAAACGCCGGATGAAACTGTGACCGAGTTCGGCGGCCTGAAGCCACTGGGGGCGTTTCTCCAGGTTGTTGTACAGCTTGGAGAACATCCAGACCTCGCGGCCCTGGAGCCACATGTGCTTGGTCGTGTCGTACACCTCGCCGTCACGGCCCAGGCAGTTGAAATAGCCCCCGCACTCGCGGTCCAGGCTGTGCCCGAGCCAGAACGGGATCACATTCTCCAGCAGCTCGGCGCGGAACAGCTTCAAATATTTGTCCTTGTCAATCCCAGCCATCCGTTTTCACCCCTTGTGGCCTCAGCCCTGGAAACGGGCGAATATCTTGTCAGCGTTCAGGTGGTAGATTTTCTCCAGCACTTCATCCGGCAACCCGACTCCGTAAATCATCCAGCGGCCCTGCAGGTGGTGGCCGCCGGCCGGGTCGAAATACTCGTCCCAGGTCTCCAGGAAACGGTAGTAGATGCGGTACGATTCGGCTACCGGCGGAGTATCGGTCCCGAACATCACGCGGTCCTGGTACTGGATGAGGAACTTGCGGCAGGTGTAGGGCTGACGGCCCAGCTCGCTGATCCGGGCGTCGACGTCCACGTAGAAATTAGGGTAGGCGTCCAGCCACATCCCCACCTGGTGCAGTTCCTCGGGCAGGGTGCCCATGTGCGCGCCGATGTAGATGGTGCCCGGGTGCTTGGCGAACATGCGGTTGCGCTGGGCCAGGATCTCCCACTTGGAGGGGAATTTGCTGGTGTCGCCGAAAGCCCAGTCCGGGTGCTCGCCCAGCTCGTCATAGCGCTCGTTGTACTTGTCCACCGGGGTGAAAAAGGCCTTGGGGTCGCT
>CAYLSM010000190.1:0-8690 GCA_964386505.1 uncultured Gemmatimonadales bacterium
CTGTTCCAGGCCCGCGCCCTCGAAAACGCAGAGGACCTGGCCGACCTCCAGTCCACACGTTTCGTGGCCGGACAGGGGGCGGCCTATATCGTCTACCAGTACCTGTCCCGCGCCATGCAGCGGATAGACCGGGCGCGCGGCGGCCTGAAAGATATCATCGCGGGCCTGCCGCAGGGCGCGCTACGCGACAGCCTTTCCCGTCTGGACACCCGCCTGGCCCTTTACAGCCTGCTCTGCCAGGGCGCAATCGACGCCCCGGCTTATCAGGAGAAAATCGACTACGCCCGCGAGAAAGGGCTGAAGCCGGAGCTCAACCAGCGCTTCTCACTGGACAGCGACCTGTTCCGTCGGGATATCCTTCAGGTGGCGCGCCAGGAGATGGACAACACGGCGCAGATAGCAGATATTCTGGAACGGGCCGGTTTCCAACTGATCCGCCAGGTGGCCGATCCGGCCAAGGAGAACACCTGGGAGTTCGGCCCGGACCTGCTGAAACAGTTGCACCTGAAAATGAAAATCATGCGCGCCCACTGGCTGGATTACGACCGCATCTTCACCCGGCCGAACCTCTGAGACAGGCGGTCTCTTATGGTTAACAACAGGAACAGGACAATCCCCTGCGCCGTATGCGGGAAAAAATTCAGGCCGGATGATGTGCTCTTGCTGGAGGTAGTGCGTCAGCCGGTGTTCGAGACCATCCAGAAAGAGCACCCCGACCTGACCCGCGAGGCTTTCATCTGCCGTCCCGACCTGGCCCGCTACCGGGCGCAGTACATCGAGGACGCCCTGGAGGAGGACAAGGGCGAGCTGTCGGTGGTGGAGCAGGAGGTCCTGGACAGCCTCAAGCTGCACGAGATCATGTCCGAGGATGTCAACGAGCTGTACGAGGGCAAGCTCTCGCTTGGTGACCGTCTGTCGGATAAAATCGCCGAATTCGGCGGAAGCTGGTATTTCATAATAGCCTTTTTCTCGTTCATGATGGTCTGGATCGGGATCAACGCGTTAGTGCTTCTTTGGAAGCCTTTCGATCCCTACCCCTTTATCCTGCTAAACCTGATCCTGTCCTGCCTGGCCGCGATCCAGGCGCCGATCATCATGATGAGCCAGAACCGTCAGGAGGCCCGCGACCGCCTGCGCTCGGAGAATGACTACCGGGTGAACCTCAAGGCCGAGCTGGAGATCCGTCACCTGCACGAGAAACTGGACCACCTGATGATGCATCAGTGGGCGCGCCTGCTGGAGATTCAGCGTATCCAGCTCCAGTTGATGGAGGAGGAGATACAGAAACGGAAAGGACGGCCCTGAGCCGGGCGTTCCACCCCACCGCAGATTCAACCTTACCCGGAGTGAAAGATGAACCCTCGTTACTTGTCCCGCCTGGTATTCGCTGCGCTGCTTTGCCTTTCCCTGAGGCCGCTGACCGCCGCCCCAACTCTCGGTCATCTCCGCGCCGTTCAGGATACTGTGGGCCTCTATTGCAAGTTCGAGCTGGAGGTTATGGCGGAGGCCCGTTTCGCCAATCCCTACGACCCGGAGGAGGTGGCCCTGACAGCGGAGTTCACCGCGCCCTCGGGCAAAGTCTGGAAAGTGGACGGGTTCTATAACCCCACGGAGTGGGAAAACCTCTGGATGGTTCGTTTTGCCCCCGATGAGACCGGCGCCTGGCGCTACATGCTGCATCTGAAAGACCGCGAGGGCGAGGCGACGGGAGGAGAGGGTGCTTTTCAGGCCGTGGTCTCGGACGAGCATGGATGGATCGGGATCGCCCCCAATGGCCGTTACCTTCGCACCAGCGACGGCCGCCCGTTCTACGGGGTGGGTCTCTGGTACAACGACGGTTTCGCCGAGGGAAACGGCGGCCAGATCACTCCCGAGGGGCTGGACCGGCTAAAAAGCAAGGGCGGCAATTTCATCAGCTTTTTCCCAACGCCCCTGGAAACCGTGGGCACTGGGGTGGGACGATACGAGCAGGCCCGCTGCGCGAGGCTGGACCAGGTTTTCGAGTGGTGCGAGGCCCGCGATATCCGTATCAGCTGGAATCTCTTTTTCCACAGTTACTATTCCGAGACTGTCTGGGGCGGCGGCAACTCCCGCTGGAACGCCAACCCCTACCGTGAGGTCTGCGCGGCCAAGGATTTCTTCTCCAGCCCGGAGGCCTGGCGCTACACCGAACGCATGCTGCGCTACACCATGGCCCGCTGGGGCTACAGCCGCAGCCTGTTCTTCTGGTTCGTGGTGGATGAGATCGACGGGACCGAGGGCTGGCAGAACGGCGACAGCCTGGCCGCCCAGGCCTGGTGCGGTAAGGTCAAGGGCTGGCTGAAAGAGCACGACCCCTGGAACCGTCCCACCTGCGGCACCCAGTGCGGCGCGTTCCCGCGTTACTGGGACGCGGGCTACCGTCTGTTCGACATCGCCTCGCGCGAGGTCTACGAGGCCCAGCGCTGGCCGATGCCCAAAGGTGCGCGGATCGACGGGAAAGAGGAGCATCCGCTGCGCGCCAGTGTGCTCAATTACTCAGGTCAGGCCGCCCGTCTCTGGAGCGAGTTCGGCAAGCCCACGATACTGGGCGAGTGCGGCTGGGCGCACACCTACTTCGAGCCCTCGCAGCCCGGCTACCTGGCCATGTACCACAACGCCCTCTGGGCCGGACTGAGTGGCGGACTCTGCTGCACTCCGTTCTGGTGGGATTACAACGAGTTCATCTGCGATATCCTGATCGGCAACCAGTTCAAGGCTTTCGCCCGTTTCGCCGGGGGGCTCGACCTGACCGGCGATTCGCCCGCCCCGCTGGTCTGCCGCACTGGCAAGGGCATCTCGGCCTGGGCCATGCGTAACGGCGGCACTGTTTTCGGCTGGGCGGTGAACCCTCTCCAGACCGGGATTGCCGGGGAGAAAGTCACGGTAGAGGGAGTGCCGGACGGCAGGTACACGCTGAAAGTCTACCACACCTGGCGCGGACACTTCTTGAGCGAGGAGACTGTGACCGTGGCGGGCGGCAAGCTCACAGTCACCGCACCGTCACTGGTCACGACCAACGTGCGGGCCAACCAGCTCGGGGATGATTTCGCGTTCCTGCTCACTCCGTTGCCCTGAGGCAACGTTCCAAGGAGGAAAAGAGCGATGAGGAATCTTCTGCGCCGAGAGACAGGCCTGGCAGTCCTTCTGGTCGTGCTTCTCTGGAGCGCGCTCCAGGCAGGCGCACCCTCGGCCGTGGCGGTGAAACCCGCGGTGAGCGAGGCCCTTCGCCCGCCCGCGCCGGGGGAGGTCAGTCTGGGCGGATACCTGGGCGGCAGAATCGACCTCTGTATCCGCAACCGTGTGCTGGCCCAGGACGCCGAAAGCCTGATCGCCCCGTTCCGCAGGCGCGAGGAGACCCGCTGGTGGCAGACTGAATTCTGGGGCAAGTGGTTCACCTCCCTGGCCCTGGCCGAGCGCTACGCTCCCGGGCCGGAGGTGGCCGCGCGCATGCGGGACGCGGTTCAGAGTCTGGCAGCCACGCAGAGCGCGGACGGTTATATCGGCAACTACAGCCCGGCCGCTCAACTGGAGCAGTGGGACATCTGGGGCCGCAAGTACTGCCTGCTCGGCCTGCTCGCCGATTACGATTCGCACGGGGACACTCTGGCCCTTAACGCCGCCCGACGCGAGGCCGATTTCCTGATGACCCAGGTCGGGCCGGGCAAGGTAGACATAGTGCGCACCGGCAACTACCGCGGCATGGCCAGTTGCTCGGTCCTGGAGCCGGTTGTCGGCCTCTATCGCGCCACCGGCGAGAAGCGTTATCTCGATTTCGCCCGGTATATCGTGGAGCGGATCGAGAGTCCGGACGGCCCCCGGCTTGTGGCCAAAGCCCTTGACAGGGTGCCGGTGGCCCAGCGTTTCCAGCACCCGGACAAGTGGTGGGGCTGGGACAACGGGATGAAAGCCTACGAGATGATGTCCTGCTACGAGGGCCTGGTCGAGCTGTATAAAGTCAGCGGGCAGGCGGAGTACCTTCAGGCCGCCGAGGCCACCTGGCAGAGCATCCGCGACACCGAGATCAATGTGACCGGCGGCGGCTCCAGCCGGGAGTGCTGGTACGGCGGCGGGAAACGTCAGGCCCGGCCGGCCCTGAACTCGATGGAGACCTGTGTCAGCGTGACCTGGCTGCGCTTCTCGGCCCGTCTTCTGGCCCTGACCGGCGAGCCGCGCTACGCCGAGGCGGTCGAGCAGACCCTCTACAACGCCCTGCTCGGGTCGATGACCCCGGACGGGGCCGATTTCGCCAAGTACAATCCTCTGGAGGGTGTGCGCAACCCGGGCGAGAACCAGTGCGGCATGAATCTCCACTGCTGCAACGCCAACGGTCCGCGCGGCCTGCTCGCCGTGCCGGCAGTGGCGGTGATGGCCTCGGACAGCGGGCCGGTGCTGAACCTCTACGCCGCCGGACGCGCCGTGGTGCGCCTGCCCTCGGGCAACCGGGTGGAGATCGTGACCGAGACCGCCTACCCGTTCGATTCAATAGTCACGCTGCGGATCAATCCATCCCGCGCCGAGCGGTTCAGCCTGCGTCTGCGGGTGCCCGTCTGGAGCGCGCGGACAACTCTGGACCCGGGCCGGGCCATGGTGACCGCACCACCCTTGCCGGGGCGCTATGCTGTTCTGGACGCCCGTTGGCAGCGCGGGGATTCGGTGAAACTGCGCCTGGACCTGCGCGGGAAAGTGGAACGGGATTCGAGCGGAGGCAGCCTCTGCGTGCGGCGCGGTCCCCTGGTCCTGGCCCGCGACAGCCGTCTTGAGGTTGCTGGCGGCGGCGTGGACGAAGCGCTGCTGCAATTGAAGAGCGATGCGGATGGGTATATCGAGCTGACGCCGGTGAGCACCGGCGCGGCCGGGCCGTTCAACTTTGTCTGCGACGTCCCTGCGGTGGGCGACCCGGCCGGGCGGGACAGCGGGCCAGAGCTTTACTTGCGCCTGTGTGACTACGCCTCGGCCGGGGGCTGGAACACCGGGGCGCGGTTCCGGGTCTGGCTGCCGCTGCTTATCGACCCCTCGCAGCCGGGTTTCCGGCCTTGAGACTTGTATAAAACCAGAGCTGAAAAAATGTAGGGGCACGGCATGCCGTGCCCCATTGTTTTTCATTTCCGTTTTCTGTAGGGGCACGGTGCAACGTGCCCAATTTGTTTCTGCTTTTCCGTCCCTACGCGATCAGCGCGGCCAGGGCCGCGGCCGGCTCGCCCTCCGGGTCGGCGGCGGCCAGCGGGGTCAGATCGCGGGCGCTGCGCTCAAAATCCGGGTGCGAGGGCAGGTAACCCAGGAAATCCATCGTCACCGAGAGCATCTCGCGGCAGTTCTGCTGGATCGACTGCACGATCTGCACGGTGTCCTGGTCCGCGGGCACCTTGTTCATCACCAGCATGGGGCGGAAACTGTCCAGCACGGACTGCATGAAAGCAAGGTTGCGCGGCTGCTCCTGCTGAACGATTTCCAGGAGTTGCTCAATGCGCCGCACCCGCGACTCGCCCCGGCCGATCGCCGAGCGGATGAGCCGCTCCAGGCTGGCCACCCGGTGCGCGTAGAACTCGCTCTCCACGCCGAACAGACGGTCGAGTTTGCGGTAGAGGGCCACCTTGATGAACCTGTAGGCGCCCAGGTAGGCTGCCGGCTCTGGAGTGGCGATCACGAGCGGGTAGTCGGCGGCGAGGAAGAAGTCGAGGACATTGTACGAGATGTTGCTGCCCAGGTCGAGCAGGATATAGTCCACGTCCAGACGGCGCAGGGTGCGCAGGAGCTTCAGTTTCTGGGCGAACGGAATGTTGGCCGCGCCCAGCTCGGAGTTGTCCCCGCCGATCAGCCAGGGCCCGAAACGGGTCTCGATCAGGATTTCCTGGAGGTCGGCCTCTTTGTTCAGGAAATGGTGCAGGTTGCGGGTGATGGTCTTTTCGCCCAGGTAGAGGTGCAGGTTGGCCCCTCCCAGGTCGAGGTCCACCACCACGGTGCTGAAACCGCGGGAGCTGAGCAGGACGGCCAGGTTGGAGGAGACCAGGCTCTTGCCGATACCGCCCTTGGCCCCGCCCACGGCGATTATGCGCCCGTCCTCCGGCTCGCGTCCGGCGAAAGGCCGCGGGTAGTCGTTCATGGCATCCGGCTTCCTATGCCTGCGGGTGAGAGGGGGAGCCGCCGCCCGGAGCGTGGCGCGCGGCGGAATTGCGGGACAACTTTGCAATAATACGACAGATTGCGGCTTGGGGCAATGAAAAAGGCGGTAAACCCGCGGCCGCTGGGCAAAAACACGGTAGTTTGAGGATTTGCCTCACATCTGCCGTTTAGAAACTCAATTACTCCTCCTTATACACCCACGCCCCGGCCAGCGCGGCCAGCGGCACCTCCACCAGGCCCCAAAGTATCGCGGTCACGGTCATGCCGGTGGGGAAAAGCCACATCAGCCAGCCCATGCCGTAACCGTAGACCCAGACCAGCAGCCACACGATCAGCCCGGCGCGAATCGCTGTTTTCGGCCCGGCCCCGTAACGCGGCCGCAGCGAGGCGTACAGGCAGACTGTCACCAGGCCCAATATAAGGTTGAGCGCGAAGAATATCCCCACCCGCCCCATGGTCACTCGCGGCAGGTTGTGGTTCAGCAGCACCTCGGTCCAGACCTTTCCCAGCACCGGTTTGCTCAGCATAAACTCGCCCGCGGACAGCACCAGCCCGGCAACCAGCCCCCCGGCCAGCACGCGCACCTTGTTGATCCCGTTCATGGTTACCTCCGTAAATGACTATTAATTCAATTGGTTAGGTGATCGATTGGTTGTCCGCATTCACTCCGCGCCGCGCAGCTCCTCGCGCACGGCTTGGGCTGCCGCGCTGTCGCGCAGGATATGCCCCAGCTCGCACATGATCAGGTTCTGCGCCCCGGCAGCCTTGAGGATGCCGAACTCCTGGTGAAGGCGCTCGGCGCTCTTGCGGTCGCGCGCGTAGACCCCATCCGTGTAGAACCCGAACATGGGCATGCCCTGGGTGAAAGAGTGGCTGTAGGGGCCCTCCACCACGCGGCGGGTATACTCGCGCACCTTTTCCGGCGGCCAGTGCGGCTGGAAGAACCAGGCCGTGGTGATCCCGGCCAGGTCGACTTTCACCCGCAGGCCGTAGAACAGGTCGGGCAGGTAGATCGGGTGGATGTGGTTGGCGATTGTCATGCCCGGGGCCAGGGCCTTGGTGCGGCAGTAGAGAGTGTCGTAGAGCGCGACCAGGGTCTCGGCGTAGAACTGCCCGGCGGCCTCCTGTTCGCTCAAGCCCGGGTGGGCCTTGCGCCAGGCGGCCAGGCGCTCGCGGCAGACCGGGCACTCGCAACTGTGGTAGTTCCGGTAGCCCACGAAATCGAATATCACCCCGTCATAGCCCTCAGCCCGCAGCCGCTTGACCTCGGCCAGGGTGTAGTTCACCACGCCCGTGTCGAGGGGGCAGGTGAAATTCTGGTCCAGAATCTCGCGGTGCCCGGGCGCCGGCTCGCCGCCGTACTGGTAGAACTGCTCCGGCGGGATACGTTTCGGGTCGAACCCAGGTAGGCTGTCCTCGCCCGCGGCCAGCTCCTGGAGGCGTGCCCCCGGGCGGCGGGCCAGGGGGCAGAGCAAGGCCCACGACTTGAGCCCCCGCGTCCGGCAGATTGCTGGCAGGCCCGGGCGGTCCCAGCACAGGCCGTTGAACCCCAGCGCGGCGGCCGAGTCGGCGGCCTGCTCCATCTCCTGAACGGTATTGGCCTGGATGGACCAGACACAGATAATTTTCTGGCCCGAAAGCGGAGCGGCTGCGCTGTCCGCGGCCTGCGCTGCGACAGAGGTCAGAACGAGCATGAGCGTGACGAGAACCAGGAATGCCTGTCGCATGTAACGCTCCCGGGAAGCGAAGTGAGGATGGAGACACGGTTGGATTTTCCCCTGAATTTAATACAGGATTTTCCCCGGCCCAGTCAAGAGAAAATTCGCGAAAGGCCCGTTTTCCACGAAACTGCCCGTGCCGCCGGGTTGGTTCGCCAAAAAACCTGTTGCTAAAACCGACCGGACATTCAAGATTTAAACTCCATCCCCACAACACGAATGACGGCAGAATCGAGCACGCGAACCCCAGTCCGAGCCGGGAGAAACCCGAGATGAAACTGATCCGTCCGTGCCTGTTCCTGTTTGTTTTCGCTTTCCTGCTGAGCTTTTCTCCGCTCGGAGCGGCCACGGTTTTCGACCGGGACCGTCACCCAGTGCCGCACGAGCACCCGCGCCTTCTGGGCAGCGCCGAATACCTTCGTCAGCTCGCCCGCGAGCGTCCCGAGGCCTACACCCGGATGAGCGAGATCGTGACCCAGCGTGAGGGCGGCGACCACGAGCGCATGCTCTCCTGCGCCCTGGTCTACGCGATCGAGGGTCCCTCGGCCGAGAACTGGGGCCGCGAGGCGGTCAAGATCGCGATGAAGCACATCGCTGACCCGATCCTGGTCGGCCATACCCGTTTCGGCGACATCCTGGCCAACTGCGCCCTGGTCTACGACCTGTGCTGGCCGCTCTGGACCCAGGAACAGCGCGGGAAATTCCACGACTATATCAGCCGGACCATCGAGGCCAACGTGGGGAGCGAGCCGGCAGTTTTCCACAAAGCCTGGTACAGCTACAAGCACTGGGGCTACGGGCTGGCGGCGTACGCGACTTATTACGAGTACG
>CAYLSM010000191.1:0-8687 GCA_964386505.1 uncultured Gemmatimonadales bacterium
CCGGACGCATCAAAGGCGATGCGCAGAAGAAGCTGGTCCAGGTAGTTGCTGTTGATATGGATGGCGCGGATCACCGCCGGGCCCTCGATCAGGATATCCGCCGGCCAGGCGGAGGCCCGCACCTCGCGGGCCAAGGTGACGAGTTTTCTGCCGCCGGATTTGACTGGAGTCTCGGGCTCTCCAGCCGGGACAATCCTTATCCCGTCGCTGCCGGTCACCTGTTTCCAGGCGATGGGTGCGCTGACCGGGCATTTCTTGTAATCCACCTGCCAGTAGGGGCCGTCCAGCAGGTCCTGCTCGTACTGGGCGTCGATACGCAGGCTCTTGGCGAACGGGATGGGAAGGTAGAGGCTCACGCTCTTGCCGTCCAGGAACCCGCCCCAGGGCACCGCGGGGCAGGTGAGGCCCTGGGCTGCGGCGGCCAGCTCGCGTGAGGGTCCGGCCAGCACCGGCTCGGCTGCGCCGTCCACGTAGATAAACAGTTTCACCAGGTCGGAGTCGTGCATCTGGGTGGTCCAGAGACGGGTGAGCACGCCCGGCCCGCTCAGCTCGACCACGGTTTTCTGACCTCCCATACTCGGATTGCCGTAGGCCGTGTACTTGCCCGCCCGGTAGTCGCGCGGGAAAGCCAGATCATCCACGTAAAGCCTTCGGGCCAGCTCGAAACTGTGCTCCGGGGCCACCGGGTTCTGGGCCGGGAGCGCACCGGCCAGGACCAGGCTGAGCACGGCGCTCAGCAGGCAGGCCAGCCGGGAAGGTACGGGTTGGAGGGATCGGGTCATGGTCGATTCTCCTTAATGAGGATGATTGTGACCGGGTGCGGCTTGGGTGTGGAAGTTGTTATTTGTCAGGCCGGGTTCTCAGGGCAGGGGCACCGCCCCCACGCGCTTGCAGAGTTCCTCATACTGAGCCCCGGGCAGGCCGACCTCGCGGTAGATCGCCTCCAGCGCGGGCCCGTCCAGGCGCTCGAAATCTTCCCGCCGCGGCAGTATCACCAGCCCGGCCAGGTCGCAGGAGCCGGGGCTGACCATCCGCCGCGCCTCGCCCTCCAGATAGTAGCAGTCCGGACGGTGCTTTCCGCGCGGGTGCACGGCCACGGCCGGGGCCATCCCGGGCCGCGGGACAAGGGCCAGGTTCATCTCCGGCTCATCCCGGCCCGAAATGTCCCTTAGTGAATCCGCCAGGTGCTCGAACAGAGCCAGAACCCGCTACCGGCTCTGTCCCAGGACATAGAGCCGCTGGGGCAGGCCGTAGCGGACAAAAACACCCTCGCGCTCGCTACCCAGGCCCAGGGCCTCGTTCTCGAACGGCATCGCGCCCACCGGGGCGGCCTGGAAATGGAAATGGTCCGGGGCGCTGGCTCCACTTCCCGGGCCGTTGTAAAGCGTGCTGAACCCGCTGGCCGCGCTGAAATCGAGCATCGGCCCCAGTGTGCCCGCGATGCTCTGCGGACGGTGCTCCATAGAGAGCACCACCAGGTGGCTGCGGAAAATGGGAAAAGGGTTCACCACAGTCACCAGACCTGGCCCGAACGGGAAACCGCACTGGCCAGCGGGCATGTTGGCCGCGCAGAGAAAACAGGGCCGCGCCTTGATCGCCGCCGCCGAGACCGGGGCGCTCACGCTGGCCGCGCGCGCCGGGTTGAACTGCAGCCGCACCGGATGGCCTGTCACCGGCACCTCGCGCACTTCCACTTTCTCGAAGCTCGCGAGCGCTTCCTTCAGCTCGGCCCAGAACCTTACCTGATGCGCGTAGAGGGCCTGGATGGCCGGCAGAAGCCCTTTGTCCGGGCCTTGCTTGTCCAGGATTGCCAGCGCTTCCGGGAACAGGCGCTCCGGCCAGTCCGGCCCCTCGCCCGGTTTGTTGTCCCATACCATGTGCAATGACCTCAAGCGCGTTTGCGCGGAAACTGCTATGGTTCGTGAATAATTAATGACGTGTCCTGAAAAACGGCCTTATATCTGTGATCCCGGTCTTAACACACCCCGCCCGCTTCGCGGGCGCCCATCTCAAGAGGGGATTAAAAGCCACGATTGCCCATGTTTGGCTATGCGGCCAGAGGTGCGGTGCATTCAGTCCCCTCTAAAAGAGGGGTGGCGGCACAAGCCGACGGGGTGTGTAAAAAAGGGGCACGGTGCACCGTGCCCCTACGGCAATGCCGGGCACTCAATGCCGGGGCGGACCCATGTGTCCGCCCCTTCTCAATACACTCTATTCTATCTCTTCCCACTGATCGCGGCGTCAAGCATATCGCCCAGGCTGTCGTGGGCCCGGTCCCAGGCTGCGGGATCGAAGCTCCAGACATCCAGGTTGCCGATGGATTTCTTGCCGAACGGTTCCTTGACGATCGCGTTGACCACACTGTCCGCGCGCGCGTGGCTGCCGTCGGTTTCGGCCAGAAGGCGCAGCAGCTCGTACTCCTCTACCCCGTCGCGCATGGCCTTGAGCCGCAGCGTGGCGCAGGGCATGTCCACGTTCGGCACGATCCCCGGCGCGTAGACCCCCAGGGCGTTCCCGTTGTAGCGGCGGTAGCTGAGCGGACCGGTGCCGTGGTCGCGGAAATAATCCTTCCAGGTTTCGCTGTTATACCAGCCGTAGTCCCAGCCGCTGCCGATACCCCAGGAACACCAGGTAAGCGTGCCGTATTTCCAGCAGGCCCAGCTTATGGCCCGCTCGTTGACCAGGGGCAGGTCCGTGAAGGTGCTGCTGCCGCACCAGCCGTTTTCCTCGCGCTCGTACAGCATGGGGCCGTATAGCCAGTCGGTCACGCCCAGGGCGCGGTACTGTTTGATAGTCTCGATGTCGTAACCGATTGTATGGCAGCACCAGTAGTCGATGGCGTCGTGGATCACCTCCATCGCCTCTTTCGGATAGCTGCCGTCCACCCGGTACTTGGCCTCCGGGAAATACTGGTGGAACATCTTCCCGTAGTAGTCCATGCGGTCCCAGGCCTCGGGGAAATAGCTCTCGTCCAGGCCGTTCAGGTAGACGATCAGCCGGATTTTTTTCGGGTCCACCAGGCCCAGGATGTGCTCTCGCACCTGACGGATCGCCTCGATGTAGATTTTGCGGTTCTCGGGTTTGCGCTCCACATCCGGCTTGCCGATATCCGGCCAACCCCGGGTGTCGTACTTGCCGTAGACATCGAACGGCAGCACGAACTGCTCGATGGGCTCACCCTGGCCGGGGCCGCGGTAGCCGAACTTTTCACTGAACGCCTCGCCGCTGAAATATTTTTTCAGCCGCCGGTCGAACGGTTCCCAGTCGATTTTCACCTCGCCGCCTGAGCCGACCTCGATCTTGGGCACGTAGGTCGGGTCGGCCGGGACCACGCGGTGGCGCTTGAACAACTGGTAGACCTGCAACTCCTGACGCGGGTCCATGCCGCGCAGGAAACCCTCGTGCTGAAGGTTGCCGGCCAGACGGTTCTCGCGGGGGATGGCGAAATCCCAGACTGTCAGCTCCACCGGGACCACTTTCTCCACGCCCTCCACCTTGACACTCACCTGGCTGGTATAGACTCCAGGGGCCGCGCCCACCCGCTCGAACGGCACGAACTGGTCGACCCAGACCACCAGGTATTTCTGGTTGTCGACCCGGTTGCGGAAATCCGGCAGCTCCAGAGGCCAGCTCAGGCGGCTCATCCCGGCGATATCCATCTGCACGCAGCCGAGCGGCACAAGGGCGTCCGGGTACCAGCCGGCCCCGAGGCTGGCTCGCTCGTACCCGGTGGAGACCTCTTTCACCTCGATCGCCCATTCCAGGAACAGCTCCGGCTCGGCGGCCAGACTGAACTCCTGGCAGCGGAACGGTTCCATCCTGACAATTATATCCTTGAGTGCGCTCTCGCTCTTGCGCTCCAGGACCACCTGGAAAGAGACATATTCGCCGCGGGCCGCTTTGAGGCTCACCTTGGCGCCGTCATAGACCCAGTTTTTCTGGAGCACACCCTCCAGCGGCTGCATCTTGTAGGTGTCGGGACGGCTGTCCAGAAGGCGCCCGCTGGACAGGTCCAGACGCACCGAGGCGGGCAGGATAGTGACTGACCATTGTTCGCCGCTCTGGGCTGCAGCGAGGGTGGGGAAGACCGGCAAGGCCAGCAGGAACGACAGCAGTATGGCTTGGCGAATCATGGTTTCTCCGCGGGAGGGTTAAGAAGTGTCACCGACCAGGGCCTATAAAGTACACGCCGCCCGCCGCCAGGGGCAAGAGTTTCGGACTGCGGGTGGAAAAACATGTTGACACGCTGTGGCTCAATTGCGACATTTCAGTTTCAATCAACGGTTTTCCCTTGCTCAAGGCAGGAGTGTGAGCGCCTGTCAAAGCGGAGCGGACAATGAGCCTCAGACTCGGGATAATCTTCCTCTCGGCAATCCTTTCAGCCGGTCTGTGCCCGCGGCGGGCCGCGGCCCTCACCTCACCCGATGACTACCTGGGCTACCACCTGGGCTCGGACCGCAAACTGGCCGGACTGGAGGAGATCGACGGCTACCTGACCAAGCTGGACCAGGAGTCGGAACGGATATTCTACTGTCAGGTGGGCACGAGCACCCAGGGCCATCCGCTCAACATGGCCGTGATCTCGACCGAGCAGAACATGGCCCGGCTGAACGCACACCGCCTCGCCGCGCGCCGTCTGGCCGACCCGCGCACCCTGTCCGGGGCTGCGGTCGACTCGCTGGTGTCCGAGGGCAAGGTGTTTGTCCTGTTCCTCTGCAACCAGCACAGCAACGAGATCGCCTCCTCCAACACCGCGCTGGAGCTGGCCTGGAGCCTGGCCGCCGGCACCGACCCGGTGATCGAGCGCGCCCTCGAGAACGTGATCGTGCTGCTGGTGCCCACGGCCAACCCGGACGGTCAGCAGATGATAGTGGACTACTACGACCGTTTCGTGGGCACACCCTATGAGGGCGGAGACCTGCCCTGGCTATACCATCAGTACTCCGGACACGACAACAACCGCGACTGGTTTTTCCTGAACCTGGCCGAGACCCGCGCCCTGGTTGAGGTGATGTACGGCTCCTGGCACCCCCAGGTGCTGCTGGATGTCCACCAGATGGGATCGAGCAGTGTGCGGATGTTTGTCCCGCCTTTCTACGACCCGCCCAACCCGAACAACCCGCGCCTTGTCTGGGAGCAGATCGAGGTGCTGGGCTCCTACATGAAATACTGTCTGGCTGCCGCGGGCAAGAGCGGGGTGATCAACAACGCCATGTTTTCGGGCTGGTATCAGGGCAGCGTGCGGCCCAACGCCACCCAGCACAATATCACGGCTCTCTTGACCGAGACCGCCTCGGCGCGGATCGCCACCCCGCTGTACGTGGAGCGCTCCGAGCTGACCGGGGCCGAGGGGCTGCCCGAATACGCCCGCCAGATGAATTTCATCGACCCCTGGCCCGGCGGCTGGTGGCGTCTGCGCGACGTCATCGACTACCAGCTCGTGGCCATGCGGGCGATGATCGACTGCGCCTCCCGTCACCGCGAGCAGTTCCTGCGGAATTTCGAGCACATGGCGGCCGAGGCGGTGGAGCTTCCTGAACACGGAGCACCCTTCGCCTACGCGGTCCCGCCGCAGCAGGAGGACCCCGGCGCAGTGGCCCGTCTGCTGGAAATCTTCGGCCGCACCCACTGCGAGATCCAGCGTGCCGCCGCGCCGTTCAGCGTCGGGGGACGGGTCTACCCCGAGAACACAGTAGTGCTCAAGACCGGCCAGCCCTATGGGCGGTTTATAAAGGATATGCTGGAGATCAAGCCCTATCCCGACCTGCGCGAGTATCCCGGAGGCCCGCCCAAGCAGCCCTACGACAACGCTGCCTGGAGCCTGGGTCCGCTGATGGGAGTGCGGGTGGATGAGATCGCGGAGCCGTTCGAGGCCGAGCTGGCCCTGCTGAAAGGCGCCCCGCGAGCCGAGGCCGCCTCCGCGGGCGGGCTGGCCCTGCTGGACAGCCGTGACTGCAACAGTTATCTGGCCCTGAACAGGCTGCTCGATCAGCGGGTGAAAGTGGAGCGTTACGCCGAGGAAGTGAGCACCGGCGACCGTCGCTGGAGCGCAGGGGCGTTCCTGGTGGAGGGGCCCGAGCGGGTGCTCAGCCGCGTGGCCGACTCCTGCCGCGTGGTGTTCACCCCGGTGGGCGCGGTGCCCGCGGGCTACAAGTTCCCGCTCAAGCGCGGGCGGGTGGGCCTCTACCGCGGCTGGGTCGCCAGTGCGGATGAAGGCTGGACACGCTACACCCTCGACCGTTTCGGCTTCGACTGGGACCGTCTGACCAACGAGCGGGTGAAAAAAGGCGGTCTGCACCACGATTACGAGATCATAATCCTGCCCAGCCTGGGCAAGGACGAGATGATAGACGGCGCCGGTCCGGAGGCCCCCGGATGGAGCCTGCGCAACCGTCCCCCCCAGTATTGCGGCGGTATCGGCAAGGAGGGGGTGAAGAACCTGGAGGAATTCGTCCGCGAGGGCGGTATCCTGATCACGCTGCGCGAGGCCTGCGCCCTTCCGCTTCAGGAGTTCGGCCTGCCGGTGCGCGAGGCCAAGGGGAAAACTCGCGAGGGTGAATTTTTCTGCCCCGGTTCCCTCCTGCGCCTGACAGTGGACAACCGCGACCCGGTCGGATTCGGCATGCCGGAGCAGGCGGCGGCATTCTGGTCGGACGGTATCCTGCTCGAGACTTTCATCCCGCCCACGGTGGAACTGGACCGCCGCGTGGTGGCCTCCTATGCTGCGACCGACCCCCTGATCAGCGGCTGGGTGGTGGGGCCCAAGGCCATCCAGGGCCAGCCCGCGGTGGTGGATGTAAGCCTGGGCAAGGGGCATGTGATCCTTTTCGGATTCGGGCCGCAGAGCCGCGCCCAGAGCTGGGGCACGTTCAAACTGATGTTCAACGCCATCCTGCGGGGCTATGGGGTCTGAGACGGGCGGCCTGTCTTGCCTGTAGCAGCCCCTGAAGCGTATTATTAGACAGCGCGTGCCCGTGGGGTTTCCCCGGCAATTCACCTCATGTCGACGGAGAGCTTTCCCGATGACCGGATCAAGCCGCAAGCTGCACCCGATTCCAAGCGTATTGTCGGTCCTGGCAGTCCTGGCCCTGCTCGTTTCCGCCTGCGGCAAGGGCAAACCCGGAGCCCAGGGCTACGCCGGGGTGAGCGGATTCACTGTGGAGCGCCGGGTGCTGCTGGGCGAGGGGATTGCTTTCGGCGGCGCGGGACAGTATGAGGCCCTGTTCGGACGGGTGAGCTACGTGCTGGACCCGGTGGACAGCCACAACACCCGGGTGACCGACCTGGTGTACGCCGCCGGGCCGGACGGAAGAGTACGCTACGAGGCAGAGGCCGTGCTGGTCAAGCCGGTGGACCTGGCCCGGGCCAACGGCGCCCTGCTCTATACAGTGGTCAACCGCGGCAATTTTGACACCCGCCTGTCCGACCCCGCGCCCTGGGCCGCCCTGGCCTCCGGTCCCACCGGAAGCGCCGAGCCGCTGGCCCGGCTGATGAAACAGGGTTTCTGCCTGGCTTTCTCGGGCTGGCAGGCCGACCTGATCGACACCCCGGAGCGGCTGAAGCTCTACGCTCCGGAGGCCCGGCAGGAGGGGGCCGTCATGCCGGGACAGGCCCTGGCCGAGATCGAGGGCGGGCCGGGCGTGTACCAGTCCTCACTGGCCGATCCCAACCACGAGGCTTTCCCGGTGCTGGCCGATTCCGCGGCTTTCGCCGAGATGCGCGTGCACGAAAGCCACGCCGACCCGGGAACGGTTATTCCCCGCGGCGACTGGCGTTTTGCCCGGATAGTCAACACCGACACCCTGGCCGACAGCACCAGCGTGGTCTATTTCCCCGGGTTCCAGCCGGGCAAGCTATACACCGTGCGCTACCGTCCCTCGCGCAGCCCGCTCATGGGCCTCGGGTTCACCGCGGTGCGTGATCTGGTCGGGTTCCTGCGCAGCGCCGACACGCTGAATCCCCTGCGCGCCACCAGCGGGGCCAGCGCGGTGACCCATACACTGGCCTATGGCTCCAGCCAGTGCGGACGGTTCCTGCGGGACTTTGTGCACCAGGGGTTCAACGCCGCGCTCAACGATTCGGTTGTATTCGATGGAGTGTTATCCAACGTGCCGGGCTGCCGACGCGGGTTCTTCAACTACCGTTTCGCCCAGCCCTCGCGGGCCTGGGGTTTCTACCCGCAGTTCGAGTTCCCGTTCGCCGATCTGCCGAGCCAGGATGCGCTGAGCGGCGTCTCCGGCTGCCTCCAGTGCGAGGTGCCCCAGAGATACTGTCCCAAAACTTTCTATGTGCACCATTCGGCCGAATACTGGTCGAGCGGGGCGGCCCTGACTCATGTGGACACCCGGGGCGCGAGCGACCTGCCCCTCCCGGACAACGTGCGCATCTACCTTATCCGCGGCACCTCCCACGGCAACGCGCCTCTGGGGGAGGGCCACCCGGCTGAATCCGCTGGCAGTTACCTTCCACCCAACCCCAACAACCCCGACCTGGTCGAGGCCCCGCTTCTCGAAGACCTGGCCCGCTGGGTCACCGACGGCGAGCTGCCGCCCGAGAGCAGCTATCCGCGTCTGGACAAGGGTGAACTGGTGGCCCTGGAGGAGTTCGGTTTCCCGGCCGTGAAAGGCATCGCCGCCCCGGCCCTGGTGGAGCTTCACCCGCGTTTCGACTGGGGGCCGCGCTTTGCG
>CAYLSM010000192.1:0-8628 GCA_964386505.1 uncultured Gemmatimonadales bacterium
GCTGATCCGGCCATAGAAAATCGCCTCGGCCCCGGTCAGACAGGTAGCCGTCAGGAGAAACAGAACCAGCGGCACGAAAGCGGCAAGTATCTTTTTTGTATTGTTATTCACAACCCATCATATTGAAAATCATCTGTCAAGTCAACTGTTATTGGCTTTCTCACGTATTATTCACTTTTTCCAAGGACAGCCGCGCAACGGTATCGACCGCCGCGCCGGAGGAGGAAGGGAGGCTCAGTCCCTGAACCTGAAATAGACTATCGCAAACAGCGCCCTGACCGCGTCCTTCCAGCCAATTTTCTTGCCCTCGCTGTAGTCACGCCCGGAATATGACACCGGGACCTCGTAAATCCGGCAGCGTTTCCTGGCCACCTTGGCCGTGATCTCGGGCTCAATACTGAAACCGTTGGAGCGGAGGGTCAGACTTTTCAACAGTTCGGTGCGGAACATCTTGTAGCAGACCTCGATGTCCGTGAGGTTAAGATTGGTGAAAATATTGGACAATAGAGTGATCAAATGGTTGCCTACCGCGTGCCAGAACAGATGGACCCGTACTGTGCTGCCGCGGAAACGCGTGCCGAAAACCACATCCGCCCGGCCGTCGAGTATGGGCGCGATCAACTGGTGATATTCTCCGGGGTTGTACTCCAAGTCGGCATCCTGGATAACCACCACCTCTCCGGTGATTACCTGAATACCCCTGCGCAAGGCGGCACCCTTGCCTTGGTTGCGTGTCGAGGTAATAACCCGGATACGCGGATCGTTCAAGCCCATCAGATATTCGCGCGTCCCATCCGTCGAGCCATCATCCACTATCACGAGCTCTTTCTCCAGCTCGACTGCCAGCACCCGGCCGATGATTTCTTTTATCGTCCTTATTTCATTGAAGACAGGCATTATCACGGATAATTTCATTTCTCCCCTCAATGCCTTCAGGCAGATACGACAGCCGGTATTAGAAAACTGACTTATCTGTTATACTATACAAAAACAATCAACAAGATACATATCAGCGAGAGAGATTTACTTGACCCGGACCGCAGCCAAATATACACTGTCCCTTATACTGCACAGTATATTAATTTCGGTTGACATGGCCTGGCAATAAAAGAATGCGCTTTGCCGCATCGCAAGGGCTTTTATCCAGGCGGGTTGATACGTTGGAGTGAACAGCGGTGGGCAAAAAAGATAGAAGACAAAGACCGGTTTCCCGCCCCCCAAAACAAACATCCCGATTCGTCACCCATTTCTTTCAAGGCCTCCAGACCGCCTTTCGCAGGCAGTATACGCTTAGGAACGCAGCTCTCCTGATTCTGATTCTGACCGGATTTCTGATCCGGTTGAAATTCATCGGACAGACAATCAAGTACGATGAGTCTTTCACTTTTCTCCGCTTTGCCACTCTCCCATTTGCCAAGCTGATCGGTTACTACCCGCTGCCGAACAACCACATCCTGCATACAGTCCTCGTAAGAGCCTCGGTACTGCTGTTCGGGCCGTGGGAGTGGGTGATAAGGTTGCCGGTTTTCATCGCCGGGATACTTCTTCTGCCAGTCATGTACCGGCTCGGCAACAAAGCGGTCAAGCCGGGCGCGGGTTTCTGGGCCGCGTCCCTGGCCGCGGTGTCTTCCGGACTGGCCGCCTATTCGGTCAACGCAAGGGGCTACATTCTTGTCTGTCTCTTTACCGCGCTTGTCTTTATGGCCGCCTTGAATATCCGCGAAAGCGGCGGGACATGGAAAGACTGGCTTACGTTCATTTTGGGTTCGGTGGCAGGCTTGTTCACGGTGCCGGTCATGCTGTTTCCGGTCGCGTCGCTTTCGGTGTGGCTCCTGTGGGATGTGAACCCGGAGATCAAAGGCGCCAGGCTGTCAATCCTGCGCCGCCTGGCGCTGGCGGGGGTCGGCATTGTCTCCGGGACTGCGTTTTGCTACACGCCGCTGATTCTCGATTCCGGCCTTAAAGCCTTGATTGCCAACAAATACGTGTCGCCTCAGCCAGTATCGGATGTTATCACGCGGCTGCCTGAGTATGCAAAGGAGGTGTTGGGGTATTTCGTGGAGGTGTTGCCGCTTCCGATGCAAGCGATCCTGCTCGTTGCATTCCTGCTGGGATTGAGGAGAATTCCTCGTCTTGCTCTGTCGGTAGCTCTGTGCACCCTGGCGCTTCTTCTTTACCAGAGGGTCATTCCGCCGGTCAGGGCACTCACTTTCGGCCTGGTGTTTTTCCTGGTATTCGGTGCGGCGGGGCTGCACTCGATCAGCGAGTGGCTGGCCGTCAAGCTCAGACTGTCCAGCCGGATTCCACTCAGCATGTCACTGGCTATCATCTGGGCTGTCAGCGGGGCTTTTTTCTTTGCGAGATTGCCGTTTCTCGGTCAGGCGGAGGAAAATTACCCGGAGGCTCCCAAAGTATCCGCCTTTATCGCCCCTTATTTGAACGATGACACCGACCTTTTCGGGATGACTCCAGAGTGTGACATAATCGCCTATTATCTTTCCGATCGCGGCGGCAAAAGCGTCAACATCGGCAGCGAGGAAGGTGCTGTTAAGGCAAAGCTGCTGATGGTGGCGAACCTTCGTCACGGAAGCGTAGACAGTATCATGCAGACCTACCCGTATCGCTTCGTACCTTACAACTATCCGCAGAAACTGACTCAGATAGATTCAACCGTTGTCTGCCTCCTTGGATCGATCGACGCCGAGGGTTTGAAGCCCGGCTCGATGCTCGAAAAATACGTTTCCGATTTCTGGCGTAAGGATCGGAATTCAACCCACGACCCCAAGAATATCGGACCGGTGCTGAATATGCTTTTCCGCCTTCACCGCGTCGGCACCATGGATTCAATGTTGGCAAGGATGCTTGTCCTCGACCCCCATAACACTTATGCTCTCGAAAAGTTCGGTGACCTGAAAAGAATGACCGGTCAGTTGGACGCGGCGGAGAAATATTACCGGCAGTTGATCGAGTTGGACCCCCAAAATAAAACGGGGCTTTCCTGTCTGGGGTTGATAGAAGGCCGTCGCGGGAACACGGAACAAGCCAAGCAGTACTTTCAACATGTACTCAGGCAGGACAGCACGGATTTCACCTCTCTTTCCAACCTCGCCCTCGTTTACCTGAAATCCGGAGAGAATCAGGACGCCATCCTGTGGTTCACGAAAGCTCTGTCGCAACGTCCAGATGATCTTAATGCGCTTCTGGGCCTCGGCACGGCTTTTTCCGCGAGCCCGGGCAACCGGGAGAAGGCTCTTGAAACGTTCCGGAAGGCCCAGGCGTTCCATCCGGATAGAAAAGAAATTATAGAAAGATCGTTCGTGGAGCCGTTGTTCAATGGCGCGACTCTCAAAGCTACTGTCCAGTAAATCCGCCTTTCCAGCCTTTGGCGGTCAGGACAAGCGATCGTCCTCGATAACGCATAACAACAAGGGCCTGCGGGATTCCGCAGGCCCTTGTTCTATAATGGTCGGGGCGACTGGATTTGAACCAGCGACCACTGGCCCCCCATGCCAGTGCGCTACCGGACTGCGCTACGCCCCGAGTTGTGCTCTTTATCTTTTACAACCGCCCGCCGGACTTACCGGAGGAGCTATTAAATATATTTTGATTTCCAGTCCAGGCAAGGGAAAAGTTACTTCCGCAAAACCTCCTGCAACTCAAGCAGTTCCCGCCGGATCGAGGCCAGGGCGGCCCGGTTCTTCTCCTCGCGGGGCAAAGCCTCCTCGGCTGCCTTGCCCATGTGCTTGAGCTGGTTCAGCTTGCGCCGCGCCCCGTCAATCGTGTACTTCTCGGTATACAGCAGGTGCTTGATCAACTGAATCACCTGGATTTCGCTCTTGCGATAAGCGCGGTTGCCGGCCCGGTTCTTCGACGGGCTCAGGAACTTGAACTGTGTCTCCCAGTACCGCAAAACGTGGCTTTTGAGGCCCGTAATATCACAGACCTCGCTGATCGAGTAATATTCCTTGTCCGGAAACACGCTGGAATTCATACTGGCTCCATGCAGAGGGGCTTGAGGGTTGCCCGTCGGGACACAGTTTTCATTCGGATTCTTTTTTCAATTCGCGGCCCATCAGGCCGCAAACCGCCTCACCCACCGAGCGGCCCTGGAACAGGATGCTGTAAATCTGCTGCGTGATCGGCATCTCCACACCACGGCTGCGGGCGAGTTGCCAGGCGCTCTCGGTTGTGCGGATACCCTCGGCCACGGAGCGGCTGCCTGCGGTGATCGCCGCCAGGGTCTCTCCCTGTCCGATTCGGAGGCCCACGCTGCGGTTACGGCTCAGGTCGCCGGTGCAGGTGAGCACCAGGTCACCCAGGCCGGAGATACCGGCGAAAGTGGAGGCCTTGGCCCCCAGGGCCATACCCAGACGGGTTATCTCGGCCAGGCCGCGGGTGATAAGTGCGGCTCGGGTGTTCATCCCAAGGCCGGCGCCCTCGATCATCCCGGTGGCCAGGGCGATAACGTTTTTGAGCGCACCACCCAGTTCCACCCCCACCACGTCATCATGTTTGTACACGCGCAGGTAGTCGCTTGAAAACAGCGCCTGCACCAGCGTAGCCGTGGACTCCTCGGCCGAGGCTGCCGTGATCACCGTGGGCCGCCGCCGAGCCACCTCAGCCGCGAAACTCGGGCCCGAGAGCGTGGCGTGGCTGAACGATAGCCCGGCCTCACCCAGCACCTGGGTCTCGATCTGGCTCATGCGCAGCAGGCTGCCGTTCTCAATGCCCTTGCTGGCGTTGACCAGCACCACACCCGGCCTCAACATGGAACGCATCCGCTCCAGCATGGCGCGGGTCACATGGCTCGGGCAGACCATCAGCACCAGCTCGGATGGCGCGACCACAGCCTCAAGGTCGTTATCGCACTCCAGGCACGGCTCCAGGTCGACCCCCGGCAGGAACATCTCGTTGGTATGCTTTCCCCGGATCGAGCGCACCACCTCGGACTCGTAAGCCCAGAGGCATACGCTCTCGCCCTTGAGCGCCAGATGGTTGGCCAGAGTTGTGCCCCAGCTCCCGGCGCCCACCACACCGATTCTCACTGCGTTTCCCTCCCCTGGCCGCCACGGGTCAGGCGTTTTTCCTCACCACGGACCAGACGGCCGATATTGGAGCGGTGGGTTATTATCACCGCCAGGCAGATCAGCCCCCCAAAGCCGCGCAGAAGCCAACTCTCGCCGCTGCCAGCCCCGGTGGTCAGCACAATCGCCACCGGAAGGACCAGGGCCGCTGCAATGGAGGCGATTGATACAATCCGGGTGATCAGCATCAACAGCACCCAGACCACCACGCAGACCGCCAGGGCTTTGGGGGCCAGGGCCATGAACACCCCGGCCGCAGTGGCCACGCCCTTGCCGCCCCGAAAACCGACAAACGGGCTGTAGACATGCCCGGCGATGGCGGCGAACCCCAGGACCATGCCCAGGGCCACCCGGTGGCTGTCGCACAGCAGCGGGGCGACAAGCGGCAGCCAGCGTGCGGCGCTGAAACCCTTTAAAATGTCCAGGGCCAGCACGAACACCGCCGGGGCCACCCCCAGGGTGCGGAACACGTTGGTGGCGCCCAGGTTGCCGCTACCGTGCTGGCGCAGGTCGATGCCGCGCAGCAGACGGCCGGTCAGGTAGCTCGTGGGCACGGCCCCCAGGAAATAGGCGGCGGCTGTGGCGAGCAGAGGACGCAGGAGAAACGCAACGCTCAAGATTCAGTCTCTTTGGGCTTGCGCGCGCTCTTGCGGAAATCCAGCCGCAGAGGCGTACCGGTGAACGGGAAATGCTCGCGCAAACGGCGCGTCAGGTAGCGCTTGTAGTGCTCCGGCACGAGGTCCGGCTCATTCGAATAGACGGCTATCACGGGCGGGCTGGTCTGCACCTGGGTACAGTAGAGAAGCCGGATGTGCTTGCCGCTGACCGAAGGCGGGTGGCTGCGGGCCACCGCCTCGCGCAGGGCCTCGTTCAGACGGGCCGTGGCGATTCTCAGGTCACGCTCCGCATTCACCTCCAGCGCCAGGTCCAGAAGGCGGCTCACCCGCTGTCCGGTCCGCGCCGAGATGAACACCATGGGCGCGAACTCCAGGTTCGGGTTGTCCTCTTTCAGCGCGGACTCGATCTTCACCGGAAGGTTCGTTTCCTTGTTCTCGACCAGGTCCCACTTGTTCATGGCCAGGATCAGCCCCTTGCCGTTGTCCAGGGCCATGTTGGCGATGCGCAGGTCCTGACGGTTGGGGGTCTCGCGGCTGTCCAGCAGCAAAATGGTCACATCACAGCGCTCGATCGAGTGCACGGTGCGCAGCAGGGTATAGTAATCCAGGCCCACGCTGGTTTTCATCTTGCGCTTGAGCCCGGCCGTGTCGATCAGCACCAGGGTGCGGCCGTGGTAGAGCAGCGGGGTGTCCACCGGATCACGGGTCGTGCCGGGGATGTCGCTCACCAGCATGCGGTTCTCACCGCTCAGACGGTTGACCAGCGAGCTTTTACCGACATTGGGCTGGCCGATCACCGCCACCAGAATGGCATCCTCGGGCAGTGGGGCGGGACGGGCCTCGCTGGGCGGCAGGACCGCGGTCACGTGGTCCAGAAGGTCACCTATCCGTGAGCCTTCCATGGCCGAAATGGCCACGGCGCGCTCGAACCCCCAGCGGTGGAATTCCGCCGGGAGCGTGCGCACGCCGCTGTCGATCTTGTTCACCGCCAGGATCACCGGCTTGCCGGTGCGGCGGAACATCTCCACCAAGTCGTCCTCCTGCGCGGTGGGGCCCTCGCGGCCGTCCACCACAAACAGAAGGACATCCGCCTGCTCGATGGCGGCATCCACCTGCTGGCGCACCTCGATTTCGAAATCGCCCAGCACCTCGGCCAGGATTCCGGCCGTGTCGACCAGCTCGAAAGCCTCGCCGCCCCACTCGACCGGGGCATAAAGACGGTCGCGGGTCACACCGGGCGTGCTGTCCACAATGGCCACGCGGCGACCGACCAGACGGTTGAAAAGGGTGGATTTACCCACATTCGGCCGTCCCACCACGGCCACCAGAGGCAATGACTTCAATTCGCTTCCTGTCCTTAGTCAAACGGGGCCGATATGTCGCTTCCGGCCCCGGCAATCCAAATGCGGCTCAGCCGCGAGCATAAATCAGAGCTTTACCAGCCAGATATCGCTCTTGAACTTTTCGCGTATTTTCTCAGCCGCCGACTCGGCCTCGGTATAGTTGGGGTAGTTGCCCACCCGCACCCGATACCAACGCCCGTTTTCCAGGTCGGCGTTCTCCACCCGGGCCTCGAACCCGTTACGGCTGTAGAAATCGGCCAGCTTCTGGGCCGACTCACGGGTCTCCCAGGCTGCCACCTGGATCGTGTACGCCCCGGCGGGCATGCCGCTGCGGGGAGTGGACTTCTTCACCTTGACCGGCGTAGTGGCCGGAGCGGCGGCCTGGACCGTGTCGGCCGGGGCTGCTTGCTGCGTGGTGTCCGGGGCCGCGGCTGCCGGCTGGGTCTGCGGCGGAGTTGCGGTCATCCGCGGCTCATTTTTACCGCAGGCTGTCACGAGCATCGCCGTAAGGCCGATCAGCATCCAGTACTTTTTCATCGTACTCTCCGTGGTTGAAGTGCGTTGATTTTCAGTTCAGTCCACTTTCCGAAAACCACGTCCTGTCAGCCGGTGCCGGTTCGACACGCCTGATTCGTTCACAAAGCCAGCTCCAGAAGGGCCTGTCCCAGCTCCCGTTCGGCGACCACACGCGCCGGGGCAAGCTGGTTGGAAAGCTCCTCCAGGGTCATGTCATCCAGAAAATACCCTCCGTCGTTCACCGCCTCGCCAGGCACGAGCCAGATATCCGCCGGACAAGAGGCCCGCGCTGCGGCCAGGATGTCGCGTCCGGGCAGAAGCCCGGCCACGGTCACGCTGTCGCCCAGCAGGCTGTTTGTCGCCCGGGCCAGGCTGAATCGCGGCCCGAAACGCCGCTCCAGGCGCGGGATTACCCGTTTCTCTATTATCGGCGCGAAATCGGCTGCGCTCACCAGGCCGATCCGCCCCGCGGCCAAGCCGCGACGCGCGAGACTGCGCAGCGCCCGGCCGACTCCCTCCAGGGCGTGCCGCACCAGGCCCACGCCGTTTTCTATCTGCGGATAGTCCTCGTACGCCTGCGCCGGGGGGATCGCCCGTCCGGCAAGCAGGTAGAACTCATCCGCTGCATAGACAAACCGCGAGCCGCGCTCACGCAGGAACCTCTCCTGGCCTCGACTCACCAGGGCCAGGACCTCACCGGCCAGGGTCGGCGAAACCGGCTCCAGGGCGGACAGCCCCTGACGGTGCGCGGTCAGGCCGAGCGGCACCAGGGCCAGCGAAAGACCGCCCTCGCCAAGCGCGGCCAGTTCCTCCACAGTCCGCTCCAACACCGCGCCGTCGTTGTAGCCCGGACAGACCACGGCCTGATAGTGCAGCCGTACTCCACCGTCCAGAAGCCGTCGCAGCAGGGGCAGTATTTCCGGCTTGCGGCAACCGCCCAGCAGCACCCTTCGCACGGCCGGGTCGGTCGCGTGGACCGAGATGTAGAGCGGGCTCAGCCCCAGGCGGATTATCCGCTCCACCTGGGCGGCGCTCAGGTTCGAGCCGGTGATGAAATTGCCGCGCAGA
>CAYLSM010000193.1:0-8621 GCA_964386505.1 uncultured Gemmatimonadales bacterium
AAATTACAACCGAATTTTCTGTCTTTCGCCTCGCTTAAAATTGTGGATTTTTAGATATAAAAAAAGGACCCGCAACAACAGACAGAGCAGACTTGAAAGCCCCCTTTGTCCATCAATGCCGATCCAGCGTTAACAGCGTAAATATCAGAGATCAATATATCTCATTCCGCGATTTTTTTCAAGAGTGCTCTCGGCTCAGGTTACCGCCATTAAAGGAAATGCCCATCCGGAGGTTTCCAGACGGGCACAACGGGTGCAACGCGCAGAGTCCCTGCCTGCGGCTCTACCGGCCCAGGAGCCGACCCACGCGCTCCTTGATCTCGGCCGAAATCTCTTCCACCGGGCGGCTGGCATCCAGATGGACAATCCGCTCCGGCTCGGCCTGAGCCAGCTCGCGGAAAGTGCGGGCCACCTGCTCGTGGAACCGGTCGCCTTGCGCTTCCATCCGGTCCGGTCCGCCTGCGCCCTTGCGGGCGAAGCCGGCCTGCGGGGGCAGATCGAGCAGGAACGTGATCTCAGGCAGCAGACCGTCCGTGGCGAACAGATTTATGCGAGCCAGTTCCCCGACTCCCAGCCCTCGCGCCCCGCCCTGGTAGGCCAGGGTGCTGTGGTGGAAACGGTCGGTGATCACCACCTGGCCCTCGGCCAGCGCCGGTGCGATGACCTGGCTCACGAGCTGCGCCCGGCTGGCCAGGTACAGCAGCAGCTCGCTGCGCGCGCAAAGCTCGCCGTGTTCGCGGTCGAGCAGGATCGCGCGGATTTTCTCACCGATCGCTGTTCCACCCGGATCGCGGCAGAGAAGCACCTTGCGGCCGAGAGCGGTAAGGTGCGAGGCGAGCAGGTTGGCCTGGGTGCTCTTACCGGCACCCTCGCCGCCTTCGAACGAGATGAAAAGGCCTTTTGATTTTACGGGATCGGTCATAACACCGGATGGGCTGGCGGCAGGCCCGGACCGTCAGGATCCGGGCCCAGCCGTTTAGGCACTCAGTCGTCCTGTTTTTCCAGCGGCACTCCGTGGGCTACGGAGTAGACATGGAACATCCGCTGGATCACAGTGAGGTTCGAGAAAATGGCCAGCAGCCACACGACCCAGTAAAGCATGGTGTGGCCCAGGATTCCGGCGAAACCCAGGTAGACAACACGTTCCGGGCGCTGGAACAGGCCGACACTGCATTTGACTCCCAAGGCCTCGGCCTTGGAGCGGGTGTAGCTGACCATCAGCGCTCCGACAATCGAAAGGATCACCACCCAGATCATCTCCGTACGGCCCATGACAATGTACATGTGCAGGATGCCCAGGTAGATGACAGCGTCGGAAAAACGGTCCATGGTCGAGTCGAAAAACGAGCCGAACTTGCTGGCCAGGCCGGTGGCGCGCGCCACCTTCCCGTCCAGGATGTCGAATGTGCCGCTGAACAGCAGGATCGCACCGGCCAACTGCACGTGATCCTTGGCGAAAGCCACCGCCGCGGCGATAGTGACCCCGAACCCGATCGAGGTGAGCAGGTTCGGCTCGATCCGGTGTCGAATACAGAAACGGATCACCGGGCTGATCAGATCGATATACCAGTATTTGATCAACTTGGGCAGGAACTTCATCCTGTGCCTGTTCCTTATTTCAGGGCATCCAGCTTTTTCTGGAGCACAGACTGGCTGACCGCGCCGATGGAAATGTCGGCCGGTTTGCCGTCCTTGAAAAATATGACCGTGGGAATGCTGCGGATCTGGAAAGCCTGCGCGGTCCGGGGGTTCTCATCCACATCCACCTTGAACACCGCCACCTGGCCGGTGTTGGCCTCGGCGAAAGCCTCCAGCGCGGGAGCCATGTGCACGCAGGGTCCGCACCAGGGGGCCCAGAAATCGACCACCGCTATGCCCTGCGACTTCAGCACCGACTGCTCGAACTGGCTGTCCGTTATATTTTGCGGCTTGTTCTGCGCCATCTCATCCACCTTTCATTATCAGTTCCGGTCCCGGAACGGTTCAGACCGCCTCCGGCCGGCCGCGCACATACCGCAGCCGGCCACCGCTCGCGTCGCGGTCAGGTTCTATTATAATATACTGGGCATTGAAAATCAATTCAAACCGGAGCCTTGAGACTCAGGCCGCGCAAGCCTTGGAATCATTGACCTTATTGACAAAGCCGCTGCCTGGGTGTTATGCTTAAATTAGAGAAACCGCCACACTCCCCTGCCACAATTATGATATTCAAATTATCATAAACGGAGTGTTTTCCTTTTTAACTCAACACAGTCATCGACCGGTTATGAAGATAAAGATGCAGCAGAGCGCCCCTCGGCTGGGCGATCTGGATTACAATTTCGAGCAGACCCGCAACGCCATCGAGAAGGCGCTGGCCGAGGGCGTGGAGTTGATCGTGTTCCCCGAGTTGTCGCTTACCGGCTACCTGCTCAAGGACATGGTGGCCCAGGTGGCGATGACAGCAGAGGATCCGCGCCTGGCCGAGCTGGCCGACTACAGCCGCCGTGGAATCTCGATCCTGGTCGGGCTGGTGGAGCACAGCCGGGGGCATTTTTTCTACAACTCGGCGTTCTACTTCGAGGAAGGCCAGTTGCTGCATCGCCACCGCAAGGCCTACCTGCCCACCTACGGGATGTTCGACGAGGGGCGCTATTTCTCGCCCGGCAGCCGGGTCAAGGCGGTGCAGAGCCGTTTCGGCAAGCTGGGGATCATGATCTGCGAGGATGCCTGGCACCCGGTCAACCCCTATATCCTATGCCAGGACGGGGCCCAGGTGCTGCTGGTCATCTCCAACAGTCCGGTGCGCGGCATGAACGAGAACGGCCAGTTCCAGAGCGTCATAAACTGGGCCCGCATAACCCAGAGCTACGCCCTGCTGCATTCGAGTTTCCTGGTCTATGTGAACCGGGTGGGCTGCGAGGACGGGATCAGTTTCAGCGGCTGCTCCCAGGCCATCGATCCCAACGGCGAGCCGCTGCTTACCCTGCCGTTCCTGGAGGAGATCACCGGCACTCTCGAGCTTGATATGAACGAGCTGACCCGCTCCCGTATACATTCACCCATCCTGCGGGATGAAAATTTCCTGATGAGTTTCAATGAGCTCAAGCGAATTAAAAAAGCCCTCTTTGGCAATTGACTGCGAGCAGGTCAGCCGTGTGCTGATCAATTTCATCCGCACCGAGGTGCGCAAGGTGGGGTTCGAGCGGGTGGTGCTGGGCCTTTCGGGCGGCATCGACAGCAGCCTGTCGGCTGCCCTGGCCGTGCGGGCGCTGGGGCGGGAGAACGTGCTGGGCGTTTTCATGCCCTACGAGTCGAGCAACCCCAGCAGCCTGGCCGATGCCCGCCTGTTGGCCGAAAGCCTCGGTATCCGCAGCCTTCTGAGCGAGATCACGCCCATGGTCAAGCCCTACCTGGAGGCCAACCCGGGTATGGACCAGTTGCGCCGGGGTAACGTTATGGCCCGCATGCGCATGATCGTGCTATACGACATCTCGGCCGCCGAGCGCGCCCTGGTCCTTGGCACCAGCAACAAGACCGAGTACCTTCTGGGCTACTCCACCCTCTGGGGCGACATGGCCTGCGCGCTCAACCCCCTGGGCGACCTTTACAAGAACCACGTGCGCCAGCTCTCGCGGTTCCTCGAGATTCCGGCCCCGATCCTCCAGAAAAAGCCCAGCGCCGACCTCTGGGAGGGCCAGACCGATGAGGATGAGTTCGGCTTCACCTATGATGACGCCGATCAGTTGCTCTACCTTTTGATCGACCGCCGTTTTCTGCCCGATGAGGTCGAGCGGCTGGGCTATGACCGCCGCCTGATAGATATCATCGTGAGAAAGGTGCGAACCACCCAGTACAAGCGGCATCTTCCCCTGATCGCCAAGCTCAGTCAGCGCACGATCAACCGTGATTTCCGCTACCCCAGGGACTGGGGTCTCTGATTCCAAATCTTGAGCGGGGAGCGAAGCATGTTAGTGTCGGTTCAGATCATCGTTGCTGTTTCACTGGCTGTAATCGCGCTTTACTTTCTGTTCATGACTGTCATCTCAGTGCTGTTGTATCTGAAGCTCCGCCGCCTGCAGGCCTATTTCGCCACCACGGTCCGCGAGAAACTGGAGGTTTCCCTGGGGCACCTGCAGAATATCGGCGCGCGCCTGGAGGACCTGGCCGATGACACGAGCAGTAAGATCGAGGATTTCTCCCAGCTCATCCCGGAAACACGGGACAAACTTCAGGAACTGATCGATCTGCTGGATATTTTCCAGTCCCGAATCCGTGGTCCCTTGCTCAATCTGGCTGCATTCTTTAAAGTTATTGGGGACAAATTTTCTCGCCAGGGTTGAGGGCTCCAGACTGAGGTTGGCTTTCTCATAACACGGGAGGTTGATATGTCGGAAGATAACGGACACGCTTTCTCGATCATCAAGGCATTCCTTGTCGGTTCGATCGTGGGCGCCGGCGTGGCGCTGCTTTTTGCTCCCTACAGTGGTGAGGAGACCCGCAAGAAGCTCGCGGAAAAGAAGGATGACGCACGCAAGGCCCTCAAGGAAACCACCGAACACGTGGCCAAGCGCGGCCATGAGATGCTGGACGAGGGCAAGAAATCGATCGATTCGCTCAAGTCCGAGATGTCGAAGCTGGTGGATGAGGGCAAGAAATCGATCAGCCATATCCGCGAGGAGCTGAGCGGGATGGTGGAAGAGGGCAAGAGCAGTCTGAAGAAAACGATCAAGGAAGAGCTGGCCAGCCTTGAGGACGAACTGGCGGACAAGAAAACCCGCAAGCCCAAGGCCTGATCGCACGCAGGCTGACAATAAAAAGGCCGCCGGACTTCGAGTCCGGCGGCCTTTTCTTTTTCGGTCAACTCAAACTACTTGAGCATGACCATCTTCCGGGTGGCGTTGTAACGGTCCGAAGAGAACCGATAGAAGTACACGCCGGAAGAAACCTTCTGACCACTGTTGCTCGTCCCGTCCCAGAAGACCTGGTATACGCCTGGGGCCTTGAAGCCTTCGGCCAGGGTCTTGACCAGGTGTCCGCGCAGGTCGTAGACGTTCATGGTGAAGCGAACGCCGGAGCCTGCATCCTCGGGGATCTGATAGCTGATCGTCGTCGAGGGGTTGAACGGGTTCGGGCTGTTCTGCGCCAGGGCGAAAGCCTTGGGCAGACTGGAGCCCGGGTTGACATCCTCGCCGCCGTTCGGCACGCGGCTGTCCAGGCTTACAACACCATCGACCTTCTGGACACCGAGAGCCGGACCGGCGGCATCGTAAACCTCAACACCCTTCAACGCCATCGAGACTTCCATCGGCAGCAGGCCAGGGGCCAGCGGACGAAGGATATCGAACTCGAGGGTGAACGCGGCGCTGCTTCCCGGCGCCATCGCACCTGTTGCCAGATCAGCTGGCATCGCCAGCACCTGACTGGCACCAGTGGTGGAGTCATAAGCGCTACTGACAATCCATCCAGTTGTGCGATTGGTGGTGTTGATCTTGGAAAGCATAAGGATACCCTTCGGCTTGGTCGGGTCTGGCTGAACGAAGAACCGCAGGTTAGATACCGCTTTGCGGTTGACCAGACGGACCGGGATGGTCACCTTGCGCTGCTGAACGTTCAGCACGCTGAAATCCCCGGACATGACATCCACAATCAGGCTGTCGCCGAAGAAGAAACCCAGCGTTGTGCTGCTGACAGTCGGAGCCTGCACGGCCAGGGCCGCACCCGACATGTTCTTCAGGGACACATTGGCCAGCGTGGCCGAGCCAGTGGTAGAGCTGGCAGAGGTCACACCGAAATAGATCTGGCACAGAGCGGCCAGACCGCCCGGAGGCACCGCAGCGCCGCTGAAGTTCACGGTCAGACGGCTGGTGTTGGCGTCAACAGAGGTCACGGCACTGGTGAAATTCAGGCCGGTACCACGCGGACCCGCAACCACCGAGCTTCCGAACACCAGTTGGGACTTAGGATAATCCACGGTGAAACTTCCGGAACCGATGGAATCCTTGTTCTCAACCTTCACCGGGAACATGATTGTGTCGCCGATCATCGCGGGCAACGTGGCGCCGAGCTGCAGCGCGTTGTAGTCCGGAATGTTGGCCACCATTATGTCCGGGGCGTCCAATGTCGGATAGTCGTTGCCCACAAGAAGACCGCTGTCATCAACTAACTGAATGCCTTGACCGCCGTCAGCTACAGTGATAGCATAGGAAGCTTCTGGGGTGCTCGAAGCGACATGGAACTTGAAAGTTCCCAGATCACCTTTGCTACCGAGTGTTGCCACTTTGGAATCAAGATCCACCGGGTAGTAGACGAGGGAAAGAACTCCAGAGACCTTATCGAAACTAATAATCGGGGCGCTCTTTATCTTCTTTCCGTAAGCCGTATCGGCTGTCCACCATCCGGTTGAAGTATCACACAAAGCCGTCAGGGTGCTGTCAACCTTAAGTACGATAATCAAGCCCCCTGAGACTCCGCTTGACTTTATATTGATTCCAACCGTCACCCGTAGCGTATCACCCGGCTTGGCTGTGTTGGACCGGACATAAACCGTGTCCGGCAACGCAGCCGCCAGGTACACCGCATTGAACAGAATGAGTACTATTCCGAGGAATAGTAATCTGGTTATTTTCATAAAATCCCCCTGAGGAGCTGTTTTGAATCAGGTCGACCCGGCGCCCCGCCATTGACGGAGCGCCGATCTTTTCGTCGATCACTACTTCAGGATAACCATCTTCCTGACCGCCGAAAAATCGCCGGCCTGCAGTCTGTAGAAGTAGACTCCCGAAGATACATGCTGACCGGTCTGGCTACGGCCGTCCCAGTTCACAGAATATCTTCCGGCTTCCTTGAGCTCATCGACCAGGGTAATAACCTTCTGTCCACGAACATTGTAAACAGCCAGCGCAACCTTGACACCGCTCGTGCTCTCGGGAATCTCGTAAGAGATTGTCGTCGAGGGGTTGAACGGGTTCGGGCTGTTCTGATCGAGCGCGTACGCCTTGGGCAGCACCGCCGAGGAGGCCAGACGGGCCTTCTCGGAGTTATATACCGTACCACTGCGGTCGGCTACTTCGACCTTCTCGATTTTCAGGCCGGCCTGATCGTAACTGCCATTGTTGAACATGACAGTGAAGAGCTCACTTGTCAGATTGGACGGAACGAAACCGGTCAGGCTGATCACATCCACCACCAGCTTGCCGTTTTCGACCATCGGTTTGATCATGGCTTTCCCCTGCATCGCCTGACCGAGCGCGACACCGGAGAACTCATAGGCCTTGTTGTACGAGAAAGTGAAACGCGCCACAAAGGTCTCGAAGCTGCTGCTCAGACTGATGTAAGCAGCGCCGGGCTGAACCTGAACACCGCTGCCGCTGGCTGCCAGCATGGTAGCGGGAACCGGCTGTCCCAGAAGATACGCGATCAAAGCGGCCAGCGAGTCAATATTCGCCTGAGTCGGATTGCTCAGATACTTGTACAGATCGCCGGCATTGATCGCACCGTCGTTGTTAAAATCCAGACCCGGACGATCCACAGTCTGGCCGATCAGGTCTGTAACCACTGTCTCGGAGGCATTTCCAACGTTGTCATACGCGGTGATCTCGTACGTATAGGCCTTTGTGGACTCTATCGTAGCATCCGTGTAGGACGTGGCAATACCGCTGAACAGGGTTTCTTCCGGTCCGTTCTTGGTAATACGGACGACAACAATTCTCGCCAGATCAGCGTCGGTCGGGTTGGTCCAGGTAAGACGGACCTCAGTTCCAACCTTGGTCGCCGACAGGTTACGAACCATCCCCGGAGGGGTGATGTCATCCACCACGCTGAACGTACCGGCAACACCTGTTGCTGTCACCGAGTTCACATGATAATCGGCATCTCGCACAGCCACGATACCAGAAATCCCGACCGCGGAGGAGGTTCCCGTAGTCAGGGCCGACTTGGCTGTGAACTGGAGAGACAGCAGCAACTGTCCGGAACCGCCGGCAGCGATACTCGATGCCGCGGTCAAGTCAGTCAGACCAATCTTAATACTGTTGGTGCTGGCGACTATCTCCGGAGTTGGCGCACCGGCACTCCATATGTCGGAGTTCACTGCAACCGAGTTAGCGACATAGGTCAGCTTGGTGTTGTCATAAGTGACAGTCACTTCACTGCCCACGAGGATATCACGGTTCGTCAGCAGGACATTCATGGTCTGCGTGGTGTTCGGACGGCCGTATACGCTCTCGACCTGCAGCTCGAACGGGCTGCGGATCAGGAACGCACCTTTGTAAAGGGTCCCGACATTCATGCTGACTGTGTTGAAATCGGCATCCCGGATAGCCACAGAACCACTGACCTGCAGACTGTCGTACCCAGTAGCAGCTGTGCTCTTGACATTCAATATCACCGTGAACAGCAGCTTGTCGCCATCCCCGGCAGCGATACTGTCAACGTCAGTCAGCACCAGGCCTGTCACCGCAACCGTCGAATCCGTAACGACTACTTCCTTACTTACTTCGGTCGGCTTGGTAAACAGGTTGCTGTTAAACACGACGCTGCTCGATGACGCCGTATACTTAGTGGCGTCGAACTTCAGAGTGGCCTGAACGCTGATAACGGATTCGGCGTTCTTCAGATAGACCTTAACGGTATCCGAACCA
>CAYLSM010000194.1:0-8612 GCA_964386505.1 uncultured Gemmatimonadales bacterium
GAGGTCGCTGAAAAAGCCGGTGAAACTGGCCGAAAAACCCTCCACCAGGCTCTGTGCCACGGACAGCATGGTCATCGATTCAGTCCCCATGCGAGTGCCAACTTCATGGAACCCTGTTTTCAACTTGTTCCAGAACCCCTCGGCCTTGTAATACGCCAGCTCGTAATTATTGCTCAGGGCATCCAGCCCCTGGGTCAGGGCGCTTATCGCCTGAAGGCTTTCCTCGCTCGCGGGCATGGCCTCCAGCTCTTTGATACGCGCGGTTATCTGCTCGATCAGGGCGGCGCTTTCGCTCAGCGCTTGCAATCGAATCTGTTCGCTCACCAGGCCCTTTCCGATCAGCGGTATCAGGCCG
This sequence comes from uncultured Gemmatimonadales bacterium, assembly GCA_964386505.1. GTDB lineage: Bacteria > Gemmatimonadota > Glassbacteria > GWA2-58-10 > GWA2-58-10 > JAJFUG01. Next base: position 356 of record CAYLSM010000194.1, read on the forward strand.
GTCAGGGTGTTAACCCGCTGTATCAGCCTCTCCACGCTGTTCGCGGTCTGGTCAACCCATTCATCCGAGTTATCATCCGCGACCTGGACCGGGGTTTCGTCTTTCAGTTCCGCCACGCCCAGGCCGACTTTTTTCAGGTGCGGCAGAATACTGCCCAGCGCGGCCCTGGCATGTTCTCCCAGCCCGTCAAAACGTCCCTTTATCGATGTCAGACCGGTCTTGAATGACTCCATGATCGCCTGCAGCCGCACCTTCATTTCCTCGCCGGAAATTTTCCAATAATCGTCCATCACCGGCTGATACTTGGGAGCATCGAACCGCGGGAACGGATCGGGGATTAATTTCAGCAGGGGATTGATCGTCTTGAAAGCGTTGACATAATCATCTATCCTTTCGTTGATCCAGTTGCCCCATTTATATTGCAGGGTGTCCAGCAGAAAGTTGAACTGCGCCTCGAACGGGGACCAGATTATCGCCGCGGCATCGATCACGGAGTTGCCCAGCGCCCAGACAAAATCACCTACCGCCAGCGACATCCGCACCCATATTTCGGTGACCAGTCCACTGACACCCTGCAAAAACTCCCAGTCTGAGAACAGCTTGACCACAAACTGTTTGAGCGCTCCCATAATCAGGCTGAAATTTTCGACCACTGTCCTGTAGACAGAGGTCAGGTTCCGCACGAAACCGGTGGTCGCCCGGATAGACCGCCGCAGAAAACCGTTATAATCGTCGAACATGGTCAGGGCCATTTCCTGTACCGTGCTCTTGAGTATCCACCAGTCCCCGCGCATCGTATCCATCATCTGGCCATACTGCTGGGCTGCGATGCCAGTGCCCTTCTGCGCTTCGAAAATTCCGCTCCTGAAATCCCGGAACGAGATCTCGCCTTTTTTCACCGCGTTGATCAGCTTTGTGAAATTCAGCCCCGCCTCCGTGCCGAACACGCGGGTCGCCGCCCCTGCATCCCAGGTGGCCTTGGCCAGGTTGTCCATCAGCGTCACTATGTCATGCGTCGCCGGGTTCACGTCCTTCCAGAGCAGCCCGATATCGAACAGCGCCTGACGCACATCCGCCGTGCCCCGCGAAAGCTGCGCCATGCCCATGCGGAACGTGGTGCCCACCTGCTCGCCACGCAGGCCCAGGTTGGCCAGCGCCGCCACCGCAGTCACCGTGTCTTCCACGCTCATGCCCAGCGAGTTCGCGGTGGTGCCGGCATAGCGCATGGCCTCGGCTAATTTCGGCAGGTTGAACAGGCTGCGGTTGGTGGCATAAGTCAGGGTGTCAACAATACGCTTAGCCTGGTCCGCCTTAAGCCCGAACTGGCCCAGGGTGGCCGCCACCATCGTGGTGGCTGTATCCATGTCGCTTGCCGTGGCCCCGGCCAGGTACATGGCGTCGCTAACCGAGGCGATCACCTGACGAGGAGTCAGGCCGGCCTGGGCCATCGCGATCATGCTTTCGGACACCTGGGCTGCAGTATAAGCGGTTGTCGCACCTATACGACGGGCTTCGGCGTTCAGGGCCGCCAGTTCCTTGGCCGTCGCCCCGGCCACTGCCCCCACGGTGGCCAGGTTCTGCTGCACCTGCGCGCCTATAACCGTGCCGAAAGCGCCGCCCAGCGTTGTGGCCAGGGACGTTATCAGAGTGATCCGGGCCGCCATCCCCCTCAGAGAGCTGAGGATGCCGCTGAACCCGAGTTTGACCCCGGTGTCCTGGTAGCGCGCCCTGATTACAACATCTGTCGCCTGATCCGCCATTACCTTGCCCGCTTTTCAATCCCCTCTAAGCAAGAGGGGTGGTCCGATTCATCGGACCGGGGTGTGTGCCTTTTACCTTCGCGTCCTTAGTGCCCTTCGTGGATCACTCTTTTACTCGCCTTCAGGTCTGTCACTTCGGCTCGCCGAAAAGCGTTATCGCCAGCCGTTCCATGTCGATCCGCGCGAACATCAGGTCCATCCTGCCTAACATCCGCCAGTCATCCGGGGCCAGATCATTAGCGCGGAACGGGTACTTGCCGCGTTTGAGTTCATAGAGCCGCCAGAGCCGGATAGTGCTTTCATGTAGACGCTCCACCAGAATTTCATTTGCGTGTTTCCCACACCAGCCGCGATACCGGCCCAGGGATTCGTCATCCTCGTATTCGGTCAGGGAGCCAGCCTCACCCTTGTAGAGCGCTGTCAGCTCCCGCATGATCCGTTTCAGCTCGTCTTCCTGCCGCGCCCCGTCTGCGGCGCGGCCTCGGCTTCCCCCGGCTCTATGTCCTCGTCCAGGGCCGCCAGGTCCAGCTCGTCGTCGCCGTTCTGCGGCTTTTTCTCACCCACGACGTACAGCTCTCCGACCACCTGGGCCGCCACTTTCAGCCCCAACGAGGTGCGACCCAGACGGCGTTTCCACTCCGGGTCATAACCCGGCTCGCCCGGCTCGGTCACCAGCGTCACCAACTCTCCTGACTCGTTGCGCACGCCGAATCCATCGATTGACACCAGGTGTTTCAGGCCTAACTGGCGGATAAACTGGGCCTGTTTGGCACCCTTCAGGCGGCTCAGTTTATATTCCACCTGGATCAACTCTGCCGTTGTCGGCTCTCGCACCACCGCCGCGAGCTGGGCGCTGTAGATGCTCAGGATCATTCTGCGGCGCTCGGCCCCCAACTCCAGTAATTCGCTCATGGTTTCCTCCTGTGTGTCTCTGCGTGTCCTTAGTGGATAACTCTTTCGCCTCGCCTTAATCCCCTCTAAAAAGAGGGGTGGCGGCGTCTGACGACGGGGTGTGTGCCTTCCCCTGGGGTTTACAGGTAGCTCGCCACCTGGTTCTGCCCGATCACTATCAGCGGAGCATACGTGCCTTCCAGGGCGATCAGATCGCCCTCCTCGGCGAAAATCTTGTTGTTCACCGTGATCTGCTTGGTGTTGATCCCCAGCTTCGGCAGGATGAACTCGATCTCGAAATTCTTGCCCGTCTCGTATTCCGTGCTGGTGAGCTTCACTGAGGCCGAAAAATACTCATTCTGGGCTAATTGGTATTCCATCAGTACGTCGCGCATCTTCTTGCTCAGGGTCAGCGCGATTTTGCGCCCGGTGCGCTCCACGTCGCCACCGTAGGCGATCCCGCTGCCCGGCACATACCGCACCTCGGCTTCGTTCGTGATTTTCAGCTCGCCGGAGAGAAAATCTCCGGACAGGAGTCGCCCGCCGCTGATCGCCGTGCCGTTCCAGTCCGCGCCCACCCGCACCGAGAGGTCCATGACTTTGAGATACGGCTCGACATTCACCGCGGGCAGGCTCTCGAAATAGGTCTGCACCTCCGGCACGTACAGCACCTGGTAGTTCACATTGGTCGCAACCACGCCCGGAGCCGTTATCTGAATCGTTTTGGCGGCCGCGCTGCCGGTCACGGTCACGTGCGTCCAGTGCGTCTCTCCGGTCTTTTTCACCCGCACCAGGTGGATCGAGTTCAGGCGCTCGGCCGCGGTCGCGCCCTCAATGTTCTGCAGGACAGTCAGCTCGGTCGAATCCTCGCCGTCCACCACGGTCTCGGCGATATAATCCACGTCCCGCTTGCCCGTCCCCTTGATCGAGGCCTTGGCCGTGATCCACTTGTCCGTCAATCCGATTGTCACCTCGGAGACCACGTTGCCGCAGTAGCGTTCCCGGAGCAGGGTCTCGCCCAGGAGCTGGACCGCGCTGAAACTCGACATCTGGCTACCCACCACCGGCGTGATCGTGTGCTTGTACCCGGTCGAACCGGCCGCCACCGTGGAACAGGCCCCCAGGGCATGGGCCAGCGCCCAGAGGATAAACGCGGGCTTGGCCCGCTTCTGGCTGAACTCGGCCGAGGCCAGTTGCCCGAACGGCACGATCTCGCTCGCTCCCTCAAAGCCGTTGATTTCCTCGGCATTGTCCTCGCGGTCAAAATCGACTTTGAACAGCGATCCGCTGTCGAGGATGAACCGCATATCGATTGTCGCCGCAGTGTTGAGCGCGGCCTCGGAGGCCTTGCTGACCGCTATCTGGCTCTTGGTTTCCTGGATATTCCGCGACATGGTCCTCTCCTTATTCTCCCGCCAGCGGGCGGGTCAGTTCGATCTCGAATGCGGTCTCGGCGACCACCTCGTAGAAAGTGCTCCGCTCCCTGCGGGCGGAATAAAACCGGGTTGAAACAGCGCCCACGCACAGCGACCCATCGCTCCCGGCAATCTCGGAATCCAGCCCGCGGAAGCCGCCAGATTTAAGCCCCTCAGACTCCAGCAGCAGCTCGATATAGCCCGCCAGGCGCTGGGCATCGGTCACCAGGCCGGCATAGACCAGCCCCTGATGCGTTACGGTCAGCAGCATCCTGAAACGGTCAATACGGGCGTTGCCTTCCATGTCCACGACCTGATCCTTGGCCTCGGTCACGCAGGATAGATGAGGAATTTCATGCTTACCGAACTGCTTTCCCTCGTCCGGCAACTCCGTAGTGAAAACCTTCACCACCACCGCCAGGGTTTCATCCGCCTCCAGCGTCGCGACCACTTTCTGCGCGGCTAACTCGTAAGCTCCGAGGTCAGGTATGTTGTCCGTGATCTGGCTCATCTTACCTTTCATTCCCCTGTTTTGGTCGGGGTATTTACCGCCCCTCGAAATGCTCTTTACACAGCCGCCGCCCCTCGTTCAGATCGCGCGGCAGCTCGAAAAACATGAAGAGTCGCATCTTGTTCTGGCGCGCGGCGTAGATCAGGTTTCCCACACCGAACGTGATCTCATTGTGATTCAACTTTTTGATCCACTGTCCCGCCCGGCGCAGAAGAGTGCCGGTGTCCTGCATCACCGCGCTTTCCAGGGTGACCCGCTTGCCTGACGGCCGTAAAGCACCCAGGGTCCGATATCCTGTATTGCGTCTGCCGCCCAGCGTCTTGCGGCTGGCCACGTCGCTGTAAACTCCGGGGCTGTATCCTCCGAACGCTCCCTCACGGGTCACATGCCCGCCCCGTCCGGTCCTCGTGTGCGGCCGGCCCTTGAGGTCAGCCCATTCCACGCCGCGGAACTGCCCGCCCTTGCGCAGTTTATGGAACATCAACCGCGTCTGGGAGATAATGTACAGCCGGAACTTTTTCAGCCACGGCCGGGCATCTTCCGCCCGTCCGCTCAGCACCGTCAGCCGCCGGTTGGCCTTTGTCGCATCCACCTCAAAGCGTATCATCGCGGGTCAGCCTCGTTCCGTAGACCGGTTTTGGTTTGTTCGGATCGACGCTCTCGCGGGCGTTCGCCCCGTCGGTCTGCGCATAGTTGTATTCATCCGGCGGCAGCATCATCGTTCCCGCGGCCAGGGCGGTCAGAATGTTTTTCATCGCCGCTTCGCGGGTCAGGTTCCGGCCGCTCTCGCCGTGAATGTCCAGCCCCAGGAAATGCAGGCAATCCGCCTCCACCAGACCCAGGCAGACCTGCTTGATCAGCTCCGGCGTGCCGTAGACTTTCGGCGGCCCGTCCGCGGGCGTTAAAGCGATATCCGGGAACTGCGCATAATTCGGCAGCGCGCTGTCGATCTCCCGGCTGCGGGATTTGATATAGCTCGCGATCCGGGCATCTGTCAGAGTCACCGGGAGTTCGTATTGGCCCGCACCCTGGAGGATCGCCTTGATTTCCGCGACTGTCATGTAAACTGGTTGAGCCACGTTCGTTTTCCTGTTGGCGTTTTCGTTTTTTTAAGCCCGGCCCCATACGCAGGCCGGGCTTTTCCTTCTTCGTGTTCCTTCGTGACCTTCGTGGATAACTCTTTTGCCTTTGCCTGCCTTATCCGCTGAACGGAATCCTGCGCACCTGGCGCTTGTCGCCGATTGCCGCGCCCTGCCGGAAATACCCGGCCACGGCGGTGCTGTAGCTCAGGATGTCGAACTGCCCGAAAATCTGCAGCCCCATCCTGTTGCCGCTCTTCATCTTGCCCTTCGGCAGCGCCAGATAAGCCACGCTGTTGCTGCTGAAGTTGGTGGTGAACGCCGGCAGGATGTTGTAGTGGATCGGCTTGTTCAGCGCGGAATCCGTGTACAGGTAATTCGCCCGCAGGGCGTCCATCACCGACGGCTTTTGGGTCAGCGGTGCCCACAGTACGAACGTGGGGTTCTCACCCACGGGGATGCCGACCGCGGCCGCATCCGCGATGATCTGCGCGCAGGCGTTGTTCAGGACCGTCACCAGGTTGGTGTCCCAGGCCTGGTTGACCGAGGAGTCCAAGGCCTCCACCAGGGCGGTGTGAATTCGCGCCAGCTTGTAATACTGCTGGTTGCGGAAATTCGCGGTTTCGTCCTCGATGTCCCACCAGCGCTGGTCGTCCCACCACACCTGGTCATACTGCAGGCCCGCGCCGAACATCCGGAACGACACTTCGACCTCGGTGCCGGAAATGCTCATCAGCTTGACCTTCTCGCCCGGCAGAATTTCCTCGAACGCCAGGCCGCTGGTCACGTTGCGCAGCTTGAAACCACTCAGCGTGGTGTTGGTGAAATCCCGCACGTCGAACACCTGCTGCCAGGAAAGATCGATCTGCTGCTGGCCGAGCACGAAGCGCTCGATGTAATCGAGCACCTGGGCCGGGAAATCGCCCTTGCTCGTGAACTCCGCGATCTTCGCGCGGAAGTTCTGGCCGTCGCCCAGGGGTGCATCCAGGTAGTGCTGGAACGCGCCCTGCATCAGAACGGCCGCCTTGGCTCTGCCCTCGGGGCTTCCCTGCGCCATCGAATGCAGCTTGCCCCAGTCGTTGATGATAAAGCCTTTGAAACCCTTCATCGCTGCCTCCTTGTTCATCCTGGGGTTATCGGGAGTCCCCAAATCGAAAAAGATCAAGCCCTCTATTTCCTCCCCCTTTGACAAAGGAGGATCGAGGGGGATTTTACGCCTCGGCCGCGCCCCTGGCCGACTGGCCGTCCAGATCCACCTGGACTGTTTCATCCGCCTGCTCGGCAGCCACCACCGCATTGCCGATCCAGATTTTGCCGCTCTTGTCCGTGGCGTTGACCACCTTGCCGGCGGCCGCGTCGTAATAGACATCCGCGCCTACCGCGAACACACCGGTGCTGTCAGCGGGCTTGGGCAGGACCACTCCCGGACTCGGAGCGCGGTGAATCAACACGCCCTCCGCGTTGGCCACGGTCTGCGCGACCACCACTCCCACCAGATCGCCGACCTTGTAAAGCTGCTCGGCGGCCAGGGTGGAACCGCTGCCGTTGGTGAATTTCACCGTCGAGCACGCGGATAAACTGGCTCTGAGATTCTGCATCTTTCACCTCCGCCTTTCTTCGTGTTCCTTCGTGTACTTCGTGGATCAGATTTAATCCCCTCTATCAAGAGGGGTGTCCCGATTCATCGGGACGGGGTGTGTTACTCCACTTTCACCGTCGAGCCGGGGATGAACGGATTCACCGCCGCGCTCGAAAAATCGTTTGGATCGGCTGGCGGCGCACCTGCGGGCGGTGTACTGCCGGAGGCAGGCTCACCGGCTCCGGCGGGCTTCTGGCCGCCGAAATACTCCGTGTAAGTCTCGGCGTGCTTTTTCACCGCGTCGTCGATGGCCTTGTTGCGAGCCTCATCCGTCTCGCCGGCTGGGATGAAACCGGAGAGCTGTTTTTCCACGTACTGAGCTGCCTTTTCAGTCAGCTTTGCGGCCTTGATACGCTCTCCGATCAGGCCCTTGCTCTCGAACCCGGCCAACTTGCCGGACAGCTCCGTCTTCTCTCCGGCGAGCGCGTCCCGCTCCTTGGTGATTTTCTCGACCGACTTCTGAGCGTTTGTAGCGGCCGTCCGCTCGGTATCCAGGGCTTTAGCCACCGGCTCCGCGGCCAGCAGAGCATCCTTCTCGAACACCTGGTCCGGCCGGTAGCCATTTTCCTTGATCGCGGCGATGATTTCACTCAGTTTCACGGCTCCCTCCTGTGGGTTGTGGTTTTTATTGTCCTTGTCGTCTTCGAATTCCTGCACCGCCACCAGGACCCGCGCGCCCGCGAATCCCGGCTTGTTGAATCGGCTGTCGCCCAGGGCCAGGCCGGTCACCGCCTCCACATCCTCCACCACCAGCGAGCCATCCTCGGCCACCTGCAGCACCAGGTCTGCCTCTATGCTGTTTGTGTCCAGCTCGCCCTTGCGGATACGATCCGCCACGTCCTCGTTCGAGCCGCCTCTGCTTTCGATGTAGCCAACGGCCAGGCCTTCGCCGCTGTCCGCGATCCAGCTGACCACAATGCCATACCGCAGATGGTCCGAGCCGCCGGTCCCCAGGAACTCCG
>CAYLSM010000195.1:0-8606 GCA_964386505.1 uncultured Gemmatimonadales bacterium
CACCGGCTTTTTCAGCGACCTGGCCTCGGACAGCAAGAGCGCGTTGAAAAACTTCGCGGCCAACGTGCTGGACATGGTGGGCAAGATCGCGGCGATGGTGGGTTCGCTGATTTTCCTGATCGGTGTCGGTTTCCAGGGGCTGGGTTTTCTGGGCTTCACCGTGGGCGGCAAGTCCATCGCGGCAGGGCTGGCCTTAATGGCCCTGGGCGGCGTGGCGCAGGGGCTGGCCAGCAGCATGCGGCAAAGCAACGAAAGCGCGATAAAAGCGCAGCAGGACGAGCAGAGCAGTCTGCGCGAGGGCGTGGCGCGCAACACCGAGGGCACGACAAAGAAAACCGAGGTGACGGTGACGGTTCAGGACGCAAATGGCAAGAGCATCATGGATGCCAAGGGCCGGCGCGAGACACAGCGGATAGTGCTGGAGGCCATGCGCGGGCTGAAAGACCAGGGCGAGCTGCAACTGGTGATGGCATGAAAACAGAGTTATCCACGAAGGACGCGAAGTTAAAAACACAACCCCCTATTTCTCCCTTTGCTAAGGGGGATCAAGAGACGAAAGGAGCAGGAAATGCGCAGAAATGACCTTTTTATCCTGTGGGTGCTGGCGATAGGGCTGATGCTGGCGGCATGGATGACGGCGGTTTCCCAGGCGCAGATCACGGCGGCAAGCTCGGTGCAGACAAAAACGGCCACGGCCAGCCCGAAGGAATTCACGGCTGAGAACGTGACCGGAGTCCCCATGAGCGCAGCCTGCTGCCAGGCGGACCCGGACACGATCAAAGCGGCCTGGCTGGAAGCCACGGTGGACAGCGTTCTGGATTCCACCCGCGTGCGCCTGGACGTGGCAATGAGCTACGGGACTATCTCCTTGAACCGTCGTCTTACAGTCCGCACGGACCTGGAATTGTGGCTGCCACCCGTGAGTTGGTCCGGCATCCCGGATAGCCTGTTCTCCCTGGTGCTGAACGATACTCTGCGCCATCAGGCGGGCTGGAAATTCAAGCTGCGGGTTCGCGAGACGGATTCAAAATTGCTGCCGATGACCGCCACGGTCCTGTCGGGCGCGAGGGTGAGAAGCGCCGTTGACACGGTGACGGGGTCGGCGGTGCGCGCTGATTATGGGCGGCTTTCGCTGGAGCTCACAGCCACGGCGGCGCACGCGGACAGTTGCCAGGTGCGCGTACTGGGCCAGGTGCGATTGCGCAACGGAACGTGGGCCGGAGAGCCGGACGGCAAATTGATAGTGTTAGCCGACAGTCTGGTGCTGACTCCCGGCGTGACCCGAAAGCTGCCACTCAACCTTCCGGACACTGAATGGTTCAGGCCAGTCGTTACTGGCAATTCCCGGACTGGCAACGTAACGCTGACATTGAATGCGAGCTTGAATTGATCCTCCTTTATGCAAATTTCCTGGGCCGCGTGGCGGCAATCACGGCCAGCGCCCAGGCCGATCCGGACTATCCGCTGGCCAACCTGGTGGACGAGGCGCGGGACACCTGCGCGCGGACCCTGTCCACGGCGAACCAGCACATCCAGTTCGATATCGCCCTGTCCGCCCCGCCCTGCGATTATTTCTTTATCGACCGGGGCCACAACCTGGCCGGGGCGACCGTGCGCCTGGTGGGTAGCGGAACGCAGGATTTCGCCAGTCCGGACCAGATATTCAGCCTGACCGCGAGCGGCGACAGCGCGATCTTCCGCACGTTCACCCAGGAAACATATCAGTATTACCGTCTGTACCTGGAGAGCCTTTCCGCCGCACCCTCGATCTTCGGGGTGTATTTCGGCAAAAGCGCCTCGCTGGAAAAATATCCAGCCGGTCCATGCCGTCCGGATATTGTGAGGTCGGAGAAAACGCTCGAACGGTTCGAATCCGGACGCAAACGTCTGACCGTGCACTACAGCGAACACCGGATCGATTACGAGTGGCCGAGGATATCCCCCGCGCAGTGGTCCTGGTTCGAGACCCTGGAGCGCGAGACCGAACACCTGACCCGTCCTTTCTGGCTGAAATGGGAAAACCAGCATGCCGAACCGGTGTTCTTCATCAGCGAGGATGACCGTCTGGACTGGCAGTTTGTGGACGGGTTGAACAAAAGCGTGAAGCTGAGCGCGGAAGAGTATTTGTGACACACCCCGGTCCGATGAATCGGACCGCCCCTCCTGCGTAGAGGGGATTGAAAGGCAAATCCCCCTCAGTCCCCCTTTGTGAAAGGGGGAGGGAAAAGCGGAAACACAACCCCCAGTCTCCCCCTTTTTTAAGGGGGATTGAAGGAAGCGGATGCCGACAGCGAAATACATAGAGGCCGCGAAGGCCGGGGCGACGCCGGTGGACCTGGTGCGCATGACGCGCCGGGTGAGCGAGGATATCTACAGGCACCGCTCGGACTGGAACATGGGGACCGGCTCAAACATAGACCTGGACCGTTATGCCGACCAGGCCACGCTGGCCCCGGACACGGTAATGAGCGAGGGGCACGAGAACGGCGGCGGCAATCACTGGCGTCATGCTGTTGAGATTAACTCCCGTGGGCAGGTGACAGCCGCGCAGTCCCTTCTGATAGTTGTCCCGGTGAAAGCCGCCGGCCTGGTGGACAAGGTCGAGATACGCTGCAAAAACCAACAGGACAGCGGCGACCTACTTTGCACGGTGATCCCCGGCGTAGATGATCCAGCCCTGTCCGATCCCTCGGTGCTGTCCCAGATGGAACAGTACACGCTTTCCCGTCCGGTGCAGAAGGCCGAGGGCTGGCTCACTTTTGATTTCAGCTCGTTCGGGATCATCAAGGAAGTGGGTAGCGCGATAGGTTTGCTGTTCCAGCCTGGCCAGGTGGACGGCAACCACGCGGGAATCAATCTCTGGGAGAGTGATAACACGGTGCAGGCGGATTTAGACCTACACTATGGACGGGGAATGCAGCCCGAAAAATGGGTGGCGGTGACCTCGGCGGCGCGGGTGGACCAGTGCCTTGAATTCCGTCTTTCCACGCAAGGATATGTGGAGCAAGGCTCCCTGAGCCTGGATTTTGATTTGGGCGCGATCCCCGGCGCGCTGGACCTGGGCGAGTGGCTGCTTGCCTCCTGGATCGAGCCGGGGGCCAGCCTGAGCGCCACGGCATACGCCAGCGCCAGCGGCCTTTTCACCGGGGAACAGACCAGCCTGGGGTCAGTGCAGGATGGGACCGCGATCACCAACAAAAAACGCTATTACCGTCTGACGTTCAGCTTTAACGCCTCCTCCAGCCGCCTGTGCGGTTGTGGATTGATCGAGGCCGGGCCGCGGTTCACCCGGACCGACACCTGGGCGCGCTCGCTCCGTCCGATGTGGGGCCATGCGCCGTCGGTGGGCGAGATATCGATCAACGAGGGCGAGGTAAATGCCAGCGAGGGAAAGAGCACGGCGGCAAAACCTTATATCAAGTTCACGGACCCGGACCTGAGCCGCCGCCTGCAGGAGTACGATTACCAGGGGGAGGAAATCGTTATCCTGCGCGGATATGATTACCCTGGTTTTGTGGAAACGGACTGCGAGGTTCAGGCGCGTGCGCGCATCGCCGACTACGTGCAGGACGAGCGGGTGGAACTGGAAACAATCGACCTTCTGCGCGACCTGATGGACCGGGAGCTTCCTCCCCCGGCGGAAGACCCTGAAACCAAGACTATTGTCAACGTGTTCTCCTTACACCCGGTGGACGCGGTGGAGCTGCTTCTGCGCCGGGCCGGCCTGCGGCCGTCGCTGATCGACAGCGCCGCCCTGGCCGCGGTCAAGGGCATCGAGCGCTGGGCGGATATCCGTCTCTCTCGCGTCCTGAATGAGCAACAGACCCTGAAAACTATATTGGATGAGCTGTTAGCCCCTCTGTTGGCCACGGTGTATGAGCGCAACGGCAAGATCGCCGTGTCGCGCTTGGACTGGTCGGCGACGCCGGCCGCCACGATCACCGAGGCTCAGATATCGCGCAACAGCGAGAAATTCAGCCCGCGCCTGCGCGAGGGCCGCGGCTATTACGTGCTTGTATTCGGACAGAAAACCAGTTCCTCCGGTAAGGGTTATTCAGCGCTGAAAGGCTCCCTGGCGCTGGAGTCCTACAATCGATTCAACGGCGCGGGTGAGCGGGTGGAATACCCCTGGCTGCCGTCCAGCCGGGACGCTGATGCCGCCGTGATTGTGGACGACATGACCTATGTGCGCAAGTACGGTCTGCCCATGATCGAGGCCACATTGGACAGCTCGCTGGCCTGGCTGCAGCCGGGGATGACAGTGCTTTATCACTCGGCCCGCTACCGCCGCCGGGGAGCCACGAACTTCAACCCTCTTCTCTGCCAGGTGACACAGTCCGTGGCGGAGCGCGAGGGTGTGGACGTGACGCTCGTGGTGCTGAAAGATGCCCAGGCCAGCGCTCCGGGAGGGATCGAGCCGGTCACTCCGCCGGCGGGGTTCACGGCAAGCGAGGCGAACGGCGGGGCGCGGTTCGAGCTGACAGCCAGCCCGGACCCGCGAGTGAAAGAGTACCGGGTGTTCGAGGCCCTGGCCGGTTCAACGGCCTGGCGGCTGGCGGTAACGTTCCTGCCGGTGGATTTCACCGCAGGCAAGAAAATCTGGACCGACACGAGCTACACCAGGCTGGGAGCGTTCGACCGCAAGGCTGTGGCCGTGGCATCAAGCACCCAGCAGAGCGAGCCGGTTTACGCATTGGGCTTCCGGGTGCGGGCCGCGTTGCTTGCCGCCCCGGAGGTCACGCTGACCAAGGTGAGCGGCGTTTATATGATTGACCTGGTGAGCCTGCCATCCGGGGCGGTGGACCTGGTGATCGAGAACCGGATGTACGGAAAAAGCTGGCAGCGGATCGAGCGCACGGTGCGGCAAATAATCGTGGGCGAGACTATCACGACATGGTCGCCCGCCGCGGACCGCTACACCGGGGTCAAGCTCAAAGGCGGGGCGGTGGAGTATTTCAGAATTGCGGCGGTGGACAGGTACGGCCAGACCGGAGCGTGGACGCGGGAGCTTTTCGTTCCAACCGGGACACAGTTGGCGAGAGACGGGACAGCGTCCGGGGCGGTGACGTTCGACCCGGACAACCCGCCGGAACTGGTCCATCAGCTCCACGGAACTTATTTCCGCCACGAAGTGCGGCTGACCCTGCTGCTCCCCCTGGCCGACGTGGACCGGGTGCAGGCCCTGGAGATATGGCGGCGGGACAATGGCGGCTCGGGCGCGGTATACGGCGCGTGGGAACAGTTGGACAAGAAAATAATCGAGCGGGATGAGAGCACCGCCCCGCCGGTGGTGGTGGAATACCGGGACTGGCGTCAGATCAAGGCAGGCTGGAAATATCAATATCAAGTCCGGATGATAGACCTTGCCGGTCTGGCGGGTGCCTGGTCGGCGGTGCAGACCGTCGAGGTGACCGAGGACACCACCGCCCCGGATAAGCCGTCAATCCTGAGCGTGACCCCGCTGAACCTCAAAAACCTGATCACTCTTTCCGAGCCTGTTGTCGGCGGCGTCCCGGACAAGACGTTCGCCCATGCCCAGGTTCAGGCGTTCCTGGAAGGCGGTTCGGCCTGGGAGGACGTGGACGCGCAGACTGTGCGGCGGGCGGTGGAGCACCAGCTCTCACCGGCGTATCTGGGGAGCCGCTATAAGTACCGCGCGCGCTACAAGGACACCTCCGGCAACTGGTCCCCCTGGAGCGATGAAACGGGCTGGAACCTGGTGTTGAAAATAGGGGTCACCGAGCTGGATGACAGCGTGAACAGCCTCTTGACCCAGGTGACGACCAATGCGGGGAATATCTCGACCCATGCGACATTGATCAGCCAGAACGCACAGGCCATCGCTCTACGGGCCTATGCGAGCGACCTCAACACCCTGACTGGCAGGGTCAGTTCGGCGGAGGCGTCGCTGATCGTTCAGGCCGGAGAGATCGCGGCCAGGGCGTACAGCTCCACGGTGAGCGCCATAGACGGGAGACTGTCAACGGCCGAGGGCACGCTGTCTGTTCTGCCGGGCCAGATATCGGCCAAGGTGAGCAAGGACGGGGTGATCGCGGCGATAAACCTGACCGAAGAGGAGGCGCTGATCCAGGCAGCCAAGATCGGCTTGCAGGGTGAGACTATTACTATCGGCGACCCGGAAGGTTTTTTCATGACATTCGATTCCACAACCGGCGAGCTGCTGATGGCCGGGACGTATAACTCATCCGCCGGGTCAAGCCTGAATGTCAGCGAAGCAATTTTAATAGGGCCAGTCGGGGCGGATTATCATCATGAAATACAGGTTCACTCGTATCCGGATAATGTCTGCGGGCGGTTGGGGGGTAGAGGCGTACTGAATTCCGCCGGAAGCGCCGGGCTATGGTTGAGATGTGATTCCAGGACCGGTTCAGGGGGGTATGCGGCGGCTGAGGTGGATGTTTTTCCCTGGTTGACAACATGGAAATACAATGGCGTCACCGTATTAAGTATAAGTAACAAATCACAGTCGGAACGCCTGGCTGATTTTATCAGCATGCCAATCAAAGCCGAGGTTGGAATTAATATCACAGGTGAATACGGTTTCGTCGGTGGAAATGGATACTTGCAGGTCAATGGAGATAAGGTGCTGAATGCCCGGTTGAACGGGGTCACAAAGCCATCCGGCGGCAGTGTTATAGACGTGCAGGCTCGGGCGGCGATTGATAAAATAATCGACCGTCTCAGAGTAAACGGCTGGGATGGTCATGGGTTGATCGCTGATAGCGAGACTTAAAACAGGAGGATGCAATGGCAAAGACCAAAACGGTAACCAAGACCCTGGCGGACGTGAAAGCCTCGACACAGGCCAAACTGGAGGCCGAGTGCAAGACGTTCGAAACGCTGACCCAGGACATACAGGTCCTGGCAAAATCGCTCCAGGAGAAAAACACAGCCAGGGCCGAGAGCGCGAAAGAAATCGTGGCGCTGGAGCGCTCGCTGGATGCGCTGAACCAGGTGACGGCATAAAGAGTTATCCACGAAGGGCACGAAGGGACACCAAGAAAAATCGGGAATAAATGCAGGAGGTATAAATGCTGTTACCCTGGCACGACGCGCTGATCACTGATCCCATAGATTTACAGACGTTCGCCAACCCTCTCCGGCAGAGCAATGTCAACGGCAACACCGGAGAGGTGAAGACCGGTGAATTTTACCTGGCGATGGCGCAGGCGGCCCTGGCCGCTGCTATCAACGACTCGGTCACCACGCTCACGTTCAAGTCCCCGCTGCTGATCACGGCCAGCTACCCGGTAATTATACGTGGAACGGAGAAAATGCTGGTCACGGCCGGGTTCGGTACGGACGAAGTGACGGTCGTGCGCGGATACAACGGTACAACGGCGGCCGCGCACGATGAAGACGATATCGCCTATGCGGCGTACAAAGCGATCAATGTCTCGGTCACCGCGGTGGACCTGGACCTGACCACGGATGAATCGGGCTGGCTGAAGGTCCGTCACCACGGAACAGGCTCGTATGAGTCGCCGCACGCGGTTGAGGATATTGATTATGACGACGTGATCCACCTGGATTACCAGGTGACAGTCCCGGAGTGGCCAGCGGCGCTCAAGCGGGACCTGACGCCCAGGGTGGCGTGCAGGCTGGGCGAGATCGAGAACCCGTGACACACCCCGGTCCGATAAATCGGACCACCCCTCTTCTTAGAGGGGATCAAGGCAAAGAGTTATCCACGAAGTGCACGAAGGGACACAAAGGGAAAAGGCACACACCCCGTCCCCCGATAAATCGGGGTCCACCCCTCTTCTTAGAGGGGATTAAGCGGAGGAGGTTGAATGGACATATTGGCGAATGCGGCGCGGGTGTTTGTGGCGCGGAACATGGCCAAGTTGCTGGAGGCGATGGATGATTCGCAGACCACAATGAAGGTGGACGCCGCGATATTCACCGCCCCGAATGAAGTGCTGATCGACGCCGAAACGGTGACGGTCGGGACGGTGGCCGGGTCCGGCGAGGGCTATATAATATATAATGTCACCCGTGGCGGTTCCCCCACGGCGCACCGGGCGAATGTGAATGTCCTGGGGCCATCGCCGGTGGAGCTGGTGAGCAAGACGTTCTCCGGGGCGGATGAGTTCGCCGGCCTTTTCGTGAGCGGCGAGGGGGACGGTGTATTCGCCTACGTGTCCGGCACGACACGTCTGTTCTATTTTCAGAGCGGCTGGGGGAATCAGAATATCCCCCTGGCCTGGCCGCCGTATACTCCGGGCGCGATGACGGTAAAAATTTTAGCCTGGACCCATGAGGCGGGCGTGTTCAGCGGAGTGCTGTTCTGATGCTCAATTATATGGCCGCGGTGAGGCATTACTATTATTCCGGGACGCGCCGGGTGATGATCTACCCCAGCCTGTCGCTGGATATTCAGCGGGCCTGGCAGATCGGCCCGAGCATGTCGTTGGTGGTCACCCGCGCCGAGGTAATCAACCCGAGTATGAGCCTGGTGGTGACCCGCGCCGAGGCAATCAACCCGTCCCTGGTCCTGGATATTTACCGTCTCTTGCAGCTCAACCCGTCTCTGGCGCTGGTTGTGACCCGCGCGGCCCAGCTCGATCCGTCCCTGAGCATGG
>CAYLSM010000196.1:0-8569 GCA_964386505.1 uncultured Gemmatimonadales bacterium
ACCGGCGACTGGTTCCTGAACCCGATCGCCAAGCTCGAACCCTCACCTACCCTCAAGTGGTTCAAGCATTGTTTCGCCCCGGCCGCAGTGTTCCTCGACCTGACCGACCAGCGCTGGATGAAGCACGTGCCGCCGCTGGAGCCGGGCAGCGAGCTGGTGGTGAACCTGGTGGGGGTGAACGACCTGGCTGAGGATGTGAGCGGCGCGGTGAAAGTGCGCCTTCTCGACTCGACCGGCCGGGAGGTCTTGTCGCAGAGCCTCGCCATGACCATTCCGCAGTTCTACCGCGAGAACCGCGCCACCCTGATGAGCCTTCCCACCCAGCCCGGCGGCTACCTTCTGCTGGCCGAGTTCACCCCTCAGGGCGCGAGCGAGCCGGTGATCAGCCGACGGTATATCAAGGTGGGAAAAGCGGACAAGTACGAGTTCTACGATCTGACACCGGGATGGAAGTAGGTTTTATCAGACGGCAAAAAAGCGAGGGCCGCCAGTCGGGCGTCCCTCGCTTTTTTGAGTGTGATCTCAATAGTCTGTTTTCGGCAACCAGTCTCCCCGGACCGCGTCTTTCCGTCCCATGAAGCCCCCCTCCGAGGCTCCCAGCTCAAAAAGAAACTCGTACAGGGCCAGATGGCTGTCCAGGATCGTATCGTAATCGATCGGCTTCTCAGCCTCACCCTGAATGCCTTCCGGTCCTTCGAACACCATCGAGACCGCGCCTGTTGAATGGTAGAGAGCATCCACCAGTTCGAGAGTTCCGCTCATGGTTTCGCGCGGAGGCGTGAACGGAATGCCACGGCTTTTCAGACGTTCGGCATATCGACGCTGCAACTCGGCGGTCCATTCGACCAGTTTGGGCGGAACCATGTAGGTGGTCAGAAGCTCAGCCGGCATCTCGTGGGAATGAACGTTCAGGATGAAATCCGGGGCTTCCGCCTGCGCCAGATCGAACACGGCCCGGGTCTCGGGGGCCTGCGGCCGGAAAAAATCATCGTTGTAGACATTGACACCACCATCGTTGAAACATCCCCCCAGAAAGCCAACATCCCCGACCATCGGCATGTTCTCGACCATCGTGGGCCAGCCCCACGCTGAACCGTCCTTGTGTGTGCCCTGCGAGTAATTGCGCATGAAATCGCCGGTCGCGCCGACATAACTGTCAAAGGGCAGCCTCTCACGTCCGTCAGGATTCGCCAGCGGAAGGATCACCACTCTGAGCTTGGTGGCATTGGCCGTTATCCCGGGCCAGGCTTTCCCCCGGAAATCGGTCCCGCTCTCCAGTACCTTGACCAGGTTCAGGCAGCCGGCCACTCCCTCCATCTCGCCGCCGTGCACCGGTCCCAGGATAAACAGGACTGGTTTGGCCTGCGGCTGCCGTTTACAATAAGCCGCCGGGTTGCGGGCATAGGCCGCAGCCGAGAAATTGGTCGTGCGGGAGAAGGGTTCCTTTTCGCCGTAGGATATCGTCAGCAGGGGACGATGACCCCAGGATTCGCCCACCGTGCTCACCTGGCCGAGCTTTGCCGTTTTCAGAACCTCAACCACATCCTTGAGACGGGTTTTCCAGAACTGAGGGGTTTCTTTCTGCTGCGCATACATTGTCGCGGCCGGACAAAGAAGGACGCAAGCCATTATCGCAGCCGTCAGTGGACTTTTCATGCGAGCCTCCCTGTAGTGAAAAAATTGATCAGGCATTCAGTTCCGGGCGCTGCGGTGGGGCGGGCCGGCAGCTTTTTTGCGTGATCCGCGTCCGGCTGAGTTTGCACCCTTGGCGCTCGGGCAAAAAAGATGCCGGCCCGCCCCCGCACGCCGCGCCTCAAATCTGCGGTAGGTACTCCCGGTGCGCCTGCAGAAGGTCATCCGCCAGGGCAGTGGCCTCGGAGGGCGATTTCACCGCGCCGTCCAGTATCAGCGCCTGGATGAACTTGTCCCGGCTGCCCTCCACCGCGGCCTCGGCCAGGGTCTCGATCCAGGCCAGACGTTGGGTGATCACCCCGGCCGCTCCGCTGGGAAGAGAGGAGACTTTCAGCGGCTCCATGCCTTTTGCGGTCGCCCGGCAGGGGCATTCGAGCACGGCGTCCGGGGGAAGGTTGGGGGCCTGGCCGGTGTTGGGCACATTGGCCGAGTAAACCCGTCCGTTGCCAGTGCGCAGGCTCTCGATTATGTCCATCACCTGCTCGTGCTCACCCGAGAAACGCTCGTAATAGTGCGCGCTCAAGGGTCCCGCGGCGTGGGCTTCCTCTCGCATGGCTTCGAATTCGTTGTCGCCCTTGGCGATAGTGCGCTCGAAGCTGAACGATTCCGTGCCCAGGGTCTTGCCGTAGTAACCGCCCGCCCGGCTGAACATCGAGGGGAAAAACTCGGTGATATGACGGTCCATCGGGGCCGGAAAAGCCCCGAACTCCAGGGTCAGTTCCAGAGTGGCGGGGTAGCGCGGGGGCTGTTCGCCGGGAAGCGCTTCCCAGGAGCCGCGGGCCAGGAACAGCTCACCCAGCGCGCCCTCGGCCATAGGCTCGGCCAGTCCCGCCCGACAGGCGTCGAAAAGGCGACCGGTCAGGTCAACCTTCCCCCGGCGAGGTTGAATAATCCAGGTCAGGTGGTTGAGGCCCACCGCGGTGTACTCCAGCTCGGCGAACGGGACATTGAGCTGCTCGGCCAGGAAATGCGCCGCCTCGGTCACCCCGTGGCACAGGCCGATCATTTTCGCGGGTGTGTACTTGCGCACCGCCCGGCAGATCGCGGCCATGGGGTTCGAATAGTTGAAGAACAGCGCCTCCGGGCAGAGTTCGAGGACATCCTGCGCCACGGCGATCATCACCGGGATCATGCGCATGGCGCGCGAGGTGCCGCCGGGAAGGGCGGTGTCGCCCACGGGCTGGAAGATACCATGCTTGCGCGGGATGAACACATCCTGCTCCCAGGCGCGGCGGCCGCCCACGCCGATAGTGCAGATCACGGCAGTGGCCCCGGGAAGGGCGGCGCGGCGGTCGGTGTGGGCGCTGATCGTGACCGGGGCCTTGCGCGCGGTCACCATCTTGCGGGCCAGGCGCTCGGCCACCTCCAGGGCGGCCGGGTCGATATCGACCAGGGCCACCTCGGCTGGCCAGCCTTTGCGCAGAAGGTCCCCCAGAAGGCCGCAGGTGAACATGGCGCTGCCCGCGCCGATCATCACTATTTTTTCTCGCATGGCTGTCTCTCCGTGTTTGGATTGTCAGGAATAAGTCGATTGTGGAGAAGATAATGCGGGCGGCGGCGGGGGCAAGGGGGAGAGTGGCGGCCGTGGCCCGATCTGGTTTGGTGATTGTTGAAAAACAGTTAAAATTAATTGACAAACGATAAAAAACGGATTAAGGTTGGATGTCCGAAAAATTCTAACCTCAACCAACGGAGGCCGCTGATGAGCGAGGAACGTCCTGTACAAGTGTCGAAAACCCTTTCTTTCATGGTTCGAGCCGCCTGGATTGTAATGCTAATTGCTCTGATTATAATGCCGGCTTCTTTCATCGTGAACCTGATTTGTGCTAAAGGAGCTTATCTGCTTCAGGTGGACGGGTTAAGAATACAGTACACGGACTTGTTCAAATCCATGCCGAACCTGGCTCCCGGTTCGGTGAAAATCTACGGGTACACCCCGGAGTTGATTGGCAACGAATCCTGGATCTTTTATTTGGGTTGGCCAATCGCCCTGGTGGAAGTGGTAGTCAGTTTTCTGATTATTACAAAACTTCTATCATTGATAAAAATTGTGGAGAGCGGACAGCCTTTCAGTTCACGCAGTCCTGTGCTTATCAAGCAGATCGGGGTAATGGTTTTGCTTTGCACGGTCGTAGACGCCATTCTCACTACAGCCATCAGCTTCTTCCTGAAGAATAAGATTCCAATACCGGATGGTGCTGATTTGATTTTCTTTCCATCCATCGATTTTCACTCACTGTTTCTTGGCTTGGTCCTCCTGCTGCTGGCCCGTATTTTCAAGGGCGGGGTCGATTTGCAGCAGGAACACGACCTGACAGTCTGAGGCGCGCCATGCCCATATTCATAAATCTCGACCTGATGCTGGTGCGTCGCAAGATGAGCCTGACCGAGCTGGCCGAGCGCGTGGGGGTCACTATCGCCAACCTCTCCGTGCTCAAGACCGGCAAGGCCCGCGCCGTGCGTTTTTCCACCCTGGAGGCGATCTGCGCCGCCCTGGAGTGCCAGCCCGGCGATATCCTCGAATACCGGCCGGAGGACCAGGAGACGGAAGGCTGAAATAGTTGGCCTCACGGCCCCGGGATTGTATCTTTAACGAACCAATCCACCCGAACACAACCCCGAGGCCGAATATGAAACCCATCCGCTGCCTGTTTATCCTGTGTCTTTTCGCCTGGATCGTCCAGGCCTCCCCGCTTCTCTCCGCTGAGCTGCCGGTGAGCGGCCTGAGCGCCGAGTTCAGTCACGGCCAGGTGTTTCTCACCTGGCGTGAGCCGGCCGGCGCCCACGGCGGCACGTTCAATATCTACATCGGCGACAGTCCGCTTACAAGCCTCGGCCGGGCGCGGCTCCTGGCCAGCCGCATCGAGGCTCACTCCGCCCGCGACTGGTGGGGCGACCCGGCCGCCTATTTCGAGGCCGATTCAGCTGGATCGTACAAACCGACTGGTTTCGTGATCCACGAGGGCGGCCCGGCCCTGGACCCGCAGATGGGGCTGTTCGTACACACGGTCGCACCGGGTGATCCGGGGAAAGCCTTCTACGCGGTAACGATGACTGCCGGCGGCGTGGAGGACTCCCGTGTCGTTCCAGGGGTGAACAGCCTGGCGAACCCCGTGGAGCAGGCTGTTCAGCCGGTGGAGCCGGTCTGGCAGGGCGCTCTGCAGGACAAGCCCGCCGCCGGCGCGGCCGAGGGCCTGCCCGTGGTGATGAGCCTTCACGGACGAGGTGGGCGCGAGAAAGTAAGCTGGCTGGCTTTCGGCGGCCCCGAGGCCGGCTGGCGCGAGGGTCTGCCGTTCAAGTTCTTCGCCGCAGTGACTGACAGCCACTTGCAGATCACCCCCACCGACCGGACCTGGGTTGGCCGCACGCTCAGTGAGAGCTGGGACAGCCGCGACCATTTCTCACCGGTCATCGACACTTTCTGGTACGGCTACAACGACCGCATCTTCGACCTGGACTCCATGGCCCTGGGCACACCGGTCAATTTCACCGAGCGGCGCAACCTCTGGCTCCTGGGCTGGGCGCGGCGGTATTTCCGCCCCGACACCACCCGCATGGTCCTGGAGGGCGGCTCCATGGGCGGCTGCGGCGGCCTGTCCTGGGGCCTCAGGCATCCCGAGCTTTTCTGCGCCGTGGTCTCGGATGTCCCGCTGGTCGGCTATTTCGGCCCGGAGTGGGGTGGGAGCGAGAAGAGGCTCACTGCGTTCTGCGGCCCCCTGGACCGTCCCTGCAGCGACAGCCCATGTTTACGCACCCGCATGGACTCCCGCACTGTCCTGGCCGAATCCGCCGCCAGCGGCCGCGACCTGCCGTTTCTGGTGATAAGCAACGCACGTCATGACATGTCCATCCCCTGGAAACCAAACCCGCGCTACTACCGCTTCCTGGACAGTATCCGCGCCGGTTGCGTGGTGGCCTGGGACAACCGCGACCACGCCACCTGCATGAGCGACCCCGACTCCTGGTTCCGAAAGTGGCACGACCCCGCATGGCTGGCCGGTCTTCTTCCGTTGGACCGCAGCTATCTGGCGTTCAGCCGCGCCTCCCGCGACAACGATCCCGGCCCAGGTGACCCGGCGATCGGAGATTCGGCCGGGTATTTCAACTACGGCCTGGAGTGGAGCGATATCCTGGACACCCCCGGGCGCTACGAGGTCACGGTCCGCTATGCGGGCGCGGGTGGGGTTTTCCCGCTCAGCGTGGATATCACCCCGCGGCGTGTCCAGCGTTTCCGGGTTTCGCCCGGTGCGCGCGTGCGGCTGGTGGAGCGCGGTCCGGATGGGGCCGGGCTGATCGACACTGTCGGCACGGCCGACCGCAGCGGGCATGTCACTTTCATCCGGTTCCGGCTGGAAAGCCCGGACGGCGGGCGCCTGATAATCCTGCCCGTGGAATAAAGGAAACCGCTGCCGTTTTTCGGATTGCATCCCTGAAATAAATGTATAGATTGTCAGGGCCGGCCTGTCTCTGGCCGGCTCGAACTATTGTAAACAAGCCTATCCGCTACATTTTTACCACCTGTTAACGACCGGAGAGAGACTATGAAACGCCTGCTTGTTCTCCTGCTTCTGGCAATGGCTGCGGTGCGCCTGTATGCCGCCGCGCCCGACGCGGAAAAGAAAGCGCCCCTCGATATCAGCGCCAGGCTGGACCACGCCGACTGTCTGTACGCGCTGGGCGACAGCGCGATGTTCACGGTGGAGATCAAGCGCAACTCCGGTAAGAAAGCCCCTTTTACGGTCAATTACCGCTTGAGCGAGGATGGGGAGCGCACTATCGATGCGGGATTGCGCGAGAGCAAGGACGGCCGCCTGAGTTTCACCGGCAAGCTCGACCATCCCGGTTTTCTGCGCCTGGAACTGACTGCAATCTCTGGCGTGGACACGTTGCGCAAGGTGGCGGCTTGCGGTTTCGACCCGCGCGGCATCCGCCCGACCAATATCCTGCCCGAGGATTTCGAACGTTTCTGGCGTGAGGCACGCGCCCAGCTCTGGCGCACCCCGGTTGACGCTCAGGTGCAGCCGGTTGCGGATACCACGTTGCCCGGCGCGGCCCATTATCTGGTCAGCCTGGCCAATGTGGGGGGAGCGCGGGTCTACGGCCGCCTGGCCGTGCCCGAGGGCCAGGGGCCGTTCCCTGCCGTGCTTATGGTGCCCGGGGCAGGTGTGGGTGTGATCAAGCCCTGGGGCGACTATGTCCGCGCCGGTTTTCTCTGCCTGGCCATCGATATCCACGGCATCCCGCAGGACCGCGAGGATAGCTACTACGAGAACCTGCGCACCGGGCTGCTGGCCGGTTACCAGTATTTCGGCTGCGATGACCCCTACCAGTACTACTACCGGCGGGTGATCCAGGGCTGTTTCCGCGCTCTGGACTACCTGGCCTCTCGCCCGGATGTGGACAGCACGCGCCTGGCTATCGCCGGCTCCAGCCAGGGCGGAGCCTTGAGCCTTCTGGTTGCCGGGCTGGACACCCGGATCAAGGCTCTCACCGCCAACGTTCCCGCCATGTGCGACCACACCGGCAGCCTGTACGGGCGGCCCTCGGGCTGGCCGAGGCTGCTGCGCACCGACAGCCGTGATTGCGCACTCCGCACCAGCGCCTACTATGACGCGGCCCTGAACGCCGGCCTGATCACAGTGCCCGCCCGCCTGGCCGTGGGCTTTATCGACGGCACCTGCGCCCCGACCTCGGTCTACGCCGCGTTCAACAACATCAAGGGCCCCAAGATAATCGACAACTACCCGGACATGGCCCACTCTTTCGGCCCGGACTGGCAGAAAAAAGCCGGGGCCTGGCTGCTCGACCGTCTTAACGAGAGCAAGGCCGCCAGGGGAGGCAAGTGAGGCCATGCGCAAATTATTGCTTCTTAATACATTTACGGCGGCGCTCCTGCTCAACTTTGCAATGGCCCAGGCACAGACCGCCGCGGGGCCGGACAGCCTTTGCCTGACAGTCAGCGCCGACCGGGCGGACCATATCTACAGCCTGGGCGACAGCGCGCGGTTCAGCGTGGATGTCCGTCCGGCGCTTGGCCGGGATGAGGAAATGACCCTGGAGTACAGCCTCAGCCTGGACGGGGCGGACCGGATCGCCCAGGGCCGCCTTGTCACCCGCGGCGGAAGGATCGACCTGGCCGGCAGCCTCGACCGTCCGGGGTTCCTGCGCCTGGACCTGTCCCTGGCCGCCGGACCGGACACACTTCAGACCGCCTGCGGATGCGGTTTCGACCCCTATGCGATCCGCCCGACAGGCGTGCTGCCGGCCGATTTCGACCGTTTCTGGCGCAACGGCCGCGCCGAGTTGCTGCGCGTGCCGATGGACCCGCGTCTGGAGGAGGTGGAGCAGAACGAAATACCGGGTGCGAAACGCTACAAGCTCAGCCTGGTGGTCAATGACGGGACCCGGATCAGCGGCTGGCTGACCGTGCCGCCGGGCAACGGGCCTTTCCCGGCCGCGATCTACGCCCCCTACGCCGGGGTCTACAATCCGGACTACCGCACGATCATGGCCCGCGAGGGCCTGGTGACCCTGGCCCTGGAGATTCACGGACTGGAACTGGGACGGGAACAGGAGTACTACCGCTACCAGGAGAATGGGGTGCTTGACGCCTACCGCGGCTTCGGGGCGGATGACCCCTACCGGTTCTACTACCGCCGCGCCGTGCTGGGCGTGATCCGAGCCATCGATTACCTCTGCTCGCGGCCGGATGTGGACAGCAGCCGGATCGGCATTACCGGTGGCAGCCAGGGCGGCGGGCTCAGCCTGATCACCGCGGGGCTGGATTCGCGGATCAAAGCCGTGGTGGCCAATGTGCCGGTTATGTGCGACCATACGGGGCGTTTCCACGGCCGACCCTCGGGCTGGCCCAATATCT
>CAYLSM010000197.1:0-8493 GCA_964386505.1 uncultured Gemmatimonadales bacterium
TAGAGTGATAGCTTGAATGAAGAAACGGGTCGCGGCCGGATGGCTGCGGCCCGTTTTATTTTACTGTCAGCCCGGACAACCTTGATTTTTACGGCATAACAGTCGATACTATGTACATAGTGTATATGATGGAAAGAATGTACAATATGGTAAAAAAATACCGGGAGGAGTTATGACATCGTTGACCGCCTCGGAGGCGCGGATACCACGCGAGGTTTTCGACCAGGTGCGGCACGGGGGCGAGAGGGTGAGGATCACGCGCTATTCGGATGAGGTCTACCTGATTCCGAAAGCGGACATGGAGCTTTTGCGTGCCCTGGAAAACCTGAGCGATGGGATGCAGGCGCAGGAAATACTCGCACGGATCAATTCTGGACAGGAGAAAACCATACCCTGGGTTGAGGCCAAAAAGGCTCTCGGTCTATGAGTTACCGTCTGGTGATCTCCGAGACCGCCCAGGAATTCCTCAAATCGGTCCCGCTCAAAAGCCGCCGGATGATCGGCCGGAGGATCGAGGCTCTGGGCGATGACCCCCGTCCGGTTGGTTATGAGCCCGTGGAGGGCGCGCCGGGGTTTTTCCGTATCCGCTCGGGGGATTACCGGGTGATTTATACAATTGTGGACGAGGTCTTACTGGTGACCGTGGTCTGCGTAGGGCTACGGGACAAGATATACATGATATTCAAAAGGCTTGTCAAATAGCACCAACCCTCTGGCGCTGCAACCCCTTCCGTGATATATTGTTCCCCGTTCGCCCGGCTCCGCGAGCCGGGCCTTGTTATTCACCGGGATAAAACAAACGCCATGCGCACCGCCGATTTCGATTTCGAGCTTCCCCCGGAGCTTATCGCCAGCCAGCCGGCAGCTCAGCGGGACTCCAGCCGCCTTCTGGTCCTGCACCGCGGGTCGGGGCAGCTTGAGCACCGAAGCTTCGCCGACCTGCCGGAGTATGTCCGCCCGGGGGATCTGCTGGTGCTCAACAACACCCGCGTGTTCCCGGCCCGTCTGGTCGGCCGCCTTCCCACCGGCGGGGCTTGCGAGGTGCTGCTGGTGCGGCGGGTGGAGGACAACCGCTGGCTGGGTCTGGTCAAGCCGGGACGCAAGGTCCGACCCGGCAAGGTACTGGCCATCGGGGACGGCTCCCTGGAGGCGCGGGTGCTGGATTATGCCGGCGACTCGGGCGAGAGGATTGTGGAGCTGGTCTGCCCGGATGGCTCCGACCCGCTTGAGGCAATCGAGCGGGTGGGGCATGTGCCCCTGCCGCCCTATATCGGCCGCGAGGACACCCCGGCCGACCGCGAGCGCTACCAGACTGTCTACGCCCGGCACAGCGGGGCTGTGGCCGCCCCGACCGCGGGATTACATTTTACGCCCCGGGTGCTGGAGGCGGTGCGCGCGAAGGGGGCCACAACTGCGGAACTGACTCTGCATGTCGGTCCTGGCACGTTCCGCCCGGTGGTGGTGGAGGATATCGAAAGCCACCGCATGGAGGCCGAGTATTACGAGGTCTCCTCCGAGACCCTTGCCGCGCTCCGACACACGAAAGCCGCCGGCGGGCGGGTCCTGGCCGTGGGGACCACCAGCGTGCGCACCCTGGAAACCCTGTCCACGCGCACGGATGCCCTCGAGCCCGGCCACGCGGGTGGCGCCTCGGGCTGGACCGATATTTTCATCTATCCGGGTTACGGGTTCAAGGTGGTGGACTGTCTGCTGACCAATTTCCACCTGCCGTGCAGCACGCTTATAATGCTGGTGTCGGCCCTGGCCGGGCGCGAGACTGTCCTGGCCTCGTACGAGGAGGCGGTCCGTCAGCGTTACCGGTTCTACAGCTATGGCGACGCCATGCTGATAGTGTGAGACTGACACACCCCATCGTCTGGGCCGCGGATAGACTGTTCTACTGTGGATGAGGTTGCCGTAGGGGCGAGACATGTCTCGCCCGGAAAAGAATTTCGGGCACGGGGCACCGTACCCCTGCACGATAAATTTCTCACTGCGAAGAAATGTTTAGTCCTTTTGGGATGGTCTGGAAGGGCAAGAACCAGAATTAAAAACCGAGAATACAGCGAATGACAGTCAATCAAGACCAAATTGAAAAGAACGAGTTCTCCTTCCGGGTAACCGGGCGCTGCGGCGCGGCGCGCGCCGGAGTGTTGAGCACCCCGCACGGCGAGGTCGAGACCCCGGTGTTCATGCCCGTGGGCACCCAGGCCACGGTCAAGACCCTTACCCCGGCCGATTTGACCGGCATGGGCGTGCAGATCGTGCTGGCCAACACCTACCACCTGTATTTGCGCCCGGGCGAGAGCCTGGTGCGCGAGGCGGGCGGGGTGCAGGAATTCATGGCCTGGCGCCGTCCGGTGCTCACAGACAGTGGCGGGTACCAGGTGTTCAGCCTGCTCGACCTGAGCAAGATCAGCGAGGAGGGGGTGCGGTTCCAGAGCCATATCGACGGCTCCTACCACCTGTTCACCCCCGAGAAAGTGATGCGAATCCAGGCTGCCCTGGGTGCGGATATTGTGATGGCGTTCGATGAATGCGTGCCATATCCGGCCGAGGAGCCCTATGTCCAGCGCGGGGCTGAGCGCACCCTGCGCTGGGCCGAGCGCTGCCGTGACAGCCTGGCCGCGCTCACGCCCGAGGAGGCCGCGCCCTGGCCCCAGGCATTGTTCGGTATCGTGCAGGGTGGGATGTACGGTCATCTGCGCGAGTGGTCGGCCCGTCGCACCGTGGAGCTCGGTTTCCCCGGCTACGCCGTGGGGGGCCTCAGCGTGGGCGAGCCCAAGGACCTTATGTACGGCATGCTGGAGCGTGTCCTGGAGCACCTTCCCCAGGAAAAGCCGCGCTACCTGATGGGAGTGGGCTGGCCCGAGGACATGCTCGAGGCGGTGCGCCGCGGGGTGGACATGTTCGACTGCGTGGCCCCCACGCGCTACGGCCGCAACGGCACGGCCTGGACAAGTCGGGGCCGTCTGGTGGTCAAGAACTCAGCCTGCGCCAGGGATTTCCGTCCCCTGGATGAGGACTGCGACTGCTATGTCTGCCGGAATTTCAGCCGCGCCTATCTGCGCCACCTTCTGCACACCGGCGAGGTGACCGGCATCCGCCTGACCAGCCACCACAACGTGCATTTCATGACCAATCTGGTCGCCTCGATGCGCCGGGCGATTCTGGAGGGGACGTTTGACCGTTGGGCCGACTCGTTTTATAATAAGTACAGGCTGAACGGCCAGACAGACTGAGCCGTGAAAACGGGCGCGCGCCGCTGCCGTTCTTTGTTGTGGTCTGCCGTTTTGTGTTTTAAATTGCGCCTGAGTGGGAAGCAAAAGCTCTAAAACCATACATGAACAGAACAGAAACTTGTGCAAAGGAGCAGAAAGTGACCGCAGCGATCAATCTACTGTCCATGGGAATGCCCGGCGGTGGAGCCGGAGGCGCGCAGGGCGGCGGGATGTCGTTCTTCTTCGTCCTGATCCTGATGTTCGGTATCCTTTATTTCCTGGTGATGCGTCCGCAGCAGAAAGAGCAGCAGCGCCACCGTGAAATGCTCAAGAACCTGAAGAAGGGTGACGAGGTAATAACTGTAGGCGGCATCTACGGCAAGGTCATCGAGCTGGATGAGACCACCGTGGAGCTGAAAATCGCCGAGGGAACCAAGATCAAGCTGGAGCGGGGAAGGATCGCCCGCGTGGTGCCACAGAGTTAGATGGGAGTGACCGATGGCAAAACTGCCACTCAGCTATCTCGGCGACGCGGTCCTGCGACGCAAGGCCGAGCCGGTCGAGGAGATAGATGACAGTCTGCGCAAGCTGGCCGCGGAAATGATCGAGACCATCTAGGCCCAGGAAGGCCTGGGTCTGGCCGGCCCCCAGGTGGGGGTGACGAAGCGCATGTTTGTCTACGACAACGTGAGCGTGCCCTACGGCACCGATCCCCAGGTGCTGGTCAACCCGGAGATCGTGGAGATGGAGGGCAAGGTCCGAGGCGAGGAAGGCTGCCTTTCGATCCCCGAGTTGAAAGACATGGTCGACCGGGCGGAGAAAGTGACCGTGGTGGGCCAGGACCTGGATGGCAACGAGCTGGAGATCGAGGCCGAGGGTATTGCCGCGCGGATTTTCCAGCACGAGATCGACCATCTGGACGGCGTCCTGTTTGTCGACCGGATAGGGGCGATGAAACGCAACATGCTGCTGTCCAAGTGGAACAAGATCCGCGAGGACCTGGTCGCCGAACGGGACAAGGCATGAGAGTGTTGTTCTGGGGCAGCCCGGACTTCGCCGTCCCCTCGCTGGAGGCGCTGGCCGGCTCCGAACAGACTGTGGTGGGCGTTGTCTGCCAGCCCGACCGTCCGCAGGGCCGCGGCCTTAGAAGCGCCGCCTGTGCCGTGCGCCAGGCAGCCGAACGCCTGGGGCTGCCCTGCCTCCAACCCGAGCGTCCCCGCGGTGATGAGTTTCTTGCCCGCTTGCGTGAGCTTGCCCCCGACATCTCGGTGGTGGTGGCCTATGGCCACATCCTGCGGCCCGAGGTCCTGGGCCTTCCGCCACACGGCTCGATCAACCTGCATGGCTCCATCCTGCCCGCCTGGCGTGGCGCGGCCCCGATCCAGCGCGCCGTGGCCGCTGGAGACACCCGCACCGGCCTGACCGTGATCCGGATGGATGCGGGGATGGATACCGGGCCAATGCTGGCTATTCTTGAAACCGAGATCGCCCCGGGCGAGAGTGCGGGCGCGCTGGCCGAGCGGCTTAGCCGCCTGGGC
Organism: uncultured Gemmatimonadales bacterium; assembly: GCA_964386505.1. Classification (GTDB taxonomy): domain Bacteria; phylum Gemmatimonadota; class Glassbacteria; order GWA2-58-10; family GWA2-58-10; genus JAJFUG01. Next base: position 4,760 of record CAYLSM010000197.1, read on the forward strand.
GGCCCGCTCCTGCTCGAGACCCTGCGCCGGATCGAGCGCGGCGAGGCGACAGAAACCCCGCAACCGTCCGCAGGCGTGAGCTACGCCCCAAAGATAGAACCCGTCCAGGCCCGGATCGACTGGAGCCTGAACGCGGCTCGGCTTTCCTGCCACGTACGGGCCTTCGACCCGTTCCCGGGTGCGTTCTGCCTGCGCGGCGGCCAGCCGTTAAAGCTGTTCGGCCCGTCGCTGGCCGGAGAGTGCACCGGAATTGCTCCGGGCACTGTGACCGATACCTCCGGTGGTGCGCTGACTGTTTGCTGCGGGGATGGCAAGAGCCTGGTTTTCGGCGAGGTGCAGGCCCCGGGCAAGCGGCGGATGCCAGCCGCCGACTGGCTGCGCGGGGCGCGGGTCGCGCCGGGGGAGAGGCTCGAATGAGGCGGCCGCTGTGACACATGCGGAAATGATACGCAAGTGCCGGGTCCATGCCGTGACCGACAGCGAAGCATTGACAGACCCGTCGTTTGAGGCCAAGGCTGGGGCCCTGGCCGGGACCGGTCTGGCAGCGCTGGCTCTGCGGGCCGGGAATCTGGACGGCCGTACAGTCTACAACCTGGCCCTGCGGTTGCGAGAGATAACAGCCAGGTCCGGGGCGCCGCTGGTCATCAATTCGCGGCTGGATATCGCCCTGGCCGTGGGCGCCGATTTCGTGCAGCTCGGCTATCATTCCGTGCCACTGGAGGCGGCGGCCCCGCTGTGTAAGGCGCGCGGACTGGGTTTCGGCTGCTCCTGCCACTCGCTTGAGCAGGCGCTGCAGGCGGTTGCCGCCGGGGCGACCTACATCTACCTGGGGACTGTTTTCGCCACGGCCAGCAAGCCGGGCGTACATCCGGTCGGGGTGGAACTGGTGCGCGAGGTCTGCCGGTTTGTAACCAGCGTGCCGGTGTTCGCGATCGGCGGGATGAGCGCTGCCACCGCTCCGCAGGTGGCCGCGGCCGGGGCGTTCGGCTGCGCTGTGGTCTCGGCCCTCTGGCGTCCCGCGGACCCGCGGGAGGAACTGGTTGCCATGAGCCGGGCATTCGGGACGGAAATGTAAGCAGAAGCTGCCTGGGAGTTCAATCCGGAGGGAAAAGGATGCTGACCATAGAGATTAACGGTGAGAAACGACAGGTTGAGCCGGGACTCACCGTGGCCGAACTGCTGGAGCAGGTCGGCGTGACCGGCCGCCGCGTGGCTGTTGAACGCAACCGCGAGATCGTGCCGCGCGCCGCCTGGGACAGCACGGAACTGGCCGCGGGAGACAGTTTCGAGATCATCGAGCTGGTGGGCGGCGGCTGAGCCGCACGCCGCTCGGGACAGATTAGAATCGCACGCTGTCCGGGCCACGCCACGGCCCCTGGAGGCAGCGCGTGGAACAACAGTCAAGCCAGGAAGGAACGCTCAATGCTAAAGGATACAAAGCTGACAATCGCCGGCCGCGAGTTCGGCAGCCGGCTGCTGGTGGGCACCGGCAAGTACAAGGACAACCAGGTAATGGTGGAGGCGCTGTCCGCCAGCGGGGCCGAGGTGGTCACCGTGGCCGTGCGCCGGGTGGACCTCAAGCGCAGCACGGCCGAGGCGCTGCTCAATTTCATCGATGCGAAAAAATATTTCCTGTTGCCCAACACCGCCGGCTGCTACAGCGTGGAGGAGGCGATCCGCACGGCGCGCCTGGGGCGCGAGGCCCTGGACAGCGAGTGGGTCAAGCTGGAGGTGATAGGCGATGAACGCACCCTTCTGCCCGATGCCGCGGGGTTGATCGAGGCCACGAAAGTACTGGTCAAGGAGGGCTTCAAGGTGCTGCCCTACACCAACGACGACCTGATCGTGGCCCGCCGTCTGGAGGAGGCCGGGGCCGCGGCGGTGATGCCACTGGCGGCGCCAATCGGCAGCGGGATGGGGGTGTTGAACCCGATCAACATCCAGTTCATCCGCGAGGCGGTTAAGGTGCCGGTTATCGTGGACGCCGGCGTGGGGAGCGCCTCGGATGCCACCCGGGCCATGGAGCTTGGGGTGGACGGGATCCTGATGAACACGGCCATCGCCCTGGCGACCGACCCGGTGGCCATGGCCACGGCCATGCGCCTGGGCGTGGAGGCCGGGCGGCTCAGTTTCCTGGCGGGACGAATGCCGCGCAAGCAGTACGCCGACCCGAGCAGCCCCACCAGCGGGATGATCGGGAAATAACTCAGGATAGTTAAGCCCCCGCCGGCTCATCGACCGGCGGGGGCTTTTTTATGCGGATCGTCTTCCCCTTACCTCTCGTTCAGCCTTTCCGAGGCCTGGATGTACTGGAACGGGTGCTTGTCCAGCCAGTCGGCGTAGCTGGTCAGGCGGGGCAGGATCGGCACGATCACGTCCGCGCACCTGTCCAGCACCTCCACGGTCATGTCGATATCCGAGCGGCCTTTCCACATGATACCCGCAGTGCCGTGATTGCCGTGGTTGCCCTCCTCGTAGTATCGCCAGCCGACCTGCCCTTTTTCCCGCAGAGCCACCACGTCATCCCGCAGCTCCTTCGGCTGGTCGGTCTCTTCACCGCGCTTGGATTCGATCTCTTTCGCCCAATCCGGGGCCGGGATAGGGCGCTCGCGGCCCAGGATTTTCATGGCCGCCAGGCAAAGCTGAGTTTCACCGAAATTGCCGGGATAGCCCTCATAGACCGCGGCCACGGAGGGCTCTTTCAGCAGGCGCTCGCCCTCGACAAACCAGAACGGGTGCCCGGTCTCATCGAACAGCTCACGCACAGCGACAATGCCGCCCGTGTTCTCGGGGGTAGTGCCGCCGACCAGCACCACCCGGCGGAACCCGGCTTTGTATAGCTGCATGGCGATTTTTTTCAGGATGTTAACCTGCTCGGCGACAGTGAAATGGACCGTGCCGCGGAAAGTCTGGGTCGCGCCTGCCATGACCGTGTAAGTCGGAGGGAAGTACAGGCCGTCCGCCTTGCGGGCTATGAGGTGACACAGGGCCGTGGCCCAGTGGGCGTGCATGCCCATCGGGATGAACGCCCCGTGGCCGCTGACCGGACCGAACGGGATCAGCACCAGGTCGCCGCCGTCGCGAAGGTAGAATTCCACCTCCCGGCTGGTCATCTCGTCCATCCGCCGTGTAAACCACTTGTCGCCGCTTGACACCTCGGATGCGGCTTTGGATGATTCCGCTCCGAAAGCCGCGGAGGCTGAGGCAGCCGAAAAAATGGCGCTGGATGCCAGGGCGCCGCCGAGCATTTCTCTCCGACTGATTTTGGACATAATCGCTCTCCAATGGTTCGGAAATCGAACTAAATAATTAAAAAACGGTTCTGCGGCGACAGAATATATCTTACTGCTTTTTACTTTTCCAGGGCCGGCACCTGGATATCCGCCCGGCGCTCGCGCAGGAAACGCAGGTGCATGTCGCCCAGCCAGGGATCGGGGCGTGCGGCGTTGAGGTCGATATCGGCCACGCCGATCCCTGGACGGGCGCTGGCCTCGGCGATCACATTGCCCCAGGGGTCGAAAATGCGGCTCGGCTCGCCGCCGTAGATACAGTCGACCAGATAGACCTGGTTCTCGATAGCCCGCGCCCGGATCAGAGTGCCCACCCCGTCCCAGATCGGCAGGAACACGATCTCGGCCCCCTGCGCTGCCAGGGCGCGCGCCGGGTCCACGTACTGCACGTCCCAGCAGATCATGATCCCGATCCGGCCGAAATCGGTGTCGAACACCGGGTAG
>CAYLSM010000198.1:0-8474 GCA_964386505.1 uncultured Gemmatimonadales bacterium
ACGAGCCCTTGTCCCAGTCGAAATACAGGTCGCTGTAGTTGAGGCCGCTGAAAGTGACGTCCAGTGCGTAGTTGATGCCGCTCGCGTCAACCGGCCCGTTCAGCAGGATCTGGGCTGCATCGCTGCCGTTTCGGATCTCGATATCGACCGGCTGGCCGGTCTTGCTCGAGCTTTCCGCGACCCTCAGGGTGCGCACGCCGGCCGGCCAGTTGCAGCCGCCGGGAAGGAACGCTGCGGCGTCACAGGTTATGTAGGTGCTCAGGTTCTGGGAGATTCTCTCGCTGTTGACCGGGATCAGCTTTACGACCGGCATGGCCGGCATGAGCAACTGCGGAGCGCTGGTGAGCTTGCCGGTCCCGTCGCCGGACAATGTGGCCGTGGCTGCGTCCACCGCGGCCGCTCCCTGGAAAGTGACGCTGCCCGCGTTGGCCGCCTTGAAGTTGCTGGCATCGCTGCGCGGGATGACCGTGTACAGACCGTTCGGCCCGACCCGGTTCCAGACTTTCCCGCTGCTCTCGGACGGCTGGCTGAACATATCACCGGTGACCGGGTCGTAGTTCTTGTCGAAAGGCACCAGGGCGTACCAGACTTTCTGTCCGTTCTCCATGCGCTGGAGCGGCTGGTCGTCTTCCTTCTTGTCCACGTAGTAGTAGACAATGTTCCCGGCGGATTTGCTGCAATCCAGGAGCTTCACGGAATGGGAGTCGTTGGGGCCGACATAGCTGCGGTACAGACGGTAGCCCTCGAAATCGTACTCGACATAGACATGGTTCGGGTCGAGTTCGGGGTTGGCCTGCAGGAATGCGTAATAGGCGTCCGGGGTGTTTACATTGATGTCGCTCCAGGTGATTGTCACCTGGCGGTCGCCGGGGATGATTGTCAGCGCGGGCGGGACCGGGGTTTCCGGCACCACGTAACCGCCTTCCCAGGTCAGCCGGGCCACGCTGGCGTACTGCATCGCCGGGGCGAAGAACTTCTGGCAGTCCTCGTTGTCCATGTTGGACAACTCGCCGCGCGGGAAGGCGAAATTGCTCGGGTCGCCATAGGTGAACATCACTACCCAGTCGTAGCTGCATGTATCGCGCGGGGCGAAATCGTTGATCCATCCGTAGTGCCAGTACATGTTCCGGCCGACCCGGTCACCCCAGAGCCAGCGGTTGTAGCGGGTGTCCGAGGGCTCCAGCAGGCCGGGATAGCCGAAAGCCACTTTCCCGTCGAAGGGGTTGACGCTGCCGCCGTAGACATATTCGCTGTAGCCGCGGCCCTTGGACAGGTGGTACTGCTTGCCGAACGGGTAGCCCTGTTCACCGGTGTCCTGGTTGCCGTTGAAGCCGAACTCGGCATCCTCGTAAGTGTTGTAGCAGAGGTTGGTGGCGCGCATGACCTGACCGTTGAACTCCGGCAGGCGCAGTACATAGTCGATCACGATGAACGGGTCGGTGCTGAACGATGACTCGATCCCGTCCTTGTCCGCGAACACGTGAATCCCCAGGGGCGTGTAATAGCCCCAGATTTCGTTGCCCGAATCACGCCCGCCGATACTCGGGTTGTTGGCGATGGAACGGTGAAGAGTGAATTCCTTGTAAGTCTGCCCGTTCGGCTGCGAGGCGGCTTTACCCTGGATATCCGGGTTGGGGTTCCATTTCAGATACTCCGACATGTTGCGGATACGCGTGTGCGCGTACATGATGTTGTTGCTTTCGGCGAAGTTCAGGAAATGGAAACGGTGCTCGAAGCTCGCACCGGCCGGCCAGTCATCGCGCTGGAAGGCGTCGCCGCAGCGCATGACAACGGTTTCGACGCCGTGGAGGATCGGCTGCCCGGCTTCATCGCGGAATTCTGGGTACCAGTCGGCCAGGTCCTCGGGGTCGATCGAGGTGAGCGTGCGGTTGTGATCGATCCGGCTGGCGGTCTGGTCCATGCTCTCGCCGGCGTTGAAAGCCGCCTCCAGCTCGCTGTAGCTTTCCAGGGAGGAGTTCATGCCGGTGAACCGTCCACCGCGGGCCCCCTCGCCCAGGGTGTCCTCGACCGTCCCGTCGCCGTCCATGTCGCGCAGAACACTGACACCCCAGCTGTTGCGTCCGGCAACGAAATAGTTGGCCGAGCCGCGCGGGAAATAGTGATTCACGTTGTTCCCCAGGGGAGCGCCTGTCCCGTGGGTAAAATGGATCCCAAGGTTGTTGCCCTTGGCATCATACTCCTGCTTCTGTTCCGCCAATGCCGACGATGCCATACAGGTCAGCAGGGCGCCCAGTGAAGCCGCAACCAAAAACAGCTTGATCATTCGCATAGGATATCTCCTGTATTGACCCACAGTGTTGGAACTCTGGAACTACGGCTCGCTGAATCAGAAACTGAAATCGAGGCCCATTCTGATCTGTCTGGCTCTGCCGTATTGGGTCTTTTCCATGGTGGCGTTGATCATGGCTTCTGCCATGGCGCCCTTGGCCTGCTCTTCGAGGCTCAGGAGGCCGTCCCCGTTGAAATCTGAGTTGAACAGCACGCGGTCGGCCCAGGCGGCGTCAGTTTTGTCCAGCATCGCATCGCTCCATTGCAGGACCTGGCCGCCTTTCACCCGCCAGTAGTAGTCATCGTAGGTATAGCCGCTGGGGTACTGGATGGACGGCTTCTGGTTGAGCAGGTTGAAGATGTCGGCGAATACGCCGATGCGTCTCGTCCCGCCGAGCCGGAAGTTCTTGTTGATCCGCAGGTCGATGTTCTTGTTCCAGCGGCCACGGAAAATGGTGTTGTTCGGAGTGCCGCTGCCCATGGTGAAAATGGGGTTGAGGCGCAGGTCGCCGAGGACCCTGTTCCACACCGAGCCGGAAAGGAAATTCTCCGGGAACAGGTAGGTGAGATTCGCGCTCAGCTTGTGGGTCTGGTCCCCGTCGATCGGGTTGATCACGTCCGAGGGCCGGATTTCCTCACCCGTGGAGGCATCGACGGAATAACCGCTGTTCGTGTAGTTGCTTCCAGTGGTGCGCGAGAACTGCAGGGTGTACATCAGGTTGTAGCTGAAATTGTTGCTGAAACGGCGGCGCAGGGTGAAATCCAGGCCCTTGATGTTGCCGTTGTCCTTGTTGGCGTAGCCCTCGAAATAGCCGCGGATCCTGCGGTCCAGGTGCTTGGCGTAGTAGTCGCGGAAGAACTCCTTGTAGGCCACGTTGCCGTCCACATCGCGGTAGAACGCCACGATGTCCAGCACCTGGTCCTCGCCCAGAAGGTAGCTCAGCCCGGTCTCGAAGGCGTCGGTGCGGCTGAATTCCAGGCCGCCCGGGTTGGAGCCGTCGAATATGAAAGTCAGGCTGGGCAGCTGGGTGAAAACTCCGTAGGAGAACCGCAACTGCGATCTGTCGGTCACCGGGAACCCGACATCGAACCGCGGGGACCACTCGTAGACGTCGGTGGGGAAGAAGTTGTCGCTGTACTGGTCGTTGTTGCGGAACGCCCAGTTGTCCCGGGGCTCGAACCGGTCGTAGCGGATTCCGTAATCCAGGACGAAGTCGCCAAGGTCGGTCCGGTTCTGCACGTAGAGCGCATACTGGCGGGGCTTGTACTTGAACTCGTTGGCCAGGTCGCGGCGGGTGCTGCTGCCGGAGATGTTGAACATGTTGTTGTCGAAAGCGGTAAGCTGCACGCCCAGCTTGGCCCGGTTGGTGCGGTTGAGCTGGAAATCGACATCGCCCTTGAAATTGTTCTGCAGCTCACGCTGATAGCGGTAGGCCAGGAAATACAGCCAGTCGCCCTGGACAAGCTGGAACGGCGTTTCCACGTTCCAGTAGCGCTGCCACCCGTCGACGCCGTTGGGGAAATACTTTCTGGCTTCGGGGGTGTTTTCCAGCGGATAGTTGCGGCCCGGGAAAGTCTCGATCTCGAACGGTATGTCGTGCGGTGTCCAGCCGAGGAACGTGTTGTCGTGACGGTAATTGTCCTTGATGCTGGAGCTGTTTATATCCTGGGTCCGGAAATTGGTGTATCGGAACTGCAGGGTGGCGCTGCGCTGGGCGCTTTTCAGGAAATCCCAGTCGAACCCGGCCAGGTAGTTGATCGAGCGGGTGCGGCGGCCATAGGCCTGCGGGATGAAAATGGTTTCCTCGCCCGTGGCCCATTGGCGCTGTGGGAAGTTTTCCCGGTTGGCGATTCCGGTGTGGAAATAGCTTCCGTTGTCATGGGCCGGATAGCTGTTCTGATCGCGCGAGAAATTGGACGTGGCGATCAGTTTCAGGCCCTGGAGCGGCGAACTGGTCAGCTTGGCCGAGGCCAGGGTGCGGTCCTGCCAGTTGTAGGGCAGGCGCACCGGGTTGAACGGAGAGAACAGAGAGGCGTTCTCGCCGGTCTTGGAGGCGTAGAACTCGCGGCCTGTCTTGAACTCCTCGAGGGAGAAAGGCTTGGTGCCGTAATAGTGCGGGTCGTTGCGCACGGCCTCGTTCAGGCGGTCCACGAAGTCCTGGTTTACCCCACGGAAACCCTCATCGGCGTGAGTCGGGTACCGGTCGGCGATACCCTGGATTTCGCCCGAGGCATGGAAAAACAGGTTCGGGACCAGGGGCACCGGGCCGCCCACCGAGGTGATGAGCTGGTTGTAGCCGTAATCGGAGGTGCGGGGGTTCTGCTGATCCGTGATAAAGCGCGCGTTGCCCAGAAGGCTTGCGCCTCCTTCCTTGGTGACGATGTTGATGATACCGCTCTGAGCGTTGCCGTACTCGGCCTGGAACCCGCCGGTGAGGATATCAACCTGTTCGACCGCGCCGGTCGAGAACTCCAGCGGGGTGGCATCCTCGCTCAGAGATCCCTGCTCCTGCTCGAATACCCAGCCGTAGCCGCTGCGGAACGGGTTGGCGGTATAGTTGCGTACGGTCACGCCGTCAACCACCATGGCCTCCTCGCCCAGACGGCCGCCGCGGATACGCACGCCGCGCGCCAGGGCGCCCTCGCCGCCGGTCTGCACCCCGGCTTCCAGGACCAGCATGTCCTCGAGCTTGTTGGCCGGAATGTCCGAGATTTTCTCGGCGGTCATTCTCTGCTTGGAGACCGTGTTGTCACGGGGCACCAGGGGAGCGACCGCCGCCTCCACCGTGATTCCGGAAAGCTCGACCACCGTCGAGCTCAGGTGGGCATCCACAGTGGTGGTCTGCCCGGCCAGCAGGAGTTGATCGGTGATGGTCGTTTTCTGGTAGCCGGTGAAAGTGAAAGTGATGGCGCGACGGCCGGGCGGGACGTTCAGGATGAAATAGTAGCCATCTGCGTTGGTGACATTGCCCAGCCGGGTGCCCTCGACTACGACCTGCGCCCCGGCCAGGGGCTGTCCGCTGTCTTTGTCCCGCACCACCCCCTCGATCTTGGAAGTGTTGATCTGGGCCAGAGCGCTTCCCAGAAGGAACACGGTCATCACCGAGACCAGTGCGAGTAAGGCTGCCAGATTTGGACACCTTTTTTCTGAATGCATATGATGTTCTCCGCCTTGAAGTAGGAAATCAGACAGACAATTTTTCAGAGCATTCCCATAGGCATCTCCCCGAGGCTGAATCACAACCATGCTGCAACTCACGGTTCATTGTTCCACTCGCCACCTCCTTCTGCTTTCTGGATGAAAGGATCGGGCACGCGCTATGTGCGTGCCGAGGGTTCACTTTACCGGGGCGCGTCGGTCTGGAAAGCCGCCGGCGGCCTGGAGCTCAGAATCAGCGCCCTGACAGCTTCGAACGTGCAGCGCCGCAGCGGGCCGGACACGACAAGCCCCCGCGCAGATAACTCTGATGAACGCATCCCTGCGACTCCATTTCGTTCACGATCTCATCCGCCACCAGGTCCCAGACCTGTGCCAGTTCGCTGACAATGCTCGAAACGGCAGACAGGTCAGCTTGGAAATACAGACCGGGGGAATCGTGTTGAGTGCCAGAATCCGGTTGAGTACATTCGAGCGGTTAATGGCTCGTAATTGTTTGATGTCAGGCGACATGGACAGTGCTTTCCGGTTGCGGGCGGCTGAGGTCAGGCCGTCGGCTCGATTCCACGATTGCCGGCGCGAGGCGTTACGCGCCTCAGACCGGGAAACGGAATCACTGCGGTTGAATAGTTGTGAAACAAAACAAAAAAACCGCATCGATCCCGTTTTAAGTCGATGATGCCTGTATGGCGGGCTATGGATGTACATAAAACGGCTTGTAAAAGGCTTGATGACAAATGATTAGTCAAGCTAACTAACAAGAAAGAAAAATAGCCGCCCCCCTCCGAACCTTTTCAGTCGGCACTATTTCAGCTCAGAGACTCCCAAGGCTGGTGGTGTGGTTGTCTCCGTACCCAGAAAACAGGCGTTCAGACCGGGTCTGTCCGCTCCAGGAATGCGCGAATCTTTTCCCGGACAGTCATCACTGGGAACACGCCGCTGATATGGTCCACTACTGCGCCCTGACTGAAAAAAATCAGGGTGGGTAGGCTCCGGACGGCGTATTCGGCCGCCACCTCCCTGTTCTCATCCACATCGACCAAGCCCAGCTTGAACTGGGCCCCGAATTCCGCTTTCAACTGGATCAACACCGAGGTGAACAGAGTGCACGAGCCGCTCCAGCGGCCGATGAACTCCACCAATACCAGGCCGGATGCTTCGAGGACCTCCCTGACGAAGTTGCTTCTGGTAAAAACGAGCGGAGTCGGCGCTGACTTCATCAAGGCCTCAATAGGGGCGGCTGCAACCTCTTATTTGAATTAAAGCTGCGTGGGAAGGTTGTCTTCAGTCGGGTTGTTCAATAACAAAACCTATACCATACAGAAAGGTACTGTTCAGCAGATATTAAAACTGGTTGAGAGCGGCTTGATTAGGAGAGAAAGCGTGAAAAACGAAGCGTGGATTGGGTGGCCGAAAAACTACAATATTTTGGAGTGCCTCCAATATTTTGGAGTTAAGGGGTCCTGCGGTGGGGCGATGATTCCTTTTTAATGCCGAGCTTGACCATTTTCGCTTCCAGCGTGGTGGGTTTCAGTCCCAGCAGCTCTGCGGCGCCGGATTGGCCTCTGACCCGCCAGCCGGTCATTTCCATGATCTTGAGGATGTGCTGTTTCTCAAGGTCATCCAGGGTAAGCGCCTCCCGGGCCTGGGGACTCGTGTTCTCGAGCGATTCGCTCAGCTTGAGCTGGCTGCCGCTGCTGACAATCACCGCCCGCTCGATGACATTCTGCAGTTCGCGGATGTTGCCCGGCCAGTTGTAAGCCTGCAGGGTATCGAGAACACTCTGGGGGATGGAGCTGATCTGTCTGCCGATACGTGAATTGAACTGGTTGACGAAATGGTTCACCAGCAAGGGGATGTCGCTCCGGTGCTCTCTGAGAGGCGGGCACTTGATGGGGTATACGTTCAATCTGTAGTACAGGTCCTCGCGGAAAGCGCCGCGGCTGACCTCCTGTTCCAGGTTGCGGTTGGTGGCCGCGATGATCCTGACATTGACACGGATCGTGTTCGGGTTGCCCAGACGCTCGAATTCCCCGTCCTGCAGCACGCGCAACAGCTTGGCCTGCAGTTCCAACGGCAATTCACCGATCTCGTCCAGGAACAGCGAACCGCCGTCCGCCAGCTCGAACCGTCCTGTCTTACGGGAGACTGCACCGGTGAAAGCCCCTTTTTCGTAACCGAACAACTCGCTTTCGATCAGATTGGCGGGGATTGAGGCGCAGTTAATTGTCACCAGGGGCTTGAAGGCACGGGGGCTAAGGCGGTGCACCGCGCGGGCGATCAACTGCTTGCCTGTGCCGGTCTCTCCGAGGATCAGCACCGTGCTGTCGGTAGAGGCCACTTTCTCCACTCTTTCCAGCACCTTGTTCAACGCTTCACTGTTGCCGATTATTTCATCGAAATTATGGGTCAGTTTGATCTCTTCCTGCAGGTAGATATTTTCGGCCTGGAGGCGGTCTTTCAGGCTTTTCACCTCCATGTTTTTCTCGCGCAGGGCCAGTTCCACTTTTTTGCGTTCGTTTATCTCGGCCAGGAGCTCAATATTCCTTTTCTGCATAAGGCGCGTCCTGATAAGCAGCACTACCCAGCCCAGGGCCAAAACCGCGGATATCATCAGCCCTCTGAACCAGAATGTCGACCAGAACGGCGGCAGAATTTCAAACTGAAGCCGAACTGGCTGCACGTTCCAGACACCATCACGGTTTCGGGCCCGCAATGCAAATTCATATTTGCCTGGAGGAAGGTAGGGGTAGGAGATCGAATTCGACTTGGTCTCCGCCCAGCCTGTATCCAAACCATCCAGTTTGTAGCTGTAGACAACCTCCTCCGGAGCGGACAGGCCGATGCCGATGTAGTCTATTTTCAGGTTGCTCTGGTTGTGGCGGAGTCTGAGGCCGTTCGTTATCGAAGTGTCTTTCTCCGCAACCCTGAGGCGAGTGATGTACAGAGGCGGAGGAAGAGTGTCGCGCTTGAGCGCGGACGGGTCGAACTTGATCACTCCGTGCAGGGAGTAAAACCAGAAATTACC
>CAYLSM010000199.1:0-8438 GCA_964386505.1 uncultured Gemmatimonadales bacterium
AGAACAGGGCGATCTTGCTCTTCATGTCCTCGCTCAGGTGGTGGCTGGTGCGGCAGATAAGCATGTCGGGCTGGATACCGATCTCGCGCAGGGCCTTGACGCTGTGCTGGGTCGGCTTGGTCTTCAGTTCGCCGCCGGCCTGCAGGTAGGGCACCAGGGTCACGTGCAGGTACATCACGTTGTCGCGGCCCAGGTCGAGGCCCAACTGGCGGATCGCCTCCAGGAACGGCAGCGACTCGATGTCGCCCACCGTGCCGCCGATCTCGCCGATCACCACGTCCACCTTGTTCTTGGTGGCCAGACGCACCAGGGTGGCCTTGATCTCGTCGGTCACGTGCGGGATCACCTGCACCGTTGCGCCCAGGTAGTCGCCGCGGCGCTCCTTGGTGATAATGGTGTTGTAGATGCGCCCGGTGGTGATGTTGTTGTCCTGGCTGAGCGACTGGTCCAGAAACCGCTCGTAGTGGCCCAGGTCCAGGTCGGTCTCAGCTCCGTCATCGGTCACGTAGACCTCACCGTGCTGGAACGGGTTCATCGTGCCTGGATCAACATTCAGGTACGGGTCGAATTTCATGATGGTCACCGACAGACCCCGCGCCTTGAGCAGCATACCCAGCGCGCTGGCGCAGATGCCCTTGCCCAGGGAGGAGACTACACCGCCGGTTACAAAAACGTACTTTACCCCTTCCGGGTGTTTGAGATATTCCCTTTTGATCATCAGGTCCGCCGCTTATGCCTGAGAAGTTTTGTAAAGCGTTTTAGAATATGGGGATTGCTGCAAGCATTCAAAAAAGGTTAGCCGCTGCGGGCTTCAGGAAAATATAACCCTGAGGCTCGCGGATTGCAAACAATACGGGGCCGTCAGTCCAGGCCGAGTTCTTTCAGCATCTGCTCCACCCGGGTCACGTCCTCGGGCACATCCACTCCGATAGAGAGGGTGCTCTCCAGGCGAGCGGCGTAGATTTTCTGGCCATTGGCCAGGGCGCGCAGCTGCTCCAGGCCCTCCATCCGCTCGCAGAGCGCCACCGGCCATCGAACCAGCTGCAGCAGCGACTGCACCCGGTAGGCGTAGAGGCCGATATGGATCACATGGGCGCTGCTCCCTGTGGCCTCCAGCCAGTCCGCGCCAGTTTTGCCCACCCAGGGGGCCTTGCCGCGCGAGAAATAGAGCGCCCGGTCCTGCTCGCCCATTATCACTTTCACGCAGTTGGGGTCATCCGCCTCGCGGGGGTAGCGCAGCGGACGGACCAGGGTGGTGATATCGGCATCCGGGTGAGACTGGAACAGTCCGATCGCGGCATCCACGTGCTCCGGCTCCAGCAGCGGCTCATCACCCTGGATATTTAGCACGATGTCGTAGCCCGGCGAGGCCGCGGCCACCAGGGCCACGCGCTCGGTGCCGGTGGGGCAGTTCTCGTCTGTCATCATCACCCGCCCGCCGAACGAGCGCACGCACTCGGCAATGCGCTTGTCATCCGTGGCCACCAGCACCTCATCCAGAAGCGAGGCCTGCCCGGCCCGGTGCCAGACCCGCTCTATCATCGTCTTGCCGGCGATCTTGACCAGCGGCTTGCCCGGAAAGCGCGAACTCTTGTAGCGCGCCGGAATCACTCCCAATGCTTTCATTCTGTTCTCTCGGGTTCAGTTTGGGCGTGGCGGGCCGCCCGCCGGCAGGGTTTACGCTCGGCGTTCGCTCACCCGCGGAATGATCGATGAAAATTAACGCCGCGCCCTCCGGCTGTAAAGTGCCTGCTTGCCACACCCCGGGGCATCCCGGTGCAAGAGGCTCTGCGGCTTGGTGTTCCAAATACGGCGTGGGCGCATTATATTTAAGTCAGACGCCTAAATATATTTGGCGGCGGAGGAACGCAACGGAACACGAGGCAGACGGCGATGATGATCCTGGCGCTGGAAAAACAGTCCGACACAGTTGACCAGCCGTCCTGCGCGCCTTTCCTGGAAGAGGAGGCGCGGCGGGTCTGGGAGATTTATTGCGGGGGCGCCCTGCGTCAGATTTTCTTCCGCGCCGACCGCCGCTCCGCAGTGCTGATCCTGGAGTGTGAGTCGGTGGAGGCGGCGCGTGAGCTGCTGGACAGCCTGCCTCTTGTCAGGGAGGGGCTGATCGGTTTCGAGCTGATCCCGCTCGCCCCCTACCCCGGTTTCGGGCGCCTGTTCAAAGAGAAATGACCTGCCTGACACGAAACGACACGGCCTTGGTGCGGGGCCGCTATATTCGATGACCTGAGAGAGAAACGGAACGAGACGCGTGAAAGTCCTTCTGGCCGAGACTGCCGGTTTCTGCAAGGGAGTGCGCCGGGCGATGAACATGGTCCTGGAGCGCAGCGAACACGACTCGCGGGGCATCTACACGGACGGCCCCCTGATCCATAACCCGCAGACCATCGAAATGCTCGAGCGGCGCGGGGTGCGGGTGTTGTCGCATCGGGATGCGCCCGGCCAGGGCGACACGGTGGTGATCCGCTCACACGGGGTGCCGCCGGAGCGGCGCGAGCAGCTCAAGTCGCTGGGGGTAAGCCTGTGCGACGCCACCTGTCCGGACGTGGCCCGCATCCAGGGCCTGATCCGCCGTCACGTGCGCCAGGGTTTCGAGGCGATCATTGTCGGGGACAAGAACCACGCCGAGGTCCTGGGCCTGGAGGGCTACGCCGAGGGCCACGGGCACGTGGTCAGTGCCGCAGAGGAGGTAGACAGCCTTCCGGAAGCCGGGAAAGTCTGCGCGGTGGCCCAGTCGACCCTCTACCCCGAGACATTCACCGCGGTGACCGCCCGCGTGAAACAACGCTGGCCCGAGGTGGTGATTATGGATACGATCTGCCCCAGCACCTACCACCGTCAGGAGGAACTCCAGCGCCTGGCCCTGACCGCCGAGGCAGTGGTGGTGGTGGGAGGCAAGAACAGCGCCAACACCCAGCGGCTGGCCCAGATCAGCGCTGGCCTTGGCACCCCCACTTTCCACGTAGAGACCGCCGAGGAACTGGACAGCGAGAAGCTTAAACGCTACCGCAGCGTGGCTGTTACCGCCGGGGCCTCCACCCCCAACTGGATTATCATGCAGGCGGTTGAAAAGCTGCGCGGGATCGAGCACGAGTCCTCGCCGCCCCTCTGGCGCGCCCTGCGACACGTCGCCCGCCTGGCCCTCAAGACCGATCTTTTCATCGCCGCAGGGGCCGCTATGCTCTGCTACGCCAACGCCCGCCTGATGGGTCTTCGCTTGGGTTGGATTCCCTACGCCGTGGCTTTCTGCTACATCATGTGCGTCCACCTTCTGACCCATTTCACCAATCGCGGCGCGTTCGAGCGTAGCCTGGACCGGGCCCCGCTCGTGCAGCAGAAACAGGACCGTTTCTACATCGCCCTGGCGGTTTCGGCGGCCCTGGCCGGGCTGGTGTTCGCCTCGTTCAAGGGCTGGCTGACCCTGGTCATCATGCTGGGCCTTGTGGTCATGGCGGCCTTGTACCGTCTGGACATCCTGCCGCCGGTGCTGACTCTGGCCGGAAAGCGTATACCGCTGCGGCTGGTCCCGGCCTCAAAGGACCTGAACATGTCGCTGGGCTGGTCCACTGTGACCGTGTTTTTCCCGCTCTGGATGACCGGCCACACGGTGCTGACCCCCACGTTTTTCCTGGCTTTCGGCTATACGTTCCTGATTGTGCTGTCACGCTCGCTGTTCTTCGACCTGCGGGACATGCAGGGCGACCGGATCGTGGGGCGTGAGACACTGCCGATCATCATCGGGCTGCGCTGGACACTCAACCTTCAAGCCGGCCTCCTTCTGTGCCAGAGCGGCCTTCTCATTTTCGGCACAGCCCTCGGCTGGCTGCAGCCCTTCGGCTGGGCGATGCTCCTGGTGACAGGCTATATCTGCCTCTACCTGTACCTGTTCCAGCGCGGTATAATCCGTCAGGCCGTGGCGGTGGAGGTGGCCGGAGATTCCCAGTTCATCCTGGCCGGGGTCCTGGCCGGCCTTTTCAGTTTCCTCTGAAAGCTGCGGGAACTGCGCCGGGCACTGGCCCGGAGGCGCCCTGACAATACACGTTGTCCTGATCGTAACCTGTCCGTTTTCCTCTATCCTTTTCGCCTGCGGCCAAGTGGTGAACCAGATGCGCCGCTCCGCCGCCGACTGCGATCCAACCGGGAAAGGAGCGACTTATGGACATCACGGTGAAAGAGACATCAAACAGGAACCGTGTCAAGCTGGTCGAGGAACAGTTCCACATGTGGGAGGCCACCGGGCCGCACAAGAAAGAGCAGTCGCCGCGTGCGGTCAGCTTCATCACCATCTCACGCCAGTACGGCTGCGCGGGTTTCCGCATCGGCGACTGCCTGGCCGCCGTGCTGAACGGGCTCCAGCAGCCCGAATCAATCGGCGGCTCCCCCTGGACAGTCTATGACCGCAAGCTGGTGGACCGGGTCTGCCAGGACCACAAACTCAAGCACACCCTGGTCGAAACCCTGGACCATCAACGCAAGAACCCGCTGGGCGACTACATTACTGGCCTGTTCACCGGCGAACCATCCTCACTCAAAGTGTTCAAGAAATGCGCCCAGACCATATTCGAGCTGGCGGCGGCCGGACATGTGATCCTGATCGGACGGGCGGCCTCGATGGTCACGGCCAGGCTGGCCGGGGGCCTGCACGTGCGGATAACCGGCTCCCTGGACTGGCGGGTGAAACAGGTGGCGGCTTTCGAGAAGATCGACCAGCCGGCCGAGGCCCGCAAGTATGTGCTCAAGCAGGATGAGGAGCGTGAGAAATTCGCCCGGGATTTTCTGGGTCACAGCGTGAGCGAGCCTGAGCACTACGACCTGATCCTTAACCAGGAGAAGCTGGGGGTGGAGCGGATAGTGAAACTGATGCTGCGGGTGATTGAGCTGAAACGTTACGAGGACTTAGAGGCCTGAAGCGGCACTGTCAAGTCTCTGCACCAGTTCGTTTCAAGACAGACGCAAAAGGGCGAGATATATCTCGCCCCTAAGGAATTCCCTGGGTTTAATCGGCAGGCCTGACCCATCCGGCCCGACATCCCCTCATACTCCGGTCGGGATGGTGAGCCGGAACGCGGCCCCCTCGCCCGGGGCGCTGGAGGCTGTGATCTCACCGCCCATCGCGCCGACCAGGTCGCGCACCACGGCAAGGCCCAGGCCGCTTCCCTTGGCCCGCGTGCCCGCGCTGGAGCGGCGGAACTTGTCGAAGATGAACGGCAGGTCGGCCTCCGGGATGCCGGGGCCGTTGTCCGAAACCTCCAGGCTCAGGCGCGCCTCTGGCTCGGCGGCGGTGACAATGACGATCCGTCCCCCGTCGTTGTTGTACTTGACCGCGTTTCCCAGCAGGTTCGTGATCACGCGCTCCATTTGCACCGGGTCGGCCAGGATCACCCCCGGCTCGTACTCGGCCCGGAACGTGACAGACAGGCTCTTCTCCTGCAACTGCTCGCTGAACAACTGCAGCACGTCCCGCACCAGACGGTTCACATCCAGCCGCTCGGGGTTGAGGTTCAGCTTGCCAGCCTCCAGGCGCGACACGGCCAGGAAATCCTGGATCAGGCGCTCCATGGTGCCGCAGCTTTTGACCACGTTGCCCAGAAGGCGTTTCTGCTTGTCTGTCACCTCGCCCACCTTGCCGCCCGCGATCAGGGTGGTGCTGCCGTAGATGATCCCCAGCGGGTTGATCAGGTCATGGGTGAGCATGGAGATGAAATCCTCGCGCATGCGCTCGATCTCGCGGTCGCGGGTGACATCCCGGAACACAGTCACCGCAGCCAGCCAGCCTCCTCCGCCCGCGGTCAGCACCGCGCCGTCCGGCCCGGTGACCGGGACGCTGCGCAGACGGTAGAACCGGCTGTCGTGGCTCAGGTCCGCCTCGGCGCCGTTTTCCAGGCCCGCCAGGCTCGCACTCACGGCCTTGCGCACCGGCTCATCCGGCAGGACCTGCTCCAGGGGGCTGCCCTCGCGGGGCGCGGTTGCGCCGGGCGGGCCGAACCGCTTGAGCAGGGCGCCGTTGACCGACAGCACGGCCCCATCCCTCCCGGTTACCAGCACCGCCTCCTCCAGGCTGTTGAGGATCGTGCCAGTGCGGCCGCGCTCGGCCTGAAGGATCGCCTCGTAGCGCTCGTTCAGCTCATCCCGGCTGCGCTCCAGTTCCAGCACCTCGCGGCGCAGCGAGTCGCGTGTCAGGCGCCAGGCCTCCACCGCCTGACGGGCCGCTCCGGACAAGGGAG
Organism: uncultured Gemmatimonadales bacterium; assembly: GCA_964386505.1. GTDB lineage: Bacteria > Gemmatimonadota > Glassbacteria > GWA2-58-10 > GWA2-58-10 > JAJFUG01. The sequence continues at coordinate 6,240 of CAYLSM010000199.1, forward strand.
AATCCTCCCCGAACGACCAGACCCGTCCCGCGCCCTTGCCGCTGCCCGCGACAACCCCATGCTCGGCCAGGGCAATCAGGGCCGCCTCGACTGTCTTTTCATCCAGGTTGAGCCACTTGGCCAGGCCGGCGCAGTTATCCAGGGCGAACGGGTGGTCCACCAGGAAACTGAGCAGCTCCAGCTTGACCGTGCTGTCGGCCACTGAGGCTACGAAATCGCGGATTGCCTGATCCTGCAAGGTGATTCTCCATTTCACGGCTGAATCGACTTATACTTCAGCTTCCCGGCGTATCTCTGACAGACGCAAACCATCGAGGGAGCAGATAACCTCCCCCTTTGACAAAGGGGGATTGAGGGGGATTTAATCCCAATAATCTGGCACGGCATGCCGTGCCCCTACACTGATTCTTCCAATGTCGGTATGGAGTATTTCACTTCGAAGCTTTCGAAACCGTCAGATTCAACACCCATTAATTTAATCAGCTCAGACCCTGCTCCCGTTTTTCGCGCAGACGGCGGCTGGCCTCGACCCAGCGGGCGGTGTCCTCCAGCACGTCCTTAAGCTCCACGGTCTCCACCTTGGCCCGCGGCGCTCCTCCCATCACATCCACCCCCTCGCTGAACTTAGTCCCCACTTCGATCCCGTTCTTGCCGATCTGGAACTCCTGGATCGACTTGTGGTGGTCCGTGCCGCGCATCTTGAGGATCGCGATGGCCCGTCGGATGTCGCCCTCCAGCTCCACGTAGCGCATCAGCACCAGGTTGTCGAACAGGCCCAGGCTGCGCTGGCTGTTGATCTCGAACGAGCCGAACATCTTGTCCACTTCCAGGGTGAACACGCTGGTCACGCCGTGGCAGGCGAACAGGCGCAGAAGAGCTCCGGTGTAGTCCAGAAGGTAGCTCTCGTCATCGATGGCCTGAATGAGGTGCGTCAGTCCATCCACCGCCACCCGTACCGGGGACAGCTCGCGCAGGCGCTCGCGCACCTCGTAGAGTAGCTGGTCCACGGACAGGCCGATTGAACTCTGGTGCAGCACGGCCAGTTGCTTGTCCTCGGCGTAGCGGCCCAGGAAAACACCCCAGGAGCGGCTCAACTCCACCAGGGAGCGCGGATCGTGCTGGAACGTGACCAGAAGGGCGCTCTGACGGTTCTTGAGCCCCTCGTGGATAAACTGCGAGGCCAGCACGGTCTTGCCTGTGCCGCTGCTTCCAGCCACCACAGTGGCGCTGCCGGCCGGGAACCCGCCGCGGCACATGTCATCCAGCCCGCGGATGCCGGTTTTTTCCACGCTGCGGGCCTGCGGAGCACGCGCGCAGCCTGCGGCGGCGGCCTCCACCGCGGCGCAGACCGGATAGACCGCCAGGCCGGTGGGAGTGAACTTGAAACTGTGACGGCCCGAAATATGGTTCTGGCCGCGCGACTTGATCACTTCGAGGAAGCGCTCGCGGCGGTGCTTGCCGCGCTGCTCGTAGGACAGGCGAAGCACCGTGTCGGCCACGTACTCCTCGATGTTGGCCCCCTCGCGCTCAGCGGTCTCGATCTCCTTGATCAGCACGGCTGAGGTGGTGATTTTCTTGAGACCGGCCAGGAACTTGCTCAGGAGCACCCGAAGTTCCTGAGTGTTGTCGGTCAGGCGGCGGAAATGAGTGATCGAGTCGACCAGTATCCGCCCGGCGCCGATAGCCCGCGACAGCCGTGAAAAAGGGCTCTCCGACTGCAGAAGCATCTCGCGCAGCGCCTCGGGCGAGGAGGGGATGATGCGCAGGAGGTTTTTCTTCTCCAGCTCGGCCAGGTCCCAGCCGAAAACTCCGGCATCCCGGTACAGCTTCTCGGGTTCCTCCTCGAAGGTGATGATAATCCCCGGCTGGTTGTAGAGCAGCGCTCCGCTGTGAATGTACTGGATGCCCAGGGTGGTCTTGCCCGCGCCCGGAGTACCCTCCAGCAGGAGCATGTTGTCCGGCACAATCCCGCCGTACAGGACCTCGTCCAGCCCCTCTATGCCGGTCCGGATCAGTTCCACGTCAGTCTCCACGAGGGTTCAACACCAAATGCATCACATTAAATCAACATTCAATCACAATACACGTCAACGTTTTACAACAACAAAAAACAGTATTGCTTGAAGCCGCCTGCGCCTCAGCGCGCCCCACGTCGGCGCAGGGTCTTGAGCACCAGCGGGTCCTCCACCTCCAGGCCGT
>CAYLSM010000200.1:0-8399 GCA_964386505.1 uncultured Gemmatimonadales bacterium
CGCCCGCCGGTCAGGATTACTCGCTTGGCTTCACTCATTCGCTCATTCCTCGACATCAGAGACTCAAAAAAGATGGCATTTGCAGCCACTTAGTGATTTCAAACTTGTATTCTTCTTTCGTTTTGGCGAAAGAAGCAAAGCCAGCGGGGGCAACACGCGACGGTCATTACCAGGCGTCGACCTTAACACACCCCGCCCGCTAAAGCGGGCACCCCTCTCAAGAGGGGATTCACTGCACCACGCCCGCGCTTTCCAATATCGCCCAAAATCCAGAGCCTTCAATCCCCTCTAAGAAGAGGGGTGGCGGCGTCAGCCGCCGGGGTGTGTAAACCGAAGGCGCCGGTTCCAATGGATGCGGAAACTGTACTTAAGACTTCAAATTAGCTTCAAACGCAACGGGCCGTCCGCTTCCGGAAACGGCCCGTTAGACATTCATCCGTCAAACGCTCACGGCTCACTTGCCGGCCAGGTGCTCGCGCACCAGACGGCTGACCAGGCCGCCATCCGCCCGGCCCTTGAGGCGAGCCATGGACGGACCCATCACCTTGCCCATGTCCTGGGGGCCGGCCGCTCCCACCGCGGCCGCCACCTCGGCGACAACAGCACGGACCTGCTCCTCGCTGGCCGGCTCGGGAAGGTAGCGGCGGATCACGGCCAGCTCGGCCTCGGTGCGCTCGACCAGGTCATCCCGGTGCCCGGCGCGGAACTGCTCCACCGACTCTGCGATTTTCTTGCCGTAGGCGGCGAACACCTCGGTCACCACCTCGTCGCTCAGCTCCTTGACGCCTTCCTTCTCGGTCTTTTTCAGCATAAGCTGGCTCTTGAGCATCCTGAGGACACTGGTCTCCAGCTCGTTGCGGCTTTTCATAGCAGTTTTAAGGTCTTCCAGCAGCTTCTGTTCAAGCGACATCTCTCACCTCCGGCGGTCTCAGGCTTTACCCGCCGCTGGTGTGCGTGTGAGCACCAGACCGATCAGATGGTAGACCAGCTTGGCGCAGGTGAAATCCGGGTACTGCACCCCGGGGTTGGGAGCCAGCTCCACCAGGTCGAACCCGATCACCCGCCTTCGCGCGGTGACTGCATCCAGCAGGGCCAGCATCTGGTACCACGACAGGCCGCCCGGCTCGGGCGTGCCGGTGGAGGGCGCCACCGCCGGGTCCAGGGCGTCCACGTCGATAGTGAGGTAGACCTCCTCGGGCAGGGCGGCTACGACGCGCTCGATCCAGTCGCTGCTCGTGGCCACCGTGCGGGCGTCCAGCAGCACCACCCGGCCCTCGGCATACAGTTCTGCCTCCTCGCGGCAGAGGCTGCGGATGCCAACGGCCACGGCCGCGGCCGGACCGGTCTCCAGGATACGCCGCATCACCGAGGCATGGCTGTAGGGGTCATCCTCGTAGCTGTCGCGCAGGTCGGCATGAGCATCCAGCTGAAGGATGCCGGCCCTGGGGTGCCGTTTCTGATGTGCGCGCCAGGGAGCCAGGGACAGGCTGTGCTCGCCGCCCAGGGTCGCCACCAGCTTACCGCGCTCCAAATAAGAGCCAACCGCCCGCTCCAGGCGCTCCAGGTACTTTTCAGCCGGGAGCGAAGGGTCGTCCTCCACGGCCTCGGCGGTGTGGATGCCGAAAGCGGTGGTCTCGATCCCCAGCAGCGGGTCGTACTCCTCCACCTGCTGGCTGGCCTCGACAATGGCGCCCGGCCCCAGCGCGGTGCCGTGACCATAGCTGGTGCTGCGCTCGAACGGGGCCGGCAGAATCACGGCCCGGCAGGCATCGAGACCCGTCGGGCCGGCAGTGGGGTTCAGAAAATTGAGTCGTTCCATCGTCGTCACGCTACTTGATCAGGATCGCCGCCGCGATCACCGTGGTCCAGTTCCCGTCCTTGGCGCCGACTGCGGACTGCGTGATATTGGCGGTATGGACAATCTCGTTGCCCAGTTTCCAGAGTTCTTTTTTCTCGTCGTAACTGGCCTCGAGATCAACCTCGAAACCCATGATCGTGGCGAACATGTCAGCGGCGAGGTCCTCGGCGTAATCTCCGGCTTGCTGCTGGGTCTGTCCGAAACCGTGATGCTCGCTCAGGTATCCGTGCTTCTCGCGATCCTTGGGCACGGCCACACCTATCGAGGCGCTGATCAGACGATGCGGCTCGTTGGTGCACTGCTCGCTCATAACGCAATGGACTATCTGCCCCGCGGACAGGGAGGCCAGGCCTTTGGAGCGGGCCACGATCCGGCAGCGGGGAGGGAAAATGCTCGAAACCTTCACGAGGTTGAATTGCGCGATCCGGGCCTTACGCAGAGCCATCTCGAAGCTTGTCAGCTTCTCCTTGTGATGGCCCACTCCCTTGGTGAGGAATATCCTGGTCGGTACGTACAACTCGCTTCATCCTCCGAGTGAGTGACGGTTTATAAGGAGAAATCGACTGGCCTTAAAGTCACGGAATAGAAATTTATAATATCAAATCAGACTGCAAAAGTAAAGATTATTGGTTCAGGATACGGCCCTGTTACGGCGTGCATGGATAACCTCTTGCTCCGTAACAACATAATCCATGTCGATATCTCCAGGCGAGACCGCAAAATCGGGCACGATCTGGAATGAGAAAGCCAGCGCCGCCGCGGGTACAAGGCGACACTCAAGCAGACGGTCATAGTAGCCGCGGCCGAACCCGACCCGGTGGCCCAGACGGTCGAACGCCAGGCCGGGGGCGATCACCAGGTCCCAGGCGGGCATGAGCAGGGGCTTGCGGTTTTCGGGCGCGGGATCTAACAGGCCGAACGGGCCGGGGACGAGCGGGTCTAAGCGGATGATCTCGACTATTTCCAGTTCGGGGTCACCGCGGCGGGTCAACGGTACGCAGACCCGCTTTCCCGAATCCAGGGCGCGGCGGATCAGGCCGTGGGTGTCCACCTCGCCCGGCTTGGCGCTGATGTAGATGCAGGGAAAAAGGCAGTTCTGCCAGAGATCCAGTTCTTCCAGGCGGCTCCAGACCTCCCGGCTCCAAAGCTCCAGGCGTTCCGGGGTCTGCGCGGCGCGGCGGTCGAGTACAGTGCGGCGCAGGACATCTTTCGCCATCCGCACCGGATCGCGGCTGTCTGAGGAGGAGGATTCCAGGGCAGGCCTCCGTTCGGGAGCATCGGACATATCAGGTGATATCGCGGCCACTGCGGCGGGTGCTGGCCCAGCAGTAGACCTCCAGATATCGCTCTGCCGAGCGCGGCCAGGAGAAATCCTCGCGGAACGCCCGCTCCATAAGCTTCTTCCAGTCGGCGGGGCGCTCGCGGAAGAACCGCACCGCCCGCTCCACACAGCCTGCCAGGGCCTCGGAGGTGTAGGGCTGGAACTTGAACCCGTTGCCAGCAGCCGGGGCGTCCTCCACGTCCAGAATCGTATCGTCCAGCCCGCCGGTGGCGCGCACGATCGGGATAGTGCCGTAGCGCAGGCTGTAGATCTGGTTGAGGCCGGAGGGCTCGTAGCGGCTTGGCATCAGGAAAAAGTCGCTACCTGCCTCGATCAAACGGCTGAGGCGCTCATCGAATGATATCTTCACCCGCAGGCTTTCCGGGAAACGGCCCTCCTGCGAGCGCAGAGCCTCCTCCAGCTCGCGGCTGCCCTGGCCCAGAAGCACTAGGTCCACCCCCTGGGCCATGATGCGGTCGAGCGCGTCCAGCAGAATATCGATGCCTTTCTGGGTGGCCAGGCGGGTGACCATGCCGATCAGCGGACGGCCGCCATCCAGAGGGAGATCAATCTCGCGCAGCAGGGCCTGCTTGCACTCGGCTTTGCCGGAGGGGTCCTCCAGGCTGTAGCGACGGGGCAGCGACTCATCAGTGGACGGGTCCCAGCGGGAGTAATCCGCCCCATTGAGAATACCGTGCAGTTTCTGGCTCTGGGCGCGCACCGCCCCGTCCAGACCAAAACCGTACTCCGCGGTCTGGATTTCCTCCGCATATTTCGCGCTGACCGTGGTCAGGGCGTCGCCATAGGCGATCCCGGCCTTGAGCAGGCTGATCCGGTCGTAGAACTCCAGACCATCCGGGGTGAACACCGACCAGTCCAGGCCGGTCTGGGGCAGGAACTCCTTGGGGAAAATCCCCTGGTAACCGATATTGTGGATGGTGAACACGCTGGCCGTGTTCTTTAAACGGCGGTCCTGGCTGAACAGGGTGGCAAGGTAGGCCGGCACCAGGCCGGTCTGCCAGTCGTGGCAGTGGATTACCCGCGGACGGGGCTCCAGGATTAGGGCCAGGTCCACCACGGCGCGGCTGAAAAAGGTGAAACGCTCGCCGTTGTCAAACCAGTCCGAGCCGGTGCTGTTGTCCACGTATAGGCCGTCGCGGTCGAACAAATCGCGGCGGTCTACGAAATAAAGCTGCACTCCGTCCACCGTTGTCTCAAGCAGGCTGTAGTCCAGGCCGCGCCCGCCCACCGGGACCGAGTATTCCCCCGGCACCGGCGTCAACTTCAGCCCCGACTGGAGCACGCTGCGGTAGCAGGGCAGCACCACCGAGACTTTCAGTCCCAGACGCGCCAGGGCAGCAGGCAGCGCCCCGATAACATCCCCCAGCCCGCCGGTCTGGGCATAGGGCACCATTTCCGAAGCCGCAAACAGCACGTGCATGTCGTTGCATTTCATCGCAGATTTTCCCGTGCAGGGATATCGATTGGGAAACAGGGCACAGAGGCCCGGGCCGGACAGCCCGTGGCCGAATCCGGCCGGCGCTCAGACCTGAATGCCGCTCAGGCCGTGCCAGCCGAAATAGAGCGCGAAAAACAGCAGTCCCACCGCGCAGGCCCGGATCAGGCCCCTGTAGACCCGGTCGGTGAGCCAGCGCCGCCCGCCCGAGACCAGCGAGGAAACCGCCGTGTACCAGACCAGGTCGCTCAGGACATGCCCGGTCAGAAAAGCGGTCAATCCGGCCCAGCCGAGCTTGCCTGCCAGCAGAAGGTAGCCCAGGCCCACCGTGGCCCACCAGATTGTCCAGTAGGGGTTGGCCAGGCTGGTCAGGATGCCGGACAGGACCGGGTGCAGGCTGCGTGCCGGCGCAGTCCCGGTGTCGCTCGCGGCGCCGTAGAGGCTCAACCGTCCGGCCGAGCGCAGCATGTCCCCGCCCATGAAGAGCAGCACCAGGCCGCCGATCACTGCCACGGTCGAGATGACCGGAGGCGCGCTTAGCAGCTTGCCCAGCCCCAGGATCACCGCGCCGACCAGGGTCGCCTCCAGCAGTCCGTGGCCCAGCACCACCAGCGGCCCGGCCATGAACCCACGGCGCGGGCTCTGCCCCACCACCACCACGAACATCGGCCCCGGCATCATCGCACCTGAGAACCCGATCAGGAACGAGCCCAGGAAAATTCCGGTCAAGCTGTCCATCATCCCTCCCTGAATGATAAAATAGCTTCCGAGCGCCGGGAGGTCAAACCGCGGCGGCGATTTTTCAGCCCTGTGTGATCAGCGCGGCGATCCGCTCGAAAGATTTCCAGGCCAGGAAAAGAACAGCCAGCAGGCCGGCCACGGCCGCCAGGTTCAGCCACCAGGGAGGAGTGGCCTCGCCCATCACTTCCCGGCTGTTGGACTCCTTGATGATAAAGAAAGCGGTCAGCGGCACGGCGATGATGATCGCGGCCTGCAGCACGATAATCATCTCCACCGGCTGCTTGCCTCCGGTCATGATCGCGATGCTCATGCCGATCAGCATGATCAGCGTAGCGATGATCTTGGTCGGGAGGCTTTCCATCCGCCCGCCGCCCAGTCCCAGCCCGTCCGACAGGATAGTGCCCCCCAGGACCGCGTTGCCCAGGAACGAGGAGAACGAGGCGCCCCAAAGCCCGGCGCAGAACAGCCATTTGGCGCTCTTGCCCAGCAGCGGTTCGAGCTGCACCGCCATGTCGGCCGCCGCGGTCACCTTGATCCCCTTGGGAAACAGCACCGTGGCCGCGGTAAGCATGATCATCATCGAGATAAGACTGAGAGCGAAGATGCCGATCACGGAGTCGCGGATCGACTCGCCGGCCTGCTCGGGACCCCAGTTCTTCTCCTGCACCAGGTAGGCCTGGAACAGGGCCGCCATGACCGAAAAAGTCGTTGAGACAATGGCCACCACCTGGATCACATTACCCTCGGCCGGCCAGCTCGGCACAAGTCCGCGCAGGATCATCACCGGGTCGGGCATCGCCACCAGAAGATTGCCGGCGAAAGCCAGGATCATCAGCACCACCAGGCCCATCATCAACTTTTCCACGGCCTGGTAAAGCTTGCGGAAGAAAAACATGAAAGCTATCGAAAGCACAGTGAACACAGCGGCCCACATCCCCACCGTGCCACCGAGCAGGGTGCTCATCGCCATACCCACGCCGATGTTGTTGCCGCCCTGGAAACCGGCGCAGACCGTGAAGGCGCAGATACCGATAATCACACTCAGCCAGCGGCCGTAGCGCCCGGCCAGGTGGGTGAGAAATTTTTTCCCGTTCAAAGCGCCAAAACGCGCCGCCAGTACAGTGTAGCTGAGCATGAACACGCCGCAGAGCAGCAGCAGCCAGAGCATCCTTGCGCCCATGGCCGAGCCGTTGGCGCTGATCGAGCTGATCGATCCGGGTCCCAGCACCACGGCCGCGATGATCAAGCCCGGGCCGAGCATGCGCAGCAGGGCAATCAGTTTTTGCTTCATATTGCTGCCGCCTTCCTGGTACGGTTGTCTGTTTTCGCGTTAACTGGTCCGGCCCGCTGACAGGCTCGCCAGGCGGACCGGAATCTCAGTGCAGCTTGGTCTTATCTCCCGCGGCGGGGTCCTGAAAATCCACCGTGGCCTCGGGCTGGCGCAGGTCGGGGATCGGCCCGAACTGGGCCTCGAAGCGCATGATGTTTTCAGCCAGGGCGCGGTGCAGACTTTTCAGGTTCTGCGGAGTCATGATTATCCGGGCGTGGATGCGTGCCTTGGGCACGCCGGGGGTAAGACGGGCGAAATCGAGGACAAACTCACTCGGACTGTGCGTGATGAGGGCAAAATTAGCGTAGACACCCTCGGCCTCGGTGGCCCTCAGCTCAAGCTCTATATTCTGGGGCTGGTTTTTCTGGCTCATGCCAGGCTCCTTGCGGGGGGATTGACGGATGCGGTCGGGAATACAATCAATCGGAAAAAATGAAAATGTCTGCGGAACCTTGGAATGTCAAGAGTCAGGCGGGGATGGGCCTTGATTGCGGACAAAAAAAGGCCTCCCGTGGCGGCGGGAGGCCTTCCAGATATTCCTGCTCCGTTCCGTCTACTGCAGGCGGAACCCGATATCATCCCCGGCGACCGAGGAGGCGGCCTCGCAGCCGGTGTCGTTCACCGTGGTCTCCATCACGCCGTTCGGTCCGGCCGAAATCACCCACACCGCCTGGCTCGTCACACCCAGCGCCCGCACGTTGCAGATATACTTGTGGCCCCACGGGTCCGCCTGGTCGGCACTGATCAGACCGCTGCGGAAACCGAACGAGTTCGGGTCCTCCGAGTTCGCAGCGCGAACATACAGACTGTCCGTGGAAGCCCGGCTCTTGCCGATAATCAGGTGGCTGGTGAAATCCTGCACCGAACCGTTACCCTTGGTAGGAGAAAAAGTACCGGTCGACCACTGCTTGGTCGCACTCAGCGTCGGGAACGTTCCAGAGCTGCTGGCCAGGAAATCGCAACGGTTGCCAACCGTGTCCGGGACCGGCACCGTGCCGGTGGAGGTCGAGGGCTGGATCAGCCGCGGGAACACGCCCGTGTCCGACTTGAAACGCATGATCGCGCTGCCCAGGGCCTGCACATCACTCTGGGTACGCGCAATACGGCCCTGGGCGATGTTGTTCAGCACGCTCGGGGCGATAGCCGCCGAAAGAATGGCCACCAGGGCCACGGCGACGATGATTTCGATCAGGGTGAAACCCTTACTGTTGCGCATCCATCCTCCTTAAACTGGTAGACTGTGTGAAGCGAAACAAAAACCTCATAATAATCCCGGTTTTGCGTAACCTAAATGCAAGGACCGTACCGTATCGGAATTTTCCCTTGCCAAAAGAGCAGTCGGCTTTTAATATCCCGTTGTCCACCATCGAACTTTTCAGTTTGTCGCCGCCCGCGCAGAAAGCTGAAAATAATTTCTCACCAGCTCACCGCCTGTGTCTTTTAACACACCTTCGCCGTTTTTAATGTGTTATATAACACATGCCTATTTTTAATTCTCCTGAGATACCTGCAAGCACTGCAAAATACTGACATAGACGTTCGTTTCTACTCCCGCTCCACAGCTTTAAATGCGTGAGTGTACCGTACCCCCCCGGCAGGCAGATCGGTGCAGATATAAAAAAAGGCCCCCCGCAGTGTGGCGGGAGGCCTTCCAGATATTCCTGCTCCGTTCCGTCTACTGCAGGCGGAACCC
>CAYLSM010000201.1:0-8368 GCA_964386505.1 uncultured Gemmatimonadales bacterium
CAAAAGAGGCCTTAGCGCTGCTGAGACTAACATCCGTGCTGGAGGAAAGCAGGCTGGCCGAGACAGACGATGCCGTGGCGCCGTTGTTTATTACAGTGAGCCAGAGGCTGGCCTGCTCGCCCGGTTCGATCTGCGAGTCCGTGCCGGAGGTCACATCGAGGGCCAGGATGGCGAAAGAGGGTTTCGTGGGGGCGGTCACCTTGCCCAGGGCGGCCTGGGCGTTCACAATGCCGTAACCGTAATAGTTGTCCGGCCCGACAGTCTGGGTGTCGTCATCCGCGCTGTTGCGGATCGCCGCGGTGACCTCGCCGGGGGTGAGCTCCGGGTTGTACTGGCGCAGAAGCGCACCCAGGCCAGCCACCAGTGGCGTGGCGAATGAGGAGCCATCCATCCTGGCGTAACCGCCGCCCGCAATCGTGCCGCGGGTGGTCAGCACCTGGTGCCCGGGGGCCATCACATCCGGCTTGATCGTCCGCCCGTCGCAGAGCGAGGGGCCAATGGTGGCGTAATTTGGCCGCTGGTCCAGGCTGTCGATAGGTCCGACCGCGAAAAACTCGGGGTTGCTGGCCGGCGAGCCCACCCGCGTGCCCTTATTGCCAGAAGCGATGAATACGGTCACGCCCAGTGCTGTCAGGTTGCGGATAGGCTCCCACATCCATTGCTCGCAGCCGTGGGTGTCGTCATCCGCGAAAGAGAGGTTCAGGATATCCGGGACATCGTCGATGGTGGACGGGTCGCCGTCCGGATCGGCCATCCACTGGTAAGAAGAAAGCATCCTGTCAGTATTGGTATTGCCACCGCTGTCGAAAGCCTTGGCCGCGATCCACTGGGCGTCCGGGGCCATGCCCAGAGTGTCGGCCCCGTCCTGGCCCACCATGCAGCCCATCGTACCCGTGCCGTGGGTGATGCCGAGGTCATCGATTGGAAAAGTGCTGCCGGTGATCGGGTCGTACCAGCTCTCGGACGACGTGGCCCCGTTGGCCCCGCGCCACTTGTTCTTGAGCGCCGGGTGGTTGCCGTCCACCCCCGAGTCGATATTGCCGACCAGTATACCCCGTCCGGTTATCCCCCGTTTCCAGAGTTCACGGGCTTTAAGACGGTTAAGCGCCCAGTTGAAAGTTTTCGCGGCTGAGAGTGAGACTGCGGAGGAGGCGGCCAGGCTGGCCTTGGGCTGCACCGAGTCGGAGAGGTCTTTTTTCTTTTCCTGCAGGGATACTTTCCGGCTGGCCAGGACCTCGCCCACCTCAGCGCGCGCGGCCAGAGCGCGCACCCCCTCGGCCGTGGCGTGCACCACCACCATGTTGGTGATCCAGAAAGATTTATACTCGCGGATAGCTCCGGCCTTGCGCTTGACCTGGGACAGGTGTGTAAGGAGCGTGGCCTGGGAGGCCTCGCTTTTCTGCCTGAGAGCGCGCAGCATGCGCCCGTGACGCTCGGCGCGGGAGGTGCGGCCGGCGCGGAGCTGGTTTTCAAGGCCCAGGACATCCACCGCCAGGGACGGTCGCACCAGCACAGTCAGCTCGGAGTCCGGCGGTGCGGTCTGAAGGATTGCCTCCAGCTCGTCCTCGATCTTCTGCGCCCGGGCGGACGAGACAGCCAGGACCAGGGCGGCGAGTATACAAATAAGGCTGAGGCGCGCGTGACGGCTCATCGTTCTCCAGATGTGGGGGCGGATAAGTTGTTTGACTTCCGGCCGATATTTAAGCAAATCTCGTGCCTTAAGGTCGGCTGTCGCGCAGGGCCTTGATTTTTTCTATGATATTGGTGGTGGAATAGCCCGGCCGGAACGGAAGGGAGAAGACCTGACCGCCAGTGGAAAACACGAAATCCGAGCCGACTATCTTATCTACCGTCCAGTCGCCGCCTTTGACCAGCACCTCGGGACGCACCATCTTGATCAGCTCGATCGGGGTGTCGTCCTCGAAAAATGTCACACAGTCCACGCTGGCCAGTCCAGCCAGCATCAAAGCGCGGTCGGTCTGGGGGTTGATCGGGCGCTCCTCGCCCTTGAGCCGGCGCACTGAGGCGTCGGAGTTGAGGCCCACCACCAGGCAGTCGCCGCAGGCGCGTGCATCCTCCAGGTAGCCGATATGGCCGGGGTGCATGATATCAAAACAGCCGTTGGTGAACACAACCCGCTGGCCGGAGGCGCGCCTGCGCGCCAGTTCGCCCTGCAATTCGCTCAAAGACATGACCTTGTCCGCGGCCCGCACCGCACCGGCGGCGTCTTTCACTCTATCCATCCATCTCTCCCAATAAACCGTATTCAGCTTGTAACACTGTCACCCGTTCGGTGACAGTCACCCGGGCAGGCTCACTTGAGGATTATCCCCTCTTTGAGCACCACCCGAAAATAGTCGAAAGCGTCGTTGGGGCCGCCGGTGTCGAACCCGGCGATCTTGCCGGAGACCAGCGCCGGGCTGCCGCGGCTGAGATCCTCCAGTATTTTCATGTTGTTGGGAAGGTCGAGCACCTGAAGGGTGACATAACTGCGCGATTCAGGGCCTTCCATGACCAGGTCCAGGCGGTGCTGGCCGTTATCCTCGCTGACCGCCTTGACCAGGCCGCTCCAGATCACCCGCTCACCGAGGTATTTCTTGCGGATGGTTTCGCGGCTGAACTCCGTGACCGAGGGATCGAGGAAAGCCCGTTTAAGCTCCAGGTACGGCACACCCTGCACCGCTGTGCCGGCGGTCACCTGCTGGGCCGCTGTGGCCAGGTCGGCCGGGCCGCCGCGGCGCTGAGATCGCCCTGTGATCAGCCAGGTGAACACCAGGAAAGCCGACAGGACACACACCACCAGGAACGTGATCATTATGGGCGAGAAAGTGATGTCGCCCGAGATGTCAAACACGGCCCGCAGCCCGCGTCCCTCGCGGGCCGGGTCCTGGAGCGAGAACCCGCAGGCCGGGCAGTAGAGCGCCCCCAGCCGGGTCTCGGTCCCGCAGGCCGGACAGACCTTGAGCGGCTTGCGTTTCTGCAGAGCGCTGCCCCCCACCGGCACAGGCAACGCCACTACGGGAGCCGGGGTAGTCTCGATGAGCGAAAGCCCGCCAGATTGAATCTGCACGGGCTCCACAGCGAGGCTTGGTTCAGCAGCGGCAACCGGAGCGCCAGCGTCCTCGCGGCCGAAACTCCAGCCGCAGCCCTCGTAGGGGCAGCGCGCCGGCCCCTGGCCGGGGTCGAAATCGAACTCCCGGCGACAGCTGGGGCAGCGGATTTTCATAATCAGTAATCGTATCCAAAGAAGAAGTTCGTATAGTACCGCTTGCTGAAAAGGGCCGGGTCACCGTGATGCAGCCAATCGATCCGGCGCGCCCGGTCAAGGCGGATCACCAGCGACCCGCCCAGGCTCATCCGGAAACCGAACCCGGCGCTGCCAAGCAGGCCCGGATATGTCTCACTGCTTTCCCAGGCGTTACCCGCATCCACGAACAAGGCCGCCTGGATACCAGGGAACGGCACCCGCCCGATGGGCGTGTAGAAATCCACCTGGTGGAACAGCGGGAACCGCAGTTCCTGGTTCAGCAGCACGCTGCGTGAGCCGATGATCGACCAGCGCGGGTAACCGCGCAAGGTCCAGCTCCCGCCCATCACGTAGCGGTAGGGTATTTTCCCTCCGCTGTACCGTCCCTGCAACCGCACGGCAAAAGATGAGAACGTACTCAATCTAAAATATTTCCTCAGGTCCAGCAACAGTGAAATGTTATCCGTTCTGCCTTTGGAAATATCGGTGGTCAGGGCCAGACCCAGGTGCCAGCGCTCCCCATCCACCGGCCCATACTGGGTGTACAGCGAGGTGTCCTTAATCAGCGACAGGGAGTTGGTCACCAGGTAGGAGTCGCGGACAAAATCCAGGAAATAGTCATCCCGGTAACTCTTGAGGAAGCCCATGCTGGTCTCGACCCGGTAGTATTTTGACAGCGGATAGCTTATCAGGCCGAACACTCCGTGGTCGCGTTCATAGAAAAAGTCATCCGTGCGGAAATCGATAAAGCGTCCGGCGAAACGGTAGGCCCCGTAGCCGTAGTTCACCCGCGAGCTGCGGTTGTAGTAGACCACGCTGCCGCTGAAACTGTCCCAGAAATCATCGGACGAGGTGGCGCTGTTGCCCGCGCCGATCAGGATCAGCTCATCGCCCATCAGATCCGAGAACATCAGCAGCCCCGATCCGAACGTGCCGCCGTAATAGGGTGTCGGGTCGTAACCCACCGAGGCGAAAGCGAAATCGAGGGTAAAATCGCGCTTGTAGGGTTTCTGCTCGGCTTTCTCGCTCTTGGGGTGGTCCTTGTAGTCACGCCATTCCCATTGCTGGGCCACGGTCTTTCGGTCCAGGCTCAGGCTGTCCACCGTGGAATCGGGAGTCGGCAGGAAATAGATGCCGTAGGTCTGCTTGTCCAGGGCTGAGAAACAGAACCCCGAGTCGGCGGGCGCCCAATCGAATCCCAGCATGCCGTTGAAAAACTTGGTCAACTGGCCGCCCTGGCCCTGAAGGTCGACCGCGAAGATATTGGGCAGTCCGTTGCGGTCCGAGACAAAAGCCACCCGGTCGCCGCGGCGCGAAAAACGCGGCTGGGTGTCGTTCCAGCGCCCGCGGGTCAGGTAGTCGATATTGCCGCTTTCCATGTCGTAGAGGAACAGGTTCTGGCAGCCCTGCTCGCCGAAAGCGGTGCGGTCGGAGCAGAAAACGATTTTCTTGCCGTCGGGCGAGAAATCGGGGTATTCATCGGCATAGCGGTCGTTGGTCAGACGGGTCAGATGGCCGCTTTCGAGGTTGAACAGGTAGAGGTCGGAAAAACCCGAGACATTCAGCCCGCTGAATACGATATTCTCACCATCCGGGGCCCAGGCCGGCGCACTGATCCCCACCAGGCCCTTAAACCGGTAACGCCCCATCTTGCGGTTACGGTCCAGGTCGAACAGGAACAGGGCGTCTTTCTCCTGGTACTTGCTCGAAAAGATCAGGATGCCCTTGTCGTTGACATCCATGCGCGTGCGCAGCGGGTGGAACGACTCGTACTCGGCGCTGCGTCCGCCCCGCACGTGCTTTTTGAGGCCCTTCTCACCTTTTTCCAGCCGCACGCTGTAGATATCCAGATAGCCGGTGCGCGCGCTCACAAAGGCCACCCGCGGCCGTCCCGAGCGCGGGTCCAGGTAGGCCGCGGGATGGATATTGGCGAAACTCCGGGTGGCGACCTTGGTGATCCCCGAGATCAGCATCTCGTTGTTGTTGACCAGGTCGGGGTAGTATTTCTTTTTCAGATCGTTCTGCCAGATCAGGTCGAACTGCTCGGCGCTCACCCCGTAGACGTACTCGAACAACTGGTCGAAATCGCTGAACTGCCAGAGGTTCTCGTACATGCGAACGATCATCTCATCGCCGTAGCGCTGGCCCAGAAGGTAGAAAATAGATTCACCCAGCTTGTAGATAATCCCGCCGCCCAGAATGTCGATATGCGCCATCGGGGGCACACGGTCGCTCAGCACCATGTCGCGCATGTACATGTCGGCCTCGGAGTTCCAGCGCGTGCTGAAATATTCGGCCAGCCCCTCGGTCCACCACAGCGGCAGATGGGCCTTGTTCTTGTGCGGGTGGGTGCGGTAGGCCTCGTTGGCCTTGCTGATCTGGAACACGTGCACCATCTCGTGGCGCAGCACGTGGCGGAAATCATCGAACGAGCCGTTGAACGGCAGCACCACGCGGCCTTTCATGAACTCGGTGAAACCGCCGACTCCCTCGGAGATGAAACCCTCGACCGTGTTGGTTTGCTCGAAATACTGATGGGCGCTGAAAATGATCAGCGGTATGCGGCGGAAAACGTGGTGGTCGAACTTGAAACTCAGCTCCTTGTACACCGCCTCGGCCTCTTTGAGGGCGAGGTAGGCGATCTCCTCCTCCTCCGGGTAGTAGTAGAGATCGATATGCTCGCTGGCCAGGATATGCCAGTCAAAGGAACTGTACTGCACCTTGTTCTTGCCGAAACCCTCAAACTGGGCGAGCGCGGCGCTCGCCCCGAAAAACAGCAGCACGGCCGTCACTGCCGGGACGAGCCGCGCGATTGCCCTTGAGCGGGACATTACAACCACCAGCATCCGGGACCTCCGGGATACAGTCTGGAAACCTTCCTGAATGATCATTCCAGTTCAGCGTTCCACGAAAGCGCCGGCCATCGCCTCACCCTCGGTCCCCACCCGATGCGGCTGTACTCCCCCTGTCCCGTCTCACCCGGGTTCGGCGCACGCTTTACGGGCAAGCACCATATAATACTGACCCGCCTCCGGTTTGTTCCGCAAGAGAAGGCCAGAATACGCTTTCGGTCAATCGGCGGCTGCTTACGGCTGCACTGGTGCGGAACGCCTCAGGCAGAGAATCCGGCCCGGGCCAGCGCGGCGCGCAATTCGCCCTCTTCCGAGAACAGCGCCCGTTCCAGCTTGCCCTGAGCACATAGTTCCATAGTCAGGGGGGCGTACCAGGGCAGGGCCAGTCCAGTTGCCGCCAAGGCCTTGGCATTCTCAACCGAGGGTTCCAGGCTTTCCAGTCCGGTGAGCTTCCCCTCCCGCAGAAGGAAAGCTTTCTCACCCGGAACCAGATGGAGGATATCCTCAACCGAGCGGCTGGTAAAGAGCAGGGCCGGTCCCTGCCGGCTGCGGGCCAGGGCGAACAACCTGTCTCTGAGGGCTGGTTCCAGACGACGGGGTGAAAAGTCCAGAATCATCAACCGCGGGGCCAGGGCGAAAAGGGCTGCGGCCAGAAGGCCAAGTTGCTCCTCCACCTCCAGTTCGGCCACCGGAGTGTCGAGGCGGGAGCCGAGCCCCAGCAGAGAGGCCACCTCGGCCACCCTCGCCCTCCGCTGCTCCAGCCGTGCCCCGCAGTGCAACAGCCCAATGGAAAGCTCCTCGCCCACCTCGAAAGTCTGCAACTGGTACTCCGGTTCCTCGAATACCACCGAGGCTTGCGGGCGCTGCCAGTCCCCTACCGGTGCAGCGGTCACCGCGGGCCAGCCCAGCGCTCCCGCAGTCGGCGAATCCAGTCCGGCCAGCACCCGGGCCAGGGTGGTCTTGCCCGCGGCATTTGGACCCATGACGAGGCTCACCCCGTTCAGCGGCAGCCGGGCGGAAAGACCGATCAGCACCGGCGGCAGTTCCGGACCGTGAGAGAAGGAAATGTTATCCAGTCGCAGGGTTTCGCTGTCCAAGCCGCCTCCGGGAAAGAAAAAACCGGACGGCCTCCAATTCAGCCGTCCGGTCAAAGATAACAGTCGCATCACACAAGGGGAACTACTTTCCCCTGCGGGCTCAACCGTAGGAGTGCAAGCCCCCCAGGACCGAGTTGCCCACAAATGTGAGCACTGCGAACAGGAACCCCAGGATCGCCGCCACGGCGCTCTGGTTGCCGCTCCAGCGCCGCACGTAGCGCGCGTGCAGATAGACCAGGAACACCAGCCAGACAATCAGGCTCCCCATCTCCTTGGGGTCGTTGGACCACCACTTGCCCCAGGCATAGTGCGCCCAGACCGCCCCGGCGATCAGCGCGCCGAAAGTGAAAATCGGAAAGCCCAGGCTCACCGTGCGGTAGGACATCGAGTCCAGGGTCTCGAGCGACGGCACCCGCGAGCGAAGCCGCGCGGCCAGGAACGCGAACAGCACGTAGAACGGGAGCGCCAGCAGCAGCATGTAGCCGATAAACGCCGCCTCGCGTCCGGTCTCCAGCGGAAGGAGGCTTTCCTGGAACATGGCGTTGTACTGCTGGATGATAAGGTTACGACGGGTCTGCAGGGCGGCAAGGCTCAGGGGAAGGCCTGCCTCGCGGATGAAATTGTCCTGCTCGTGCAGGGCCTGCTGAAGGCTGCGGCGCTCCTCGCGTATCTCGCCCAGGGTAAGGGGAAACTGGGTCTCGCCGGCCTGCGGGTGCGCGGCCAGCACCTCGGCGGCATCCTCCCGGCTCAGGGTGTGCTTGGTCCGGGCGTGCAGGGCCTCCAGGCCCAGGAACAGGTCCAGCCGCTCCTGCCTGGCCTGGCGCACCGTGCTCCAGAGTGTCTGATCCAGGCTCTCAGTGCCCGCGGGCAGGGCCGCGCTCAACTCATCCACGGCCTGGATACGCGCGGCCAGGGACTGCATTTTCTGGCTTGAACTGTTGACAATCGAGCCGAGAGTCATGCCGCTGGCCATCAGGGCCAGCACGCTCAGGGCGAACAGCAGGCCGCCGTAGTTGCCCGGTCCGCCCCCAACCAGACGTCGCCAGAGGAGGATATAGACCGGCACGGCAATCAGGAACGCCCCTCCCAGAAGGCTGAAAAATAGCTGCGATCCGTTCAATCCCTCCAGAGTGATCCCGACCGCGCGCAGGCCCAGGCAGGCCAGCATCCCG
>CAYLSM010000202.1:0-8252 GCA_964386505.1 uncultured Gemmatimonadales bacterium
ACCATAAACGAGGCCTACCGTAGGGCGGATGAGCTGAGAGAGTGCGGCAAACTGGTAGTCAGCAGCGGATCGATGGATTCTGTCATGCCGGAAGAGGCGCTCGCACACTGCGATTATGTGGTTATCGGCGAGGGGGATGACAGTTTCCCGGCCCTGGTCGAGGCCCTCTCCAACGGCGAGTCCCTGGAATCAATTCAAGGACTGGCGTTCAGGAAACCCGGTGGGGTCCATTTCAACGACCCGGCCGCGCCAGTGGATTTCGCCGGTCTGCCCTCCCCGGATTTCAGTCTTTCGCCACAGATCGATCCAGCCCACATTCCACCGATAATAGCCACCTCCCGCGGCTGTCCGCACGATTGCACTTTCTGCAGCGTGACCACCACATTCGGTCGGCGCTACCGTTTCAAGGACATCGAACAGGTCATCGCCGAGTTGCGTCCTATCGTGCAGCACAGTATCTGCTTCGGGGACGACAATTTCTGCGCCAGCCCGCAGCACACCAAGGCCCTGCTCCGCCGGATGCTGGAATGCGAGGCGGTGCCGCTGCGCTGGGCGGGCGAGATGTGCGTGGGAGCGGCCCGGGACAGCGAGCTGCTGGAACTGATGCAGGCCACGCGTTGCCGCATGATGTATGTGGGCATCGAATCGGTGGATGACGGTACGCTCAAAGCCTACGGCAAGGCGCACGACCTGGAGGGTGTGGCCGACTGTGTCGAGAGACTCCACGCCCACGACATCGGAATCCACGGCATGTTCGTGGTCGGGCTGGAGGACAGCCTGGACACGGCGCGCCGGATTGTGGACTATGCCCGGAAGGTCGACCTGGACACGATCCAGATCATGTCGCTAACCCCGTTCCCGGGCACGCGCTCCTACGAGCAGTACGCGGAGCGCCTTCTGCACCGCGATTGGGCCTATTACGACGGGATGCACGTGGTAGCGCGGCCGTTCAATTGTTCCGCCCGCGAGATGCAGCTTTCCATAATCCGGCAGATGCAGCGTTTCTACGGACTGCGTGGCCTGCTCAGGGCCTGGACGCGGGGGCGCACCTGGCGCCTTAAATACCGGGCCGGCGGCTACGTGCTGAGCCGGCGCTGGGAGCGCGAAAACAAGGCCTATCTGGAGCGGCTGAAAAAGGCCTGATTCACCAAACCCTCCGCAACCGAGTCAGGAACAAACAAGGGGCACGACATGCGTGCCCCTTTTCATTTCCAGTCAATCTCCCGCCACAGCCTATCGTCTTTCAGTACTGTATCCTCAGTCCCAGGCCAAGGTTGAGGCCGTTGGTGTTGCCGCCCCCGCCCGCGCCGCTCTCGTCGTTGAACACGATCCAGTACTTGAGCCGCCCGGTCAGGGAGACCCGCTCACTCAGCCTGCTTTCCACGGCCCCGCCCAGGAACAGGAACAGGTCGTTGCTGTTGCTGTCCTCATCGAACGGGATGTTGCCGGCAATCCCGCCGATAGTGCCTTTCGTGTTCGCCATGCTGTGCGCCCAACCCAACCCGAGCTGGAACACTCCCTGTGCCGGACGGTCGGGATCGGTGTTGACCTGCAGCGCCGGGGCCAGGGTCAGCAGGCTCTGAGAGGCGTCGCTCACCACAGTGGTGGAGCCGAGCATTCCAGCCATCTTGTCCTTGTCCACCGAGAACCAGGTGTAGCCGAGCGACAGCGGGACTACGCTCCAGTTCGGAGCCAGACGGTAAGCCAGCTCGGCTCCGCCGTAAAAGCCCCACGAGGAAACATCCCGGTCGCTTTTCGGCCCGGTCACGAACGACGGCCCGGCATCTATGAGAAGGGACAGTTTCGAGTCCTGTTGCGCCTGCAACGAGACCGCTGTCACCAACAAAGCCAGAAGCGGCAATACAACTCTGCGCATCGAATCTCCTTGAAAAGGGTTAAACTGGAATAATTTGTAAACAATACGGATGAAGTATATGTTTTTCCCAGCATCCGGTCAAGCGGAGAGGGGTTATTTGGCAGTCAGAGTCTTGAAAAACATACTCCTGAGCGAATCGGCTTTTCCGGCGGCAAGCTGGTTGCCGAAGCGGATCGCCCCTTTCGGGTCGGGCAGGACACGGAAACCGGGCGGGCTGTCCGGCGGACCGAGTTCGAGAAAAAGGTTTCCGCGCTCGACCGGCACCAGGCCAAGCAGATAAGCGAACACGTTCAGGTCGGACACGTGAGGCAGCGGAGTGGCGTCTTTCTTGTTTTTGTGCCAGTAGTCGATGGCCTGGCAGAGAAGTTCGGTGGTGGGAAGCCCCGCCTTGCGCAGGCGCTCCACATCCTCGG
This sequence comes from uncultured Gemmatimonadales bacterium, assembly GCA_964386505.1. Taxonomy (GTDB): domain Bacteria; phylum Gemmatimonadota; class Glassbacteria; order GWA2-58-10; family GWA2-58-10; genus JAJFUG01. Next base: position 2,290 of record CAYLSM010000202.1, read on the forward strand.
CCCGTGGGCTGGCCGGTCCGCTGGTGGTCTCGGAGAGCAGAACCCAGCTCAGGCCGGAGCGTTCCAACAGAAGCGGAGCAAGCGGGTCGTAGCGCAGGTTCCAGCCGATCGCCTGGCCCGCCATGTCTCGAAAATATCCGCCATTGGTCACGATCTGTTTCAGCTTGCGGGACGCCTCCGGGTAGTTGAGCAGCAGCCGCCCCACGTTGGTCATCGAGCCGATAGTGACCAGGGTCACCTCGCCCGGCCAACGCTCGGCCAGAGAGGCAATCAGCGCATCCGCCTTAAGCGGGCTGGGCGCGGGAAGGCCGCTCTCATCCGGGGCCACCTCGCCATAGCGCACGCCCCCAGCGAACCCCGTGTACAGAGTGTCGGGCCAGGGCAACTGGCGGGCGTAGCCCTCGGCCACCGGGATCCCGGGCTGGCCGAACGCCTGGGTCACACGGCGCGCCACCCGGCTGCGCGCCGCGGTGTTGCCGTCCACTGTTGTCACGGCCAGCACCTCGAATTGCGGCGAGGCCACTGCGAACGCGGTTACCAGGATGTCATCGATGTCCTCGCCGATATCGGTGTCGATTATCACCTTGACCGGGCTGTCGGATCCCCCGGCGGCGCGATCCGACGGCGCCGCGGCGAGAAGGCAAAGCAGTGTAACCAGATGGAGTCGGTTCATTTCACTCCCGCTCTTTATCAAGAATCAGTTTTGCGCCCCTTGGGGCGGGGGATTTCATCGGGCTTGCGCTTGCGCATGACTGTCGAGACAACCTCCAGCAGTTCCTCGACCCGATAGGGCTTGGGAATGATCCCGCTGAACCCGTAGCGGCGGAAATCGGCCAGCACCTGATCGTTGGAGTAGCCGCTGGAGACCACGGCCCGCACCTCGGGGTCGAGGCGGCGGAGCCGGGACAAGGCCTCCTTGCCCCCCATGCCGCCCGGAATGGTCAGGTCCATGATCACCAGGTCGAAACGGCGGTCGGCTTTCAGTTCGAGTTCGTACATCTCGATCGCCTCCAGGCCGCTCCCCGCAGTGCGCACACGATGGCCGCTGTTGGTCAGGGCGCGCGCCAGGCTGTCACGGTACAGCGGCTCGTCGTCCATCACCAGGATCGAGCCGGTAACCGGCTTCCCACTCCGGCCTTTCCTGCCGGGGCGTGACTGCGGCGCCGGGTGCAACTCGGCCGCCGGTAGATAGAAAACGAATTCCGCTCCCCGGCCCGGTTCGCTCATGGCCGAGATGTGGCCGCTGTGACGCTTGATGATCGAATAGCTGGTAGCCAGACCCAGACCGCTGCCGTGGGCCTTGCTCGTGAAATATGGGTCGAAGATGTGGGGCATTATATCGGGCGGGATGCCGCGGCCGTGGTCTATCACGCTCACCCGGATGTAGCGTCCCGGGGCGAGCGAGGCCACCTCGCCCTTGGCCAGGGTCACGTTGCGGGTGGCGACATGCACCACGCCGCCGGCCGGCATGGCCTGGTTGGCATTTATCACCAGGTTGTGCAGCACCTGGCTGATCTGCCCGCTGTCTATGTCGGCGTCCCAGGTTTCTGGGTCGAAATCCAGTTCGCAGCGCACATTCGAGCCGCGCAGCGCAAAGCGCGCCGTGTTGCGGATCAGGTCGTTGATACAGGTGGGCTTGCGGATCGGCGCCCCGCCCTTTGAGAAAGTGAGAAGCTGCTGGGTGAGGTCGCGGGCGCGCAGGGCCGCCTCCTCGATATCGTGAATCAGGTCCAGCACCTCGTTGTTGCCGGTCAGGGAGCGCCGCGCCATGGAGATGTTGATCATCACCGCGCCCAGCAGGTTGTTGAAATCGTGGGCGATCCCGCCGGCCAGCACGCCCAGTGAAAACAGCTTCTCGGACTTGATCCGCTCCTGCTCCATCTGGCGCAGCTCGGTGACATCCCGTCCCACGGCCTGAAACTCGACCGGGCGGCCATTGCGGTCGAAAATCGCCCGGTTGGTCCACTGCTGCCAGCGCACCCGGCCATCGGACATCACCGATCGGTTCTCGATGTTGAGCACGGGATTCTCGGGGGTAAGGGCCAGCAGGCTCTGTTTGACTCTCTCCCGGTCCTCCTCGACAATGAACTGGAACATGTTCTGCCCGCGCATTTTTCCGGCGTCAATCCCATAGAGGCGGGTGGTGGCCGCGTTCAGGAAAGTCAGCGTACCATCCGGCAGGAACCGGCCGATCATCTCGGTCTGATCCTCCACCACCGCCCTGTAGCGGGCCTCGCTTTCGCGCAGGGCCTGTTCGGCCCTGATCCGGGCGATTACCCCGCCGATCTGTATGGCCACGGCTTCCAGAGCGCGCTTGACCGCAGGGTCAAACTCATCCCGCTGACATGAGGCCACGTTGATACAGGCGATGAGCGCCCCCTCGTGCATCACAGGCAGCGAGCAGATCGCACGCAGGCTCGTATCCTGTCCCGCCTCGCTCTGTCCTGCCTCACGCATCATTTCGCGGTAATGTATATAGACCGGCTGTCCCAGCATGATCCGTCTCGTCTGGAACGCATCCGGCTCCAGATGCGCCACAAACGACAGGAAATTGTCGGAAAGTCTGCGGCTACAGACCAGGTCCAGGCCTTTTTCCGCGTTGACCAGGTACACTCCGCCGCAGTCAGTCCCCGAAACTTTCAGCGCGGTCTCCAGACAGAACTCGAGCGCGTCCCCGATCTCGGTCACCTCCCCCAGACGGGTGCTCAGGTCGCGCTGAACCGTGAGCTGGTCCTCGGCCGCCCGCCGGCTGGTAACATCCTCGAACAGAATCCGGTGCAGGTTGCGGCCCGGTTTATCGTCCCAGGCCAGGTGCAGTTTGAAAACCCGTTGGTTGCCGGCCGCGGTGCTCAACCTGGTCTCGACGTCGAAAGGCACGCGACAGCTCTTCAGGGTAAAAGCGGCTGGACGGGTGTAGATCTGAATCCCGTAGAAAACCGCCGCCCCGGAAAAGGTGAACAGACCGATATGTCCCGGCAGATTGCAGAGAGGGTCATGGTCGATATACTCCACCGTGCTCAGTGCCTGTCCAAGGCTTTCGTTGTACAGTGTGCGTCGAATCAGCCCGCCGACACGGAACACCTCGATCCGGTAATCGGTGGAGGGTGCGAGACGTTCGGGAAACGAGATTACCTTGCACAAACGCTTCGCAATCCTTGATTCCTGGTTATAGTTCGAACCTGTGCAGACCGTGTAGCCCCGCCGGTCGGGATTCTGCTCGTGTTCCAGGGAGCCGCCCAGAACGCAGGAAACATCACGGATAAGAGCCGGGTCATCCGGAGTGCGCACTCTGTAGACCAGTTTGAGGTCCTCCTCCGGGTTGTACTGCCAGCCCGCAAACATCAGGTAGCAGTCCATATCGTCCTCCGCGTGCCCGGAATGCACTATCTCCATCCAACCGCTGCTGCCGGGGCGAATGCTCCATTTGTCATTCCGGCAGAGGCTTGACACGCGCCAGTCAACGCCGATGATCTCGGAGCTCTGCGGCCCGCTGTAGAACAGCGACCAGCCCTTTTCCGTATCGGGCGGGTTGCCTCTGAGAGAGTCCAGGTCACTGAAAAACTGCAGGAGTCGATTAAAAGCCTGCGGCTCGACCAATTCGGCCAGGCTGTCCCGGTTGACCACCAGGGACCGTATCTCAGGCGCCAGGGTCGGGAAATCATCCGAGCAGCCGGTTATGTTCAGATTGTCATCGAGGTACAACTCACAGATACCGAGGCTGTTGCGGTAGGTGGCCAGTTGAAGGCTCAACCGGTCACGTGACGCCTGTAAGAGCTGAAGGCGGGTCTGCAGGGAGGCCAGTTCGGCCTTCAGATCCGCCGGCCGTTTCGCGGCCGGCGGACCCTGGGGATTGTTCTTTCTGGAACCGGGCAAGAGCCGCTCCATTCAAATCGGGGTTTTCGGCTGACTGCGTTCTTCCATTCACTAAAGATATTAGCACAAAAACCCCGATCAAGGCAATACATGATTTTCAATGCACCGTCTTCACCCCCACATGAAGATATCCCTCCGCGCCAGGTTCCCCGCTCACCGGCTGACTGTCCAGGTAGAGCGCGGTCCTGTCCGCAAGGGCGCGGACCGTGGCCTCGCCCGGTATTGGGGCATCCCCCTGGCGCGACTCCATTTTCCCGGAAACCCAGATCTGGGCTGCATCCGCCGAGACGCTGGCCGTGCGGCCCGAGCGGGCCAGGTCCATCCCGTTCCAGGCCAGAGCGCCGCCCTCTCCCAGGACATAGCCGCCCACCGAGCCATCGGAGTTGACTCTAACCATGCCCAGATACCCCTGCAGGCTCATCCCGCCGCAGGTGACAGACGGCGCGGGGGCATCCAGCGAGTCCTCGGGCTGCCAGACCAGCAGGTCGCGGAAGCCCTCGCCCTCGACCACGAGGCTCACCGCGCGCGGGTTGCCCGTAACTCCCGGCCCCGGGCTGACCCGCGGCTGCGGCGCGCCCTTGGCCCAGGCCGCGGCCAGGGCCACATAGCGCACCCGGCTGCCGCTCTGGCGCACCTTGACCAGACCCAGATCGCTGCTGCGGCGCCGTCCCGGGCTGACCACCCAGTTGAAAGAAAGCGCCGGGCGGGCCGGCTCGATAAGCGTGATCGAGCAGTTGGCGTTCTGTCCGTGGAGCAGCACCGGGTCGGTCACGGTTCCGGCCCCGCTCAGCGTGCTGTCCGGGCAGAACCACTGCCAGTCGTAGTCATGACGGCCGGTGCTCTGCTGGATGTCATCGGTCACCAGAAGGTAGGGCACGGGTCCCTGCTTGACAAACAGAACCGCACGGTCGGCGCGCAGGGCCGGGCAACTGCCCGGCACCGAGTTGTCATGGTAGGAATTGCGGGCATCACCGCGGGCGTAGTCGGCAAAGTGCCCGAGGCCCAGGCCCACCATCAGCCCGCCGGTGGAGCAGTCATCCCCGGCCGAGGAACGGTCGTGGGCCGGCCAGCCGCCGCCATCCACGATCACGATGTTGTGCTCCTTGTCCGCGCCGTGGTCCGGGTCGGAGTAGCTGTAGATGTTGCGGTGGGTGCCGAACTCATCCCCGAACGCGTCGAACAGGAACGTGTTGTGGTCGTAGTGCTGGTGGTTGGCCCCGGTGAAGCGGGTGACAAAGGCAAAGAAATGGGCTTTCTCGTTGTCCCATTCTGAGCGGGAGAAAATGTACCCGGCTCGGAAAGGCGCGATCTCGAAATAGCAGGAGGTGGGCCAGCCGGACTGCCCGGGGCTCACCGCGGCCAGACTGTCCGGCCACCACAGGAAAGTCATCAGCGGGTCCAGACGCTTGCGGTCGGTGTATTTCTCGAAAGTCCAGAGCGCGGCCGAGTCCTGCATCTCGCCGATTCCCAGCATGTAGGAGCCGACAAACACCCGGCGGCCGTACTCGGTGTTGTCGCCCACCGGGGCGCAGCCGCCCTGGGGCAGCCACTGGAACACCTGATAGTGCATGGCGTTGATCGCGCCGCTCTGGTGTACAATGTCCTCCCCGCCGGTGCGCCGCAGCGCCTCGCCGAATTCCAGGGCGTTGCGGGTGTACTGGGCGTAGCAGGGACCCTCGTAGCAGATACCGTTGGCGCGCCAGGCAGTGGGGAAATAGTTATCCCGGATGCGCTGGATGCAGCTTTGGAACCACTTGTCGAAATCGGGGTGCGTGGCCTCGCCGCGGATCGCTGTGCACAGAAGACCCAGCGCGCCGACCGGGATCGCTCCGCAGTTGTAGGAGGCATCCCGCCACCACCAGGATTCCGTGTGGTCATAGAGGGCCTTGCACCACAGCTCGAGCTTGGGCAGAGCCTCAACGCGCTCCTTGTCAGTCATCGCCTCGTACAGCCAGTCCCAGGCGCAGGCGAAAGCCAGGGGCCAGTTCTCGGTCTCGAAGAAATCTTCGTTCACTTTCCTGTAGTATTCGACCGGATCGGTCTCGCGCAGCACCTGCATGAATGCGTCGATCGCCGCGCGGGCGTCCTCT
>CAYLSM010000203.1:0-8181 GCA_964386505.1 uncultured Gemmatimonadales bacterium
GCTGGTGGCTCTGTTCAGTGAGAAACACAACCACCGCTGGGGCCTGACAAAGAACAAGACCCACTCCCTGGCCCTGCAGAGCCGTCAGGTGCTGGAAAAGCTGGACCGCGACACGCTCGACCTGAATGTCTACGTGTTCTACCGCGGCGAGGGTGACCTGCGTTCCAAGCAGCCGCTGCTCGACCTGCTGGAGACCTATTCCCTTCAGAGCAAGCGTTTCAAGTTCGAGAAGATAGACATCGACCGCAACCCGCTGCTGGCCATGCAGATGGGGATCACCAGCACCAGCACGGTGCTAATCCGCTACGGCGAGAAGACCGACAAGATATTCAGCGAGCAGGAGGCCAAACTCACCAGCTCGATCAACTCGCTCATCGGCGGGGCCAGCCCCGGCGCGCGAGGGGCGGTCTATTTCACCACCGGCCACGGTGAGCCGGGCGCGGACCAGGGCGACCCCTACTCGGTCAGCAGGGTGCGTCAGAGCATCGAGGACCAGATCGGCCCGGTGCGCGAGGCCTTCCTGGCCACGGGCAAGGGAGTGCCGGACAGTTGCGACATCCTGATTGTCGACGGCCCAAAGAAAGATTTCCTGCCCGTTGAGCTGAAAGAGATAGACACTTTCCTGGCTCGCGGCGGACGGGCCCTGTTCCTGCTCGATCCGTTCATGCCCGACACCCTGTTGACCGAGCAACTCGGCCGCTACGGGGTGAAAGTGGGCAACGATATCGTGATCGACATGCTGCGCGGCTCGGTCAACAGTCCTTTCGCTTTCCTGGTCAAGGATTACCCGACCCATGACATCACCCGCTTCTTCGAGGTGGGCACGGTGTTCGACATGGTGCGTTCGGTCACGCCGGACAGCGTGCCGCCCCCTGGGGCCACGGTCAACCGGTTCCTGGAGTCGAGCGAGAAGGGTTGGGCCGAGAGCGACCTGGGCGCCCTGCAGCAGAATTTCGACCAGGTGATCCAGCGCGCCTCGGACCAGGGCCACAAGGTGAGCCTTGGGGTGAGCGTGCAGCTCGAGCCCTCGTTCTTCCAGCACGCGGACAGCGCCGCCGCCGACAGCACGTCCAAGGCCCGTGAGGCCCGTCTGGTGGTGATCGGCGACGGGGACTTCATCACGGACACCTACCTGGAGCAGCTCGGTAACCGCGACCTCCTGCTCAACTGCCTGCGCTGGCTGCGCGGCCAGAACGAGGACATCACGATCCAGCCGCGCGAGACCGAGAACACGCCCCTGGTGCTTGAGCGCTCGGACATGCTGACTATGGTCGTGGTCACCCTGGTGGCCCTGCCGCTCACGATCATCCTGACCGGACTGTTCATCTGGCTGCGGCGGAGGGCGAAGCGATGAACGCGCGCAAGCCGCTGATCTACCTGGCGCTGTTTCTGGTGCTGGGGCTGGTCTACTATTTCTACGAGTACAAGGGCGGCGCGGAACGCCAGAAAGAAAGCGACCTGGATAAGAAGGCTCTGGCCTTCTCCGCCGACAGCGTGAGCGCGTTCCACGTGCTGCGCCGCGACAGCCTGGGTGTGGACAGCCTGGTGCTGGTCCACTCGCCGCAGACAGGCTGGCGTATCACCTGGCCCCTGGCCGCGGATGCCGACAGCGCCGCGGTGGCGCGCCTCATCCGCAGCGCCGCGGATGCCGCGGTAGACCGGGTGGTGGAGGACAGCGCCGCGAGCCTGGCCCCGTTCGGGTTGGATAATCCGGAGCTGATACTGAGCCTTCAGGTAGAAGGCAAACCCGAGCTGCGCCTGGCCCTGGGGGCCAAGAACCCCACCGGAAGCTTTATCTATGCAGTAAACCTCGACCGTCCGCGGCGGGTGCTGCTGCTCAACTCCTGGACCCGGACCGATCTGGACAAGCACGCTACCGACCTGCGGGACAGGAAAGCCCTGCATTTCGCCAGCGAACAGGTGGAAAGCCTGAGCCTGGAGCGCGGCGCCTCGACACTCTTTTCCGCCCGCCTGAGTGACTCCGGCGCCTGGGAACTGAACGTGCCGCTGGCCGCCCCGGCCGAGAGCGACAGCCTCAAGGAACTTTTGCGCGCGGTCGAACAGACCGAGGCGCTCTCGTTCGTGGACAGCCTGCCTGACACGGGCCTCAAAGCCTTCGGGCTGGACAGCCCCGCGCTCACGCTCAGCCTGAGCGGACAGAAAGGTGAAATCGAGCGGAGGCTGTTCTTCGGAAGCAAGGACCCCGGCGGCAACTACTACGCCCGCCGTCAGGGCATGGAAAACGTTTACGTGCTGCCCGCCGCGCTGGTGGAGCGCCTTCTCCTCGACCCGGCGCGCCTTCGCGACCGGGCCCTGGTGCACGCGGTCCGCGAGCGGATCGACAGCCTGGCCCTGGCCCGTCCGGGCGAGGCCCCGGTGGCCGCGCGCAAGGACAGCGCCGGTGTGTGGAGCCTTCTGGTTCCCGAGCGTTCCCGGGCGGATGGCTCGCAGGTGGACGGCCTGTTGTGGGACCTCAAGGACCTGCGCGCGCGCCAGTTTGCCGACCCGCTGCCGGCCAGGCTCGCCGCCGCGTTCCAGCAGCCGCTCTTGACCGCTTCCGTGGCGGCCGCGGGCGCGGTGACCCGCCTGGAGTTCGCGCGCGCCTCGGCCGCGGACTCGCTGGTCTGGGTGCGGGTGACCGGGCTGCCGGGCGTGGCCGCGGTTGACAGCAGCGTGCTGGGCCGCCTCGACCCGGGCGGGCGCGATCTGCGCTACCGCAAGATTTTCGAGTTCGACACCGGCACGGTGAACCGGGTGAGCCTGGAGTACCCGGACCACAAGCTTGAGGTCGAGAAAAAGGGCGACACCTGGCAGCTTACCGCCCCGGAGAAAGCCCCGGCCAAGGAGTGGAAAGTGCAGAACCTGCTCTGGGACATCGAGGGCGTGAATTTCGAGAGCATCGTATCGGAAAGCGGCGCGGACAGCCTGAGCCAGGGTTTCGGCAAACCGTCCGCGCGGGTGGGCCTTTTCAAGGGCGACAGCCTGGTGGCCCAGGCCGCGTTCGGCGACTCGCTGGAGGCGGGACGGTCGGTGTACCTGCGCCGCAGCGGCGCGGCCCGCACGTTCAAGGTGCCGATGAGCCTTCTGCGCGGCCTGCCCGCGAAAGCGGATGACCTGAAGAGCGATGAACCGAAGCCGGAGCAGAAATAACGAGCGACAGCGGTAAGACAGAGGAAAATCTGCGTGAGGGCCGGACGAAAGACCGGCCCTCTTTTTTTGTTCGAGGATTTCTCCTGCAGGGGCACCGTCTGCCGTGACCCCTTTTGATTCTTGTTCATCGAAACATTGACAGCCGCTGCGGGAGCTGCTAAGCTCAATAAAGCCTCAAACCAAAATATCCGTTACATTCCACTCCGACAAGCCCATGAAAAGTTTCCGGAAGCTTTGGTTCGGTTTGGCCCTGCCCTGCCTCCTGGCCCTCACCCTGCCGTTGCCGGCACCTGCCTGGGACGGCTCCCTGCACGGCGCGCCGCCGGACTCGGCGGTTCTCGGCCTGCTGCAGGAAATCAGCGGCGCGTGGTGCCGTCTGTTTCCGGTCAACGGAAAGGAAGTGGAAGGGGTTGTCACGGTCCAGGCCGGGGGATTAACAATCAAGGCCTGGGCACAGAGCGGATTGAATGTGAACGACAGCCGCAGACAGTACAATTTCTCCTGGGCGGACATCGATTCGCTCAGCTTTGCCCGCGGTAAAAAAGAAAAGCCTGTCCCTCTGCAGGCCGCTGACCTGGCCCATCGCCCGGACCAGTCCCTGCTGCAGTTTATCCAGGCCCTGAGGAAAAACAATTACCGCGTGAGCCTCAAGGACGGCGACAGCTACAAGGGCCCGCTTGAGGTGCGTCAGAGCGGGCTGCTGCTGACAAAGCGCCACCGCTTTGTCCCGTGGGATGATATCGCCGGGCTCAAAGCCGCCAAGAACATGTCCGCGGTCACGAAAACGGTAATCATCGGCGCCGCGACCTGTGTCGCGTTATTCCTTCTGTTTCTCGAACTCGAGTCAGGCGCATGAGAAACCACCGGCTTGTTTGTGCGCTGCTCGTGGCGGCCCTGCTGGCGCTGCCGGCCAGCGCCCCGGCACGGGAGAAAAGCGGAACCGGATTGCCTCCGGTATATGAGAACCTTACCCAGGGGCTGCTGCAGGATTATGTAGGCGACGAGGTCAGGCTCGTCACGGCCGACTCCCTGGTTCTCGATGGTTACCTGACCGCGGTGGACTCTCTGGCTGTCACGCTGACAAGCGGGGAGCAGGCGCGGAAAGTCGAGATAGCGAACATAAAGAAAATAGAGTTTCCCCGGTCCCGCCTCCTGACCGTAGCCAAATGTATCGCCGTGATCGCGGTGCCGCTGGCGCTTCTGGCTCTATTTTCATTGGCCGCGGAATAATCATCTCCGGAGCAGCAGGAACAGGCAATGGCTTCTATCTCGATCCGCAGAGTAGTGATGTACTTTCTCTGCTTCACCGCGATCCTTCCCGCCGCCGGGCTGGCCCGGGACCTCCAGATCGGCGGCACGGCCCCGGACTCGGCGCTGATCGGGCCGTACCGCGGCCTGACAGGGACAAAGGGCAAACTGGTCCTGGCAGACGGGAAAAAGCTGGAAGGCCTCTTGTCTGTCACCGACAGCGGCGTGGTCTTCCAGAAAATCTGGCGCGGCTCCAACCCAAAGCCGAGCGGCCCGCGGGACTTCCACCCCTGGTCCGGAATCGAGAGCCTGCGTCTGGATTCCGGCAAGCCCCAAGCCCTGCCGCCGGTAACGCAACCGCCGCGGTCGGCCGGTACCGGAGCCACGCGGCCCGATTCCGCTTATATCCGCCTGCTGATGGCGATGCCGGATCAGGATTTCGAGGTCTTCCTGCGGGACGGGACATCCTACAAGGGTCCGGTTGAAGCGAACTGGGCAGGCCTCGAACTGACAGACAGAGGTGCTTTCGCCGCCTGGGAGCAGGTCGGCAGCGTACGCGCGCCCTCGCGCGGGCAATCGCCCTGGCTCTGGGCGGCAATGCTGTCCGGGATCGCCACTGTGCTTTTTCTGCGGAGCGCCATGTCTGATTAATGAGCCACGAAAGGACGGTTATGTCGAAAGTCATGGCGGTTGTGCTCGCAGTCCTGGCCTGTTGCGTGTTCGCAGTATCCTTGCATGGTGCCGGCTCTGACAATCAGCCCGCCGGAACACTTTACGAGGGCTTCAGGGCCGAGCTTCTGCTGCAGGGACGGATCGGCAAACACGCGGTAATTACTCAAAGTAACAGTGCTCAGGTCGAGGGAGAAATCGCCGGTGTGGACAGCCTGCGCCTGTTCCTCTCCCGGAACGGAGCAACTCTCAGCCTGCCCCTGGACAGTCTCCAGAAAATTGAATTCAAAGCCGGGCCTGAAACAGGTTCCGTAAAAATCCTGGCCGCCATTGTCATCGCGCCCCTGGCCATACTCGGTTTCCTTATGTTGAAAAACCTTTAGCCCCTGAAATCAGCGACCCCTCTCCGGCGTTCGACCAGTTTTTGCAGCGTCCCGCAAGCAGTTAGGCAATATATCGTTCCACCGTAGTCCGGCAGGGAACGCCTCTGCGTCGCGGGTGTATTTTTCTTAACGCCCGGTGCGCTGGGACCGCCCGAACCGGCGCCGTCAGCGGGCGTTCTTTGTCAAGCTCACGGTGCCCCTGGCCCTTGCTGAGTAAGTATTTTCTTGATTGCCCCGCGCCGTCGTGTTAGACTTTTCCTGCCACGTTAAGAGAGTTTTTCCACCTACTCACAATAATGCCACCCGGAGCAAACTTGGGCCGGATACTGTGTGCCGTTCTGCTGACTCTGGCGCTCACGGCCGTGGTGTGCCGGGCCCAGGAGACAGCCGGCCCGCTCGGCAGCCATAGCTCCGACTACCGGACCCTGCTGAAAAACCTGGTTGACAGGGATATCACTGTCCTGACTCTGGATGGGCAGGCGGTCCGCGGGCGGGTGGCGCGGCTGGACAGTGTCAGCCTCTCGGTAGTCAGCGGAGAGGAAAACAGGCGCATCCCATTCAACCAGATAAAAAAGATCGACTGGCCCAGCCAGGGGGAGAAGGCAGGCAATCTGATAGTTATGATTCCGCTGGCAATCCTGGGCACGTTTCTGCTACTCACCCACTTGTGAACCACAACTCACCGGGAGAAGGATGAACACCCTCCAGCGTGCTCTTGCAATCATAGGACTCGCCGCCCTGCTTTGGGGGGTCCAGCCACAGGCGGGGCTGCTTTGGGCTGCAGGAGCCGACAGTATTGCCACAATAGCCGCAAGCCCGGACCGTCCGGACAGCCTGTACTTTCAGCTTCTGCAGGCCCTGGAGGGCAAGAAGGTGAAAGTACGGCTGGTTGAGGGTGGCTCTCGCAGCGGCTTGTACGCGGCGACAGACAGCGGGCTTGTGCTTTCAGAGGCATATTTTGCCAATGGTCTGACCGCCCATAAAACCAGACGGGTGGATTTCATTCCCTGGCGGGAAATTGAATCCATCGAGGTGAGCCGCCACAAGGTCCCGTGGCCCCTGATCTACTTATTTGGATTTGTCGGCAGTGTTTTGTTGGCTGCCGAGATTTTGGGAATGGCGATGGGAGACTGAACCGGAAATCAAGACTGTGGAAAGAACATGAAAGTACGGACGCCTGTGAATTTCATACTCGTAATGGCTCTGCTCCTGGCCCCGGGTCTGCTGGCCGCCCCGCCTTTCTACGGCGGGCGGCTGGACAGCACGCAGATCAAGCTGCTGAATTTCGGGAAGGATCGGATCGAAGTGCGTCTGGTGGACGGGACCGAGTTGCACGGCCGGGCCACGGTCACGGACAGCGGACTGGTGCTGCATGTCCCGAATTATGAAAAAAGCCTGACTCCCAGTACCCACAATCAGGACATTTTCCTTCCCTGGAGAAAAATCGATCGGCTCGATTTTGATCGCAAAGGGATTCGCTATCCCGGGGTTGTATTCTTCGGAGCGTTATTCTTCGGCCTTTTCATACTCGGCATCTTTATGTCCAAGTATTGAAGGCACAAACAGGCATTGCGAAAAGGTTTTATATGCCACGCCTACTCGTAATAATACTTTTGCTGGCCTCCACGTCGATGGCCCGAGCGCTGCTGGCCGTCCCTCTTTTCCCGGAAGGACGGCCCGACAGCACGCAGTTCGAGCGGCTGCACTATTATGAAAATTACAAGATTCGGGTGCGTTTGCTGGACGGCAAAGAGATTCGAGGCTGGGCCACGGTCACGGACAGCGGACTGGTGCTGACAAGTTCACACTTACAGAATCTAAGCCTGAGGGTTTACGAGACGGATTTCGCCCGCTGGAACCAGATTGACAGCATCCGGCAGATAGATACCCCCCCCCGCTGGCCGGTTATTCTCTTATGCTCGGTTGCAATTATTTCCTTGTATTTATTGATTGGCTTGCGTGATTTCACTTGACACTGCTGGGCTGAGACATAGCCTCAATTAAAACAAGGCGAAGGCTTTCATGCGAATCAAAATGACCATTTTCGCACTGCTGGCCCTGGCGGAGTAAGTATTTTCTTGATTGACCCGTGACGCAACATTTATAATAAAACTACTTCACATTGTTGGAATGTCGCACACTGAAGGGTTGCACTCTGATGGATTATCCGTGGATTACAAGGGTATTTTCCATTGCTGGCATTTTCCTTACAGGAGTATTTACAATTCTTGGAATTGCAATAGGTTCATTTTTCACTTGGTGGATCAACTATTCAAAGGAAAAGCGAGATAGAAAGGATAGGTATTTTTTTGCCCTTCTTGAGCAACGATTCAAAATTAATCAAGAGGCATATGCTCAAGCCGTAAAATTAAAAAATGTTATATTTGAAGAAAACGACCTAAAGGATAAAACAGCAAACGGCGTTCAAGATTGGTTTAACCATAATTGTCTCTACTTGGAACCTGAGCTACGAGAAAAATTTCAGTCCTTTATTAAAAAGGTTTGTTTTCACGAAAATTTAATTGATCATTGGAGATCAATAGGGCAGACAGACGGTTGGGACTCGCCGCAAACAAAAAAGATCGAAAATGAGATAGAAAATTCTTTTAAGGATATAATGCAGGGGATTCAGCAGGCCATAAAGGTTGAAACAGACTTATACTATAAGTATCTAAAGTGTACAGTGATGGTATTCACCTGACACTCGCCTCTGAGAGTCAGGCTGCTTAGG
>CAYLSM010000204.1:0-8139 GCA_964386505.1 uncultured Gemmatimonadales bacterium
TCTCCGCCGTGCTGCCGCCTTCCTCCGCCTTGTAGGTGCCGCGCAGGGTGAGCGTGGTGCTCAGGCTGTTCATGAACGGCTTGAGGTGCTCTTTCAGGCCCGGCTGGACCATCTGGTGGTTCATCATCAACTGGATGTTCAGGAAATTGGCCGGGCTGCTGGTGAGCGAGGTGTTCAGGTCGCCCCAGCCCAGGGTGTCGCGCCGCGCCGCGCGGATGAAATCGTAGCCCAGGCTGTTGCGCAGCGAGAACAGCTTGCCGTTTTTCACCCCCGGCTCCTGACCCGGCTGTCCCCCCTGTCCGCCCTGGCCCATGCCTGACCCGGCTCCCTGTCCTTGTCCGGACTGACCCTTGTCCTGGTTCTCGGCCACCTTGTACTTGTAGTCGATGTCGTTTGAGACCGTGAAATCCATGCGGTTGACCCGGCTGGCCGGACGGTCGCCGGTGAGGTCGGGCTGGTAGGTGTAGGTCAGGCGCGGCATCACGCTGTGGCGCCAGCGGAACACCGGCCCCACGCGCGGCCCGTCGAATATGCCGTAGAGCTGTGTCGAGAGCGAGGTGGACAGGTTCACGCTCTGCTCGGTGTCGAACCCGCTCTCCACGGCCTGGTTGTCGTGGGTGGTCGTGGCCGAGTAGCGCAGGCGCGGGTTGAGTTTCAGCCAGCCGTAGAGGGTCTGCGGCGTGTCCAGGTCCACGCTGCCGGTGGCCCGGTGGACATCCCGGTCCGCGCTGCTCTCGCTCTGGCTGCGGGTGTTGCTGTAGCCGGTGGAGGCGCCCCAGGTCATGTTGTACAGCCAGCCGGGGTTGAGCAGCCCGGCGCGCCGCGGCAGGCTGCGGCTTTTCTCCGGGAACAGGCTGCGCTTGTTGAAACTGAGCGACAGCGAGGGCAGCGTGGAGGTGGAGCTGCCCTGCTGCAGCATTTTCTGGTGGTCCAGAGTTGAGCTGAAATAGCCCCAGGAGGGCCGCCAGGCAAACGTGGCCCGGCTCTTGAGGCTCTGGCGCAGGACATCCTGGATGTCGAATGCGGTGCGGCTGAGCAGGTTGCGGCTGCTGGTGAAATTGATCTCTGCGTTCAGACGGCCCTTTTCGCCCAGGTTCTGGTTGTGGCGGCCGAAAATGCTGTAGTCCGTGGAGCCGTTGGTCTTGTCCCAGATCCGGCGCACGTCGAAATCGCCGTCATACTCGTAGCGTTTGCTGTAGCGGGTCCTTCCTCGCAGGGTGGTCTGGCTGGAGGTGCGGATATCCAGGGCGCCCATCAGGTCGAGGCAGTCGTTGGGGGCCCAGAAATAGCCCAGGTTGCCGATCGTGCGCCCGGTGCCCGCGCTGCGCATCACGCTGTTCACGCCGATACGCGGCTGGAGGATGCCGCTGACCCGGTTGCCGCGGGTGATCGGGAAGAACACAAAGGGCAGGGCGAAAACCGGAACCCGTCCCACCCTGAGCACCACCGGGGCGGCAAAGACCCGCTTGTCGCGCAGCACCTTGATCCGCGGACTCTCGAAATGGTAATGTACCCGGCCCGAGTCCAGGTCGCAGGTGGTGAAATTGTTGCCCGCGCCGTAGATGCTGTCCGGGCCGACCTTGCTCAGGCGGCGGCTGCCGAGTATCCAGTCGCCGAAAGTGGTGTGGCCTGCCGAGATCATGCCGCGGTCGCGATCCACGTTGTAGCGCATCTCGGTCCCCTCGATGCTCTCGGTCCCGTCATCGAGCGAGGGGCTTCCGCTGACAAATATCTCTCCCGTGCGTCGGTTGTAGGCTATCAGGGAGTCGGCGCGCACTTTCTGGCCCGCCTGGGCCACCTCGGCTGAACCGTGCAGCAGCATCACGCCGCGGCGGACCAGGAAAGTGATCTCCTGGCCGGAGTACTGTATCTTTTCACTCTGGGGGCCGCCCAGGCCGGACAGGGCCTGCATCAGGGAGTCCGGCTCGGGCAGGTTGGCTTTGGAGGCGAGAGAATCCTTGCGTGCGGCGGCGCTGCTGTCCCGCGCGGCCCGTCCGGCGCGCGGGCGCTCACCGGAGGCCTGTGCTCCCCCCATCATCGCACCCCGCGGCGGCGCGGCCTGGACAGCAAAGGCCGCGAGCAGAAGGGCGGCGAACAGTAAGGGGGGCAGCGCGGAATATTTAATCACCTGGTGCGACTCCGGTCGGATTACTCTGAGTCGGCTTCTTTCTTCTTGCGCGCCACAACCACCGCGATCCAGACGCTGATCTCGTACAGAAGGCACATCGGCACGGCCACCAGGATCATGCTGCCCGGGTCCGGCGGCGTGACGACCATGGCGATGATGAAGATGATCAGGATCGCGTGGCGACGCTTGGTGCGCAGGAATTCGGGTGTCACCAGCCCCAGACGGGCCAGGATCATGATCACTATCGGCAGCTCGAACACCACGCCGGTCAGCAGCACGAGCTGGGTGGCGATGTCCAGGTACGAGCTGGCGGTGAGCATGAACTCGGTGGAGGCGAACTGGAATTTCGAGAAGAACGCCATGCCCAGCGGCAGCGTGACATAGAACGCCATCACCGCGCCCAGCACGAACATGAACAACGAAAGAAACAACAGCGGGAACACCACCCGCCGCTCTTTCTTGAGCAAAGCCGGGGCGATGAAAGCCCAGAAATGGTAGATCATCGCCGGCGAGGCAAACAGCATCCCGAAGAAGAACGACAGCTTCATCGCGATCATGAAACCCTCGGTGGGCTTGATGATCATCAGCTTGCCGTTCTTCAGGTACGGCACCACGGGCTTGACGATGACCGCGAGAAGGTCGTACTTGCTGTTTATCCAGAAACCCAGGATAATACCGACGAAGATGAAGGCCAGGCACCAGAGAATGCGCTGGCGCAGCTCCTCCAAATGGTCCAGGAACGGCATCTCGCTCCTGCGGTTCAGATCGTCCTCATCCGGATCGTAAGGATCGTCGTCGTCCTCATCCGTGCGCGCCTGCACCACTTCACCAGGTTTGTTCACCTTCTCTGGGAGGTCCTTGCTGTCGGCCATATGTCGCTTCGCTCTGACTGATTGCCCGTGCCCAGGCCGCCGGACTCGCCGGAACAGCCGGAAATATCAAGCCATTAATATACTTGTCCGGCCCGTCGAGAGCAAGTTTTACCGAAAGGCGCGGCTTCAATCCTCCCCTGAGCGCCGCGGCGGGCTTGCCTTTCATCGCGCCGGGGTTATCTTTGAGACAGTGTACAGTCACGCTGCGAGAGGAGAGGCTATGGAGGACAAAAGGAAAGATTTCAGCGGTATCCACTCGGTCGAGGAGCTGAAAGAGCTGGTGGCTTTCCTGCGCTCGCCAGAGGGCTGCCCTTGGGACCGCGAGCAGACCGCGCGCTCGCTCAAGCCCTACCTGCTGGAGGAGGTCTACGAGCTGCTGGAGGCAATCGAGAGCGATGACCCGGCGCACCTGCGCGAGGAACTGGGTGATGTGCTGCTGCACCTGTGTTTCCAGGTCAGTCTGGCCGAGGCGGCCGGACGGTTCGGCCTGCCCGAGGTGGTGGCGGTGATCCGCGACAAGATGATCCGCCGTCACCCGCACGTGTTCGCCGGAGTGAAATTCGACAGCCGCGAGGACCAGCTCTTCGCCTGGGAGCAGATCAAGCAGGGCGAGAAGCAGGAATCCGCCCGGACCAACGGCGACTCCGAGCCGGGCAAGTCGGTGCTGGACGGCCTGCCCAGGAGCCTGCCGCCACTGCTCAAGAGCTACCGCATCCAGGGTCGGGTGAGCAAGTACCACTTCGACTGGTCCGGGCCGCTGGAGGTGTTCGACAAGGTGGAGGAGGAGGTGGGCGAGCTGCGTCAGGCCGTGGCCGCTGGGCAGCGGGATGGGATGGAGGAGGAGATCGGCGACCTTCTGTTCAGCGTGGTCAACCTGGCCCGCCTGCTGGAGGTACACCCCAAACTGGCCCTGGAGCGCACCAACGCCAAGTTTGTCCGCCGCTTCAAGGCCCTGGAGAAAAAGCTTCGTAGCCGGGGCCTCAAGCTGGGCGAACTGCCGATCGAGGAGCTGGACAAGGTCTGGGACGAGGTTAAGCGCGAGGAGCGCGGGAAGAAAGCTCCAGAGCAGGAGTGAGGTGAACCTTTTTACACATCCCGTCGGCTGACGCCGCCACCCCTTTTTTAGAGGGGATTAAAAACTTACCCTCGAAGGCCACACCACAAAGCCCATACCAGGGCGGGAGAAATCCCCTCTTGAGAGGGGTGCCCGCGCCAGCGGGTGGGGTGTGTAATTCAAACGGTCGCGGCGCGCCATGATCCTGAAATCTTCCGGCGCCGTGTTTGCATTCCGGCGCCGTTTTCTTTTACCCGCACCGGCCGTTCAACGCCCGTGAGCCCAGGAGCGCACGCTGCGGAAAAACTGGGCGTTGTTCTCCATGCCGTTGTACGAGAAAAAGCTGATCCCGCCAGCGCCCAATGGCTCTATCCGTCGCGCCCGTTCCATCACCGAGGAGACAGTCACCTCCCAGGCCCGGATACCGGCCCAGACATGCTCGCGCCCCACCGCACGGCAGGCGGCCTCGATCTGGCTGTAGACCAGCTCCGGTTTCTTGCTGTAGGCCATCGGGACCACGAAATCCATATTCCCGCTGCGCACCCAGGCAGGCCAGTCCTGGGCGAAAGTGCGGTAGGCCGAGTCGATATCCGGCTTCACCGCGGCCGAAAGCCGCAGCTCCGGGCGAACCTGCCGCAGGTGGCCGCGCAGGGTCGTGACAAAACCGGTCACCAGCCCGGCCTTGTAGGCTTGCCAGCGCCGTAAGAGGCTGTCCACCGCGGCCGGGCCCAGGCGCTGCTCCAACTGCTCGCGCTGGGTGAACAGGGCCAACGGATCCACTCCGTTCCCGGCGTGGAACTCGCGGCGCGCGGCCGGGCTGTAATCCACACCGTCGGACGGGTAGCGGATGTAGTCCAGGTGCAGGCCGTCCAACGGGTAGCGGCTCACCAGGTCGAGGAGGAACCTCTCCAGCTCGCGCCCAGACTCCGGCTCGGCCAGGCTGCGGAACGCACCCTCGATCCTCAAGCTTGCGTAACGCTCGAACGGGTAGTCGCTCATGCGCTCACCCTGGCTGTTGACCATGATCCAATCCGGGTGCGCGTTGACCACGTGTGCGTCCGAACTCGGCCGCTGTGGCGACGACCAGACCAGCAGAGTGTTGACCCAGGCATGCACCTCGATCCCGCGGGCGTGGGCCTTTCGGAGCACATAGTCCAGCGGGTCGTAGGCCCCGGCCACGCGCTGGGCGTAGTCCTCGGCCGGAGGGAAGACCCGCGAAGGGAAATAGGCATCCCCGCGCCCGCAGACCTGAACGAAAAGGGTGTTGAATCCCGCCCCGGCGGCCTGATCCACCAGACGGTCCAGGTTCTCGCGGCTGAGCAGGCTCGTGCGCACCACCCAGAGCGCTCGTCCGCTCCCCCGCCTGAAACCAGACCTCTCATCCACCTTGCCCTTGCCCTCGGCCGGCCGCATGCGGATCACCGCCTTGCGGGCCGCATCCACCTGGCCGCAGAGAAGGGCAGTCAGCAGGAGCAGTATGACCAAAGTCCTCAGGCGCATCACTCTTTCCAGTCGCTCAAAGTTGGCTCCAGGGCATAAAAAAAGGTAAGGCATCGCGGGCGGGCCCGTCAATCCCTTACCTTTTTTATCGAACCTCATCCGGCCTGACTACTCGGCCGGCTTTTCCTCGGCCTGTGGTTCGGCTGCCGCTTCCTGGGCTACCGGTGCCGATACGGCCTCGGCGGCTTTCGACTCCACTGCAGCCGGAGCGCCCTCTTTCTTCTTACGTCCGCGACGGCGACGTCCGCTGGCGCCCTTACGGGTCTCTTCCTTCACCAGCTCGAAGATAACCATCGGGGCGTTGTCGCCCAGACGGTGCCCGAGGCGCAGGATGCGGGTGTAGCCGCCCGGACGGTTGCGGTAGCGCTCGCCCAGGGCGCTGAACAGCTTGTCCACCACCGCTTTGTCCCGGACTATGCGCAGCACCAGACGACGGGCATGCAGGTCGCCACGCTTGGCAAAGGTGATCAGTTTCTCCGCCAGCGGACGGGCTTCCTTGGCCTTGGCCACGGTCGTCTCGATCCGCTCGTGCTGGAACAGGCTGGTCACCATGTTGCTGAGCATCCACCGGCGATGGCTCTGCGACCTGTTCAGGGCATTGCCTTTTTTCATGTGTCTCATGAGTGATCCCTTAATCGCTTAAACCATTCTGTGAAGCTCGCCGGTCACTGTCCGGACAGCTCCAGTAACGTTTCATGCCAGTCTGGTCCGGCCTTACTCGACCGGCTCGGTCCTGATATCCTCGCCACCATCGTCGAGGAGTTCCCACTCGCCTTTGTCGTTGCGCTCCAGCTTCATCCCGAAATGCATCCCGTGACGGGAGAGTATTTCGGAGATCTCGTTGAGCGATTTGCGGCCGAAGTTGCGGAACTTGATCATCTCACTCTCGGTCTTCTGCACCAGTTCGCCCAGGGTCTTGATGTTGCTGGCCTTGAGGCAGTTGCTGCTGCGTACCGACAGCTCAAGCTCCTCGACACTGCGGTTGAAAAGCTCCTTCAGACGGTTCTTGCGCAGGTCGGTGGCGGTCGGCTTGGCCTCCTCCGGCTCGCTGAACGTCTTGAGGAACTCGAAATGCTTGATCAGCAGCTCGGCGGCGTTGATCATCGCCCGCTCCGGGGTGATCGAGCCGTTCGTGTTGACCCGCACGACCAGCTTGTCGTAGTCGGTGCGCTGGCCTACGCGCTGCTCCTCCACGTCGAACGAGACTTTCACCACCGGCGAGAACAGCGAGTCGATGGGTATGAACTGCGGGTCATCGCCCGGCACCTCGTGCGTGTTGGAGGGATGGTAGCCGCGGCCGCACTTGACCATTAGCTCCATACGCACGGATTTCTTTTCCTTCAGGCTGAACAGGTAAAGGTCCTTGTTCACCACCTCGAAGCCCGGAGGTGTTTGTATTTTCGCGGCTGTGACCTCGTCCGCATCGTTGACCTCGAGCTTGCAGACTCCCTCGACCGCATCCTCATCCCGGCGCTTGAGCACTACGCGCTTGAGGTTGATGATGATCTCCGGCATGTCTTCGACTATGCCGGGGATACTGGACAGCTCGTGCAGCACGCCATCCACCCGCACACCCCAGATCGCCGCGCCCTCGAGCGAGGAGACCAGCACGCGCCGCAACGCGTTGCCCAGGGTGATTCCGAAGCCGCGCTCCAGCGGGTAGACACTGAACTCGCCGAAGGTCTCGGAATAATTCCGGGTGTTCTTTTCTATTCTGGACGGCAAAACCAGATTCTTTAGATTCATGACCCGTATATCTCCCGCTTGAATTATCAAGCCTAAGGGGGAAATTAATCCCGGGTTAACAGTACTGCCTTGCTGCTGTCGCGCAACGCAAGGCCTTTGTGCTTCCGCCCCGCGAACGGAGACTGCCAGCGGCAGGCCCCGGAACTCAGGCGGCGGCCTTGCGGCCGGGGCTGCGGCGAAGCACTGTGCGTGCCTGGCTGTCTGCCCCGGCGCACTCTGCGCTTACTTCGAGTACAACTCCACGATCAGCTGCTCCTGTGCAGCGATCGGGATATCGGCCCGGCTCGGCAACTCCAGCAGACGGCCGGTCTGCGACTTATAGTCCACGCTCAGCCAGTTGACCAGCTCCTGCTTGCCGCGGCGCTCGATGGTCGAGAGGATCAGGCCAAGCTGACGGCTCTTCTCGCGCACCGAGATTTCCTCACCAGGAACAACCTGGTAGCTGGGAATGTCCACCGCCTTGCCGTTGATCAGAATGTGGCTGTGGCGCACGAGCTGACGGGCGCTTTTCAGGCTGGGGGCCAACCCCAGACGGTAGACCACGTTGTCCAGACGGGTCTCGAGAAGCTGAAGCAGGTTTTCGCCGGTAACGCCGCTCTTGCGCGAGGCTTTGACGAAATAGTTACGGAACTGCTTCTCCAGCAAACCGTAAATCCGCTTGACTTTCTGCTTCTCCCTGAGCTGCATGTTGTAGTCGCTTGTCTTGCGACGGCGGCCGGCGTTGCGGCCGTGCTGCCCCGGCGCAAAGGCACGACGCTCCACCGCACACTTGTCGGTGAAGCAGCGCTCGCCTTTCAGGAAGAGCTTGGTCCCTTCCCGGCGGCAGAGTTTACAATTGG